>NZ_CP010869.1:2652500-2952500 GCF_001305615.1 Actibacterium sp. EMB200-NS6
GGAGGCCGCCGGCGTCGACAAAAGCGCGCCCTGCCCCACGATCATCTTCGCCGCGCCGCCCGCCGCCGCCATGCGCAGGATCACCTGCGCCGCGCGATCGTTGAAATAGCGCCCGTCCCCGCCCAGAATCAGGGTCTTGCCGCTGACGCCGCCGATCCCGTTCCACACCGCCTGAATGAAGTTCTCCAGGTAATGCGGCTCCATGAACACCCGCGTCTTCTTGCGCAGGCCAGAGGTGCCGGGCTTTTGCCCTTCGATCGGCCGGGTCGCAACGGTGGTCAGCGCCATTCAGATTCTCCCAAGACTATAGATTGTACAAACGCCGCCAACGTGGCCGCCTCCTGTGACAAGGATATGCAGCGGGCCGAAAAAGGAATGCAGCGGCCCGGGCCGCCGGCAAAGTTCGTTTCTCTTAAACCAAGCACCAAATCCGAACCCTGAAAAACCGCGCCGAAACCGGACGCGCGGACGTTGTGACCCGGTTGTTGCAAGAAATCGAAGAAACTTCAATATTTTCAGCCCTGTTCCGAAGATTTCGCCAGAAATACGCCGTCGAGGCCATGCGCCGCCCGGGCGAGGGTTGCCAGGCGACGGCCCCTGTTGGCAACAGGGCGACCTGTTCGTCAGCATGCGCCATATCTCTACCGTGATGCTGTACCGCCCCTCGACAAACCGGGTTCTTTGGCTGCGCGAAGGGCCATGGTCGTCACAGCATGACGTCGACATCGTGGATGACCACACCATCGCGGCTTTCAACAACAACGTCTTTGACAAGGGATCGGGGGCACGGATTGCGGGCTCCAACAACATCATTTCCATGACTTCACCGCCGACCACACCCGAACCCTGTTCAGCGCCCTGTTCGAGGCCGAAGAGATCAAGACGATGTCGGAAGGCCTGTTCGCGCTTCTGCCCGACGGCGGCGTGATGGTCGAGGAAGAGAATTTCGGGTGCCTCCTGATCACCGACAGGGATGATAACGTGAAGGCCCGCTTCATCAACCGGGCTGAAAACGGCGAGGTCTATCGGCTGGGCGGGAGCAGAGTCATCGCCCCCTGCCCTGCGAACCGGACATCATCTCCTTGCATAATTTTTCAGGCTCATCCTGAAAAATGAGGGAATTTTCAGCATTGCCTGCGCTCAGGCCGCCTTTCATGTTCTTTCAGCGAAGTTTTCACGATTTCTTCTTCGTTCCGGCCCGGCCGACTTCTTAAGATAGCGCCGTGTACGGCAACGACGCCGAGCAATTCGGAACGACGGCGTTTCGAATACCCGCTTCAAAAAGAGCAATGGCGCTCATTCATCCGGTCATCTGGCCGGAGGATGGGCTTTTTGTATGTGGAGTAAGGCTTGGCAGAAAGTGCGCCGCAAAGCGTCCCGGACATTCCGGCAAAATCGAACGATCCGGTGATCGTCATCGGCGGCGGGCCCGTGGGGATGCGGGCGGCCAATGAGATCGCGCGGCACGGCCGCACCGTCACCGTGCTGGCCGCCGAATCCTTTCAGCCGTACAACCGCGTGAAACTGACACCGCTGCTGGCCGGCGACGTTCAGTTCGGCGAGATTGAAACTCCGAGAGCGAATGAGGGCAGCGGGCGGCTGACCTGCCGCACCGGCATTCCCGTCGTCAAGATCGACCGTGACAACCGGCGGGTACGGGGTGCCGATGGCACGCTGTGGCCCTATTCCAAACTCGTCATCGCCACCGGCTCGCACGCCTTCGTACCCGCCATCCCCGGCCATGACCTGCCCGGCGTCTATACCTTCCGCACCGCCGCGGACGCCTCGGCGCTGTTGGCGCGCAGCTTTTCGGCGCGCCGCGTCATCGTCATCGGCGGCGGGCTTCTGGGGCTGGAGGCCGCGCGCGGGATGCGCAAGCGGCAGGCGCATGTGACCGTGATCGAGCATGAGGGCCGGGTGATGCCGCGCCAGCTCGACACCGAGGCGGGCGTGCTTCTGGCCGACAAGATCAAGGCGCTCGGGGTCAGCGTCCACACCGGCGTGGCCGTGAAGCGGATCGAAGGCGCCGGCAAGGTCGAGACCGTGCATCTGGCCAGCGGCGAGGTTCTGCCCTGCGACACCGTGATCGTCTGTACCGGGGTGCGGGCCAACACCGGGCTGGCGCTGGACGCCGGCCTGCCCATCGGGCGCGGCATCGTCGTGAACGACCGGATGCAGACCGCAGATCCGGATATCTTCGCGGTGGGCGAATGCGCCGAACATGCGGGGCTTGTCTACGGGCTTGTCGGGCCGGGCTACGAACAGGCCGACACCGCCGCCGCCGTGATCGCAGGCGAGTCTGCCGCCTATGGCGGCTCTGTCCCCGCGACCAAGCTGAAGGTCATCGGCGCCGAGGTATTTTCCGCCGGGCAGATCGAACAGCTCGAGGTCGCCCCCGGCGTGCGCAGCCATGTCTGGCGGGGCGACGGGCAGTACCGCCGCATCTTCATCCGCAACGGAAAGCTGGCGGGCGCGATCGCCATCGGCGCATGGCCTCAGGCCAGCCAGGCGCAGAACGGGGTGCAGGACGGCGCGACTGTCTATCCCTGGATGCTCTACCGCTTTCGCCGCACCGGGTTGCTGTGGCCGGAAGAGGCGCTTTCGGTCACCGAGCTGCCCGCCTCGGCCACGGTTTGCAATTGCACCGGCGTCACCTGCGGTCGGCTGCGTGATAGTATGGCCGCCGGCGCGACATCCGCCGATGCGCTCAGCCTTGCCACTGGCGCCGGCAGCGTCTGCGGCACCTGCAAACCGCTTCTGGAAGAGCTGGTGAACGCCGGCGGGCCGCCCAAGCCCGTGCGCCTTTTCCGCCCGATCCTGGCGCTTTCGGCCCTCGCCGCCCTGGCCGCCCTGGTGTTGAGCGCCGCGCCGCGCGTGCCTTTTCCCGATCAGTTCACCACCGAGAGCCTGGCCCAGTGGCTGTGGCGCGACAATATCGTCAAGCAATGGACCGGCTATATCCTGCTGGGGCTGACCGTCGCCGCGCTGCTGATCGGGCTGCGCAAGCGTCTGCGCGTGATGGACAGGCTGGGCAGCTTCGATCTGTGGCGGCTGGTGCATCTGGGCATCGGCCTGCTGGCCGCCGCCGGGCTGTTTCTGCATACCGGCCTGCGCCCCGGCGCCAACCTGAACCTCGCGCTGTTCACGGCCTTCACCGCCACGGTGATCTTCGGCGCACTGTCGGGCCTGACCACGGGCGGTGATCACGCGCTGCGCGCGCGCCGCATCGGCACCGCCCGCAAACCCGCCCGCCGCCTGCCGACCTGGGTGCATATCGTGGCGGTCTGGCCGTTGCCGGTGCTGCTGCTCGTGCATGTCCTGACTGTCTATGCGTTCTGAGGGGGGATGATGACACGCAACCGCTTTCTCTGGATCCTCTGGGCGCTGGCCACGGTTCTCATCGCGGGATCGGCGCTGGCCCGGCTCTATATTGCGGGCGATCGCACCGTGCTGCTGCCCGGCCAGACGGCAGGGGCGCATCACCAGCTCGAAATCGCCTGCGAAACCTGCCACACCTCGGCGCCCTTCGCCTCTGCCGCCAAGCTGCGCAAGGACATCAACAAAACCTGCGTCACCTGCCACAAGGAAGATCTGAAAGCGGCCGATGACAGCCACCCGCTGAAGAAATTCACCAACCCGCGCATGGCCGCCTATTGGGAAAAGATTGACGGGCGGTTCTGCATCTCGTGCCATGCCGAGCATCAGCCCGAAACGACCCTGCCGATGATGCTGACCCTTCAGGGTGATTACTGCATCGCCTGCCATTCCGAAGGACAGCAGGATATCCGCAAAGACCGTGAAAGCCATGCGGAGCTGACATTCGACACCTGCGCCGGGTCGGGGTGCCACAACTATCACGACAACCGCGCGCTTTACGAAGATTTCCTGGTCAAGCACGCGGGCCAACCCTGGCTGGCCGAGACACCGGTTCACCCGGTCGAGGCGCTGGCCCGCACCCGCCCTGCCCCCGATCCGGCCGCGATCGAGGCCTATCTGGCCGGCGTCAGCGCGGCTGACGCCGCGCGCTCGGAAACCGCCGCGCATGACTGGGCCGCCTCGGCCCACGCCGGTGCCGATGTCGGCTGTGCCGGATGCCACGCCGCCGGTGCCGAAACCGACGCGCAGATCGCCGCCGCCTGGACCGACACACCGGCCGAAACCGTCTGCGCCACCTGCCACAAGGGCGAGGCGAAAACCTTTGCCCTTGGCCGCCACGGCACCCGCCGCCATCCCGAAATCGCTGAACCGCGCAGCGCGAAATCGGCCTTGAAAAAGCTGGGCTGGAAGAAACCGCCGGAAGCTTTGGTCAGCGCGCTTGACGCCTACCTCACCGATCCCGCGCCGCCCGCCGCGATGAGCGTGGCCGAGGGCCGCGTGCCACTGAAACCCGAAGCACATGGCGAGACGCTGACCTGCAGCACCTGCCACGCCCCGCACCGCCAGGATCTGGGCTTTGCCGCCGTCGGCGCCTGCGTCAGTTGCCATGATGACGACCACAGCCGCGCCTATGAGGGCAGCCCGCACCACCTGCTGTGGCAGGCCGAACTGGCCGGCGACCTGCCCCCCGGCAGCGGCGTCACCTGCGCCACCTGCCATATGCCCAAGACCAAAAGCGCGAAGGCCATCACCACCAACCACAACCAGAACGACACGCTTCGCCCGAACGAGAAGATGATCCGCCCTGTCTGCGCCGAGTGCCACGGGCTGGGTTTCGCGATTGACGCGCTGGCCGACCCGGCGCTGATCGCCAACAACTTCTCGGGCCAACCGGATCGCCACGTCGAAAGCATCGACTGGGCGGTAAACCGCGTGGAACCGCCGGAACAAGGCACCAACCAATGACCCGGCGGTCCACGCCCCTGCAACCCGAAGGAACAGGAGACTATGTTATGAACGCCAAAACGGGAAAAATCAAAGCCGCCATGCTGGGTGCGGCACTAACGCTGGGCGCCGCGCCGCAGGCGATGGCCGAAGGGATGGGCTATCAGACCGTGTCGGATCTGCTGCATCTGGTGATGAATTCCGACCGCACCGTCTATACCCGGATGATCGTCAACCGCCTTGCCAACGAGGAAGGCGTGATCAAGGCTTCGGAGCATTTCATCGACGACAAGGCGCTGGTTCTGCCCGCCCAGATGTTCCGCTTCGGCGCCGAGATGGTGGCCGAGGAAACCGATGCCTTCAGCTATTCGCTGCTGTCGCTCTGGCCGATCAACAAGCAGAACGCCCCCGCCACCCCGCTGGAGGAAGAGGGCCTGACCTTCGTCGCCGAGAACCCGGGCGAGAATTTCTATGGTGAGGAAGAGCTTGGCGGCACCACCTATTTCACCGCCGTCTATGCCGACGTGGCCGTGGCCGCCGCCTGCACCTCTTGCCACAACGACCACAAGGATTCGCCGCGCACCGATTTCGAGGGTGGGGATGTGATGGGCGGTGTGGTCATCCGCATCCCGATCGACGGCTGATGCGCGGCGCGCGCGGGTTGCACATTCTGCTGGGGCTGGCGCTTGCGCCCGCCCCGGCTGCTGCCGGGCCGGAACTGGCGGATGTGCTGTCGGACCGTGGCCTGCCGGGGTTCGTGAAGGTTGACATGCTGCCGGTTCCCGCCGAGCCGCTGCTGGTGCAGGGGCGGGCGATCTGGGGCGGGCTGTGCCAGAACTGCCACGGTGGCAACAAGGCCACCGGCGCGCCCAAGATCACCGCGACCCGCGCCTGGGCCGCCCGTATCGCCCAGGGCATGCCGGTGCTTGTCGATCACGCGATCAACGGCTTCACCGGCCCGAAATATACCGAAATGCCCGCCCGTGGCGGCAACCCCGATCTGACCGACGCCGAGGTTGCCGCGGCGGTTGCCTTCATGGTGTGGGCCAGCGGCGGGGCCGATGCGGCCCTAGCCTTCGCCGAAACACAAACCCCAACGGAATGAGAACCGACATGACCCCAGAACAAATCG
The DNA here is from genome assembly GCF_001305615.1 of Actibacterium sp. EMB200-NS6. Classification (GTDB taxonomy): domain Bacteria; phylum Pseudomonadota; class Alphaproteobacteria; order Rhodobacterales; family Rhodobacteraceae; genus Actibacterium_A; species Actibacterium_A naphthalenivorans. The sequence continues at coordinate 2,658,454 of NZ_CP010869.1, forward strand.
AAATCGTGCAATCCACCTTCAAGAAGGTCGCGCCCATCTCCGATGCCGCGGCCGACATTTTCTATGACCGGCTGTTCCTGATCGCGCCCGACACCCGCGCCCTCTTCCCCGAGGTGATGACCGATCAGAAGAAAAAGCTGATGCAGATGATCGGCATTGCGGTGAATGGCCTGACCAACCTCGAGGCGATCGTGCCCGCCGTGCAGGATCTCGGCGCGCGCCACAACGGCTATAACGTCACCGATGCGCATTACGATTCGGTCGGGGCGGCGTTGCTGTTCGCGCTGAGCCAGGGGCTGGGCGAGGATTTCACCCCCGAGGCCGAGGCCGCTTGGGCCGAAACCTATGGCCTTCTGGCCTCGGTGATGAAAGAGGCCCAGCACGCCGCGGCCTGACCCACGGCGCGAAAGCATCCGGCCCGGTCTGCCGTCCGGGCCACCGCTCACCCCTTGCAGGCGCCTTCGCGCGAAGAGCGCCCGCAAGGGAGCGATGCACGCGGTGGCTTCTAGCGGTCCAGCCTGCCGCGCAGGAATGCGCGCAGATCGACCACGCGCTTTTCGGCCATCGACACATAGACAAAGCCCATGTTGGTACGCTCGGTGATCATCTCGCCCGGGAAGGGCAGATAGCTCAGCTCACGCGATCCGAACGAGGGCGAGGCGGTGCCGACCTGCCATTCGGTCCGCAACTCCACATCCACCAGTTTCAGCGCAGGGGTATCCCCGCCGCCGATTTCCAGCGGCACGCCGGCGATCTTCAGATAGGCCTGCTTGTCTTTCGCCGCGGTGAAGCCGTCGATGAACTGGGTGGTCAGAATCTGAAGATCCGCCGCCGCGTCGCCCGGTTCCATGTGGCTGTGCAGATGGTCGGGGTGGGCGTGGTTGTGGCCCGGCCCGTGGTGATGGGGATGCTCATGGTCGTGATGGTGCGGGTGATCAGGCGGCATCGGTCACTTCCTTTTCGCGGGGGTCGACCAGCGGCGGCCATGGGTCGCCTCGGAATAGTCGCCCATCGGCAGCGTCACCGGCTTGTCGATATGGCGCTTGTGCTTGCCCAGCGTGCCCGCCGACACCATCGAGCCCAGCACATCGACGATCACCCGCGTGCCCAGCAGCGCGGTGATGTCCGACGTGTCATAGGGCGGCGACACCTCGACCAGTTCCATTCCGCAGATGCCTTCGGCCGCGACCTTGGACGCCAGCGCCAGCGCCTCTCGCGGCAGGAAGCCGCCCGGTTCGGGCCAGCCGGTACCGGGCACGAAACCGCAATCGACGCTGTCGATGTCGAAGGACATGTAAACCATGTCCACCCCGTCCCACGCCATTTCCAGCGCCATCTCGGCGGTCTTGTCCACGCCCATCCGCTCCATATCCGACATGGTGATGATGTTGGTCTGCCGCTCGCGCGCCACCCCCACCGCCTCGCGCGGGACCTGCCAGCCGCCGATACCCACCTGCACAAGGTTCTTGGCGGGCACGTTCGGCAGGTTGGTGGCGTGGAACCACGGGGTGGTGTGCATGCGTTCGTCCAGGTCCTTTTCCTGAATATCGGCGTGGCGGTCGAAATGCACTATTCCGATCTTTTTCGACGTGCATTCCGCGATGCCGCGCACCGTGGGATAACCAATCGAATGATCGCCCCCCAGAATGATCGGCATCGACCCGCTGGAAAACACATGCGCGCAGGCGCGGCTGATCTGATCGAAGGTCTTTTCGATATTGGCGGGAATGGTGAAGATATCACCCGCGTCGCACAGGCTCATCTGTTCGCGCAGGTCGATGGCCATTTCATAGTTGTAGGGCGTGTAAAGCGCGCTGATCTTGCGGATGCCCTGCGGCCCGAAGCGGGTGCCGGCGCGATAGGTGGTGCCGCCATCGAACGGCGCGCCCAGCACGGTGGCGTCATACAGGCCGACCTCCGATACATCCTCGGCATAGGGGGCCTTCAGGAAGGTGTTGATGCCCGCGTAATGCGGCAGCTCGCCCCGCGCGAAAGTGGGGATCGACTTGTCCTCGATGCTGTCGGCGCCGGTCAGGCCCATACGCAGCGCCCATTGCTTTTCCTTCTCCCACTCGTCGCCGGGAATGTCGGCCTCGGCCTGCATCGACTTCCAGCCCTGCAGCTTCGACAGGTCCGGGTGATGAAACCGCCGCCCGCCCCGCCGGTGATCCGCCGGGTGGTGAGAGCGTGTGCGGCGCGGAACGTCAGTGAACATGGGTCTTCTCCTCAAGCATGGCGGGCGGCGGCAGGGCCACCCTTGCGTCGAAATCGTAAGTAATGGTGGCGCCGTAAGCCTCGGGGTTTTGCGGGTCCCAGCGGATCTTGTCGAAGACCAGAACCCGGTCGCCCAGCTTGAACCCCTCGGACAGATCATGGGTGACCATGAACACGGTCATGCCGGTTTCGGCCCGCATGTCACGCAGGAAATCGTGCATCTTCAGCCGGGTGCCGGGATCCAGCGCGCCGAAGGGTTCGTCAAGCAGCAGGATCTTCGGTTTCGCCGCCAGCGCCTGGGCAATCGCCAGCCGCTGTTGCATCCCGCCCGACAGCGCGGCGGGGTATTGCGCCGCCACATGGGCCAGCCCGATCCGTTCCAGCGCCAGATCCGCGCGCGCCCGCGCGTCGCGGCTGGCCTGCCCGAACAGATAGCCGGCGGCATTGGCGCCAAGCGCCTCGGCGGCCACGAGATTGTCGCGCACCGTCATGTGCGGAAACACCGAATAGCGCTGAAACACCACGCCCCGGTCGCGGTCGGGTTCACGCGCGGGCGGCGCGCCGTCGATGCGGATCTCGCCCCGCGTGGGCCGTTCCTGCGCCAGCAACAGACGCAGAAAGGTGGATTTTCCGCAGCCCGACGCACCGACGATCGAGATGAACTCGCCCTTCTCGACCGTCACCGACACGCGCTCCAGGATCGGGCGCGTGCCGTAGGACTGAAACACGTTCGACACCTCGACATAGCTCACAGCCCGCCCTCCCCGGCCCAGGGGTACAGCCGCTGCGTCAGCCGCTTGAGCAGCCAGTCGATCACGAACGCCAGCAGGGTGATCCAGATCACATAGGTCAGGATCACATCCATCGCCAGATAGCGGCGCACCAGGAAGATGCGGTAGCCCAGCCCGTTTTCGGCGGCGATCGCCTCGGCCGCGATCAGGAACAGCCAGGCCGAGCCCAGCGAAAGCCGCACCGCCTGCAACAGGCGCGGCATGATCTGTGGCAGCGCCACCCGCAGCCCGATGGCCAGCGATGTCGCGCCCAGCGTCTGCGCCTTCACGATCTGCTCGGCGGGCAATTCGGCCACCCGCTGTGAAAGATCGCGGATCAGGAACGGCGTTATGCCGATGGCGATCAGCGCCACCTTGGATACCTCGCCCAGCCCCAGCACGATGAACAGGATCGGCAGCACCGCCAGTGGCGGGATCATCGACAGAACCGACACAAAGGGCGCCAGCCCCGCGCGCACCAGCGGCAGCAGCCCGATCAGCAACCCGAAGCCAAGCCCCAGCGTGGCCGCGATGCCCACGCCAAGCGCCAGCCGCCGCAGGCTGGCGCCGGTGTCTTTCCAGAACAGGATGTCGCCCGATCGCTTGTCGGACTGGGTCAGCAACCGCTGCGCCGTTTCCACGATCTGCGTCGGCGCCGGCAACAGCTTGTCTGCCGGGTTGACCGCCCGCCGCGCCTCTGACCCGAGCGCATAGGCAATCAGCACCAGCACGAAGGGCAGGATCAGCAGAAACCCGGCCAGCGCCCGCCCCGGCCGCCGGTTGATCAGCCGCAGCGCGCCGGGCCGGGCGGGCCGGTCCGGCGCGGGGGCCAGGGGTATGGAAACCGGCGGTCTCAGAGCGCGCCGTCCGCGGCCATCTGCATGTAGGTCGTGTCGAAGCGGAACTTGACGTTGCCGGCGTCGCCGGTGGTCGATCCGTCCGGATAGGCCACACCCACGAAATCGGCCGAGGGCGCGCCCTCGCCCAGAATGCCCTTGTCGAACAGGAACTCGGTTACATTGACCATGGTTTCGGGCAGTTCGGCGCCGCTTGCAAAGGCCACCGCCGCAGCCGGATCATAGAACATCTCGGTCGAGGCAAGCTGCGCGTCATAACCCGCCAGATCGGTGCCCGAGGCGGCCGCCATCGCCTCGCGCGCGGCGATGCCCTCGGGCGTGTCGGATGACATGATCGCCATCGCCTCGTACCACGCGCCGGTCACCGCCTTGCCGAAGGCGGGGTTGGCCGCCAGGGTTTCGGTGTTGACCACCATCAGATCGATGATCTCGCCCGGAATGTCGGAACTGTCGAACAGCATGTTGGCGCCCGGCTCTTCCATGATGGCCGAGACCAGCGGGTTCCACGTGACCACCGCCTGCACGTCATCAGTGGCATAGGCGGCGATCATGTCGGCGTCGGAGGTGTTGATCACCCCGTCCAGATCGGATTCCGACAGGCCCACGCTGTCCAGCCCGCGCGCCAGCAGGTAATGCGACACCGACAGCTCGACCAGATGCACCGGCTTGCCCGCCAGATCGGCCAGCCCGCCTTCGCCCTTCAGGATCACCGCGTCATTGCCGTTGGAATAATCGCCCACGATCAGCGCCGTGGTATCGACGCCGCCGCCCGATGGGATCGACAGCGTATCCATGTTGGTCGCCGACACGCCGTCGAACGCCCCGGCGGTATATTGGTTGATCGACTCGATGTAGTCGTTGATCTGCACGATCTCGACATCGATGCCGTATTTGTCGGCCCATTTGTCCATGATGCCGCTGTCTTCGATATAGCCCCAGGGCATCCAGCCCACATAGATCGACCAGGCGAGCTTGAAGCTGTCCTTTTCCTGCGCGGACACCAAGGCGGGCGCCAGCGCAAATGCCGTGATGGCGGCTGTTCTGCTAAGTGAAAAACGTGTCATGGCAATGTCCCTTTCGCCGGAATCCATCCATGGCGCGACCGGAACACAACAAACGAGAGCACGCTTCGGCCGAACCGGTGCAGTGCTCTCCCGGGATTTTGTCCCGCCGTGTACCGACACCGTATCCGGCGCCGGCGGCATCTCTCGGACCTGCTTCGCGATGTTGCGAACGGAACCCTAGACACCCTGCACACCGCCATAATGCCCGACGCCGTGCGCCGGTAAATGCCGCAGGCGCTGCGCCCTGACGGCAGCGCGCTGATTGCGCGCTTTTTGGGCGGATTGCGGCGGAGACGCCCAATAAACCCGCCGAAGCCATGGCCGAGGGCGCGTTTTCACCATCCCGCGCCCCCGTGCCCCCGCATGCCATCGCGCGACGGCCGTTTTTCAGGACAGCCGCAGGATACACGCATAAGGCGATCCAGATTTCAGGCAAACACGCGAATTTCCGCCCTAAATTTAGGCGCTCACCTTCTCGGCCCCGACAGGGCCGGGCTTTACCTTGCCCGTCCGCGGCAGTGGCATATCCTGAAGATGCAAGCGATGTTCAGGATCCTTTGTAGCTGGCGATCTGATCTCCTCTTCCGGATCGCCTGCGTCCCGCGGCGGCACTCCTCCTCCCGGTGCCGCCGCATCGCTTTGCCGGCACTCTCTGACTATCACGATGCGCTATCAATGTCAGCGGTCAGGCAAGGAACGATGACTGCAATCAGCGGGAGCGGCCCCGCCTTTCACCCGCGAAAAGGAAGGTCGGCGCAAACACGGTAGATCGGTTCGCGAGGCTACAACCACTCATCTTTTTCGGGAATATCGACTGTGCCGCTGAGTATATCAGTGATCGGCATTCTCAAATCCGGCATTTTGCTCCATGTCTCGCTGAGTTCGGCGAACTGATCCAGGAATCTCTCGACATCGTTGAACTTCATGCTTCCGAAGTTGGATATTCTGTACTCCCACCATTTGGTGTGCAGCAGGCGCTCGATCGTCTCTTCTGGAAAGCGATATCTGATAAGGCGCGCAGGCACGCCGCCATAGACCGCATAGGGCGGCACGTCCTTTGTGACAACCGCGCTTCCGGCGATAACGGCACCATTTCCAATCTTGATTCCGCGACCAAGAACCGCGTCTCTTCCGATCCAGACGTCATTTCCGATCTCGAGCATCGGTCTTTTCAATCTTGCCGGCGAGACAGCATCCCAGTCCGGATAGCCATTCTCCCGAAGGATGTTCTTGTACCTCGGCGCATATGCAAAAACATGCGTCGTCACCCAATCCGTCGGATGGTTGTCCCCGATCAGGCGGACATTCCCCGCGATGCTGCAATATCTTCCGATGACCGCCTTGCCCAGATTGGAAGAAGAGTAGGACATGTAACCCAACGACGATGCAACAAGCGTGTCGGACATCGAAAGATGGCGTGTCAACGGCTCGACCGCTGCTCCGTCCCAGAAACGCAACCTCTTGATGCCCTGCCCCGCTCTTTGTTCGACCGGCTCGACAAGAAGCCTGGACAAACGGGATTTCTGTTTCTCGGTTAGCTCAACAACATTCACTTTATTGCCCCTTCGAAGCTTTGATTGGGGTGCCATAATAGCGGCTCGGATGCCGTCTACTTGAGGTGTCGTGAAAACAAAAGCGTTCACTGCTTTTTTTCTGAGTGATATGGATCGGGCGATCCGGCACCAAGTATCGACCCACTCCGCTCCCAAGCTCAGGCTCAAAAGGCAGAGGCTCGTTCTCGCGGGCAAAAGATGTTCGTCGGAACTCGCAATCCTCTGGCGGGCCACAGCGTGAATGCGGTAGCCCTGCTGAATGAAATCAAAGCATTGCGTGTAAAAACATGGTGCCCCCACACGGACTCGAACCGCGGACCTACTGATTACAAATCAGTTGCTCTACCAGCTGAGCTATAGGGGCGCCTTGGGGGGATTTAGCGGCCCTGAGCCCGTCGCGCAAGCCCCTCAGCGGTTGGCGCGTGCCAGCAGCAGCACCGCGATCAGCCCGACCCCGATCACCAAAAGCGCCGCGGGCGCCGCCTCGCCCAGATTTTCAAGCGAGGCCTTCTCGTAAACCCGTGTGGCCAGCGTGTTGAACCCGAAGGGGCGCAGCAACAGCGTGGCCGGCAGCTCTTTCATGCAGTCGACGAACACCAGCAGCAGCGCCGTGCCCACCGATCCCCGGATCAGCGGCAGATAAACCGACAGCAGCGTGCCACGCGCCGTCCGGCCCAGCGATCGCGCCGCCATCGGCAGGCTGGGCGTGATCCGGCCCATCGCCGAATCCGCCGCCCCCTGGGCGATGGCGAAAAACCGTACGCAATAGGCATAGACCACGGCAAAGGCCGATCCGGTCATCACCAGCCCGATGTCGATGCCGAACACGCCCTCGACCGTGTCGGCCAGAACGTGATCGGCCGCCGCCATCGGGATCAGCAGCCCCACCGCCAGCACCGCGCCCGGCGCGGCATAGCCGATGGTCGTGACCGGCAGCAGCAGCCTGGGCAGCGCGCGTTCACTCAGCCGGACGCCGTACACCAGAAACAGCGCCGCCAGCACCGTCAGGCCCGCGGACGCGCCGCCGACCCAAAGCGTATTCACCAGCGCGCGCGTCAGCCCCGGCGCGAGCCACCCGTCGGATGCCCCGATCGCATGCGACGTGATCACCCCGACCGGCAGCAGAAAGCCGAAGGCGAAGGGCAGGATGCACAGCAGCATCGCCAGCACACCCCGCAGCCCGACAAGCCGGATCTGCGCAACCGGGCGGCTGTGCCGTGACGGGTTGAAGAATTTCATCTTCCGCCGGCTGGCCTTTTCCAGCCCCATCAGCATCAGGATCACCACGAGGATCACCGTGGCGATCTGCGCCGCGCCGCCGGCGTTTCCGCCCTCCAGCCAGACGCTGAAAATGCCGGTGGTCAGCGTCTGCACCGCGAAATATTCCACCACGCCGAAATCATTCACCGTTTCCATCATCACGATGGCCGATCCGGCCGCGATCGCCGGACGCGCGAGCGGCAGCCCGACCCGCAAAAACCGCCCCCAGGCGCCGGCCCCCAGCGCGCGGGCGACCTCGTAACAGCCGCCCGATTGTTCGCGGAACGCGGCGCGGGTCAGCAGGTAGACATAAGGATAGAGCGCGGCCGACAGCACCAAAACCGCCGCCCCGCGCGACCGGATTTCGGGAAACCAGTAATCGCGCGCGCTGTGCCAGCCGAACAGCCCGCGCAGGCCGGTCTGCACCGGCCCGGCATATTCCAGAAAATCGACCAGCGCATAGGCCCCGATATAGGCCGGAATCGCCAGCGGCAGCAGCAGCAGCCACTCCAGCCAGCGCGACAGCGGAAACCGGTACATCGTGATCAGCCAGGCCGCCCCCGTTCCCACCGCGGCCGACAACAGCGCCACCGCGCCCATCAGGATGCCGGTATTCTCCAGATAGCGCGGCAGCGTGGTGTGGATCAGATGCGGCCAGACATTCTCGGCCGGGTTGAGCGCAAGCCAAAGCACCGAAACGATGGGCACCAGCACCAGAATGGAAATCAGAACCGCGCCCGCCGACCATGGATCGAAGCGAAACCGCGGGGCAGGTATCTGAGTGTTTCGCTCGACCATGCGTCCGGTCTACAGGAAAGCCATTTTACTGTCCAGATTACCTCGTATAACCATGGCAAAGAACATGTAATCGAGAAAAGAGCATATGCAGGTTGCCTATCATCTAGGGGTACAAAGCACCGATGAGGAACGGTTGCTGAAATGCCTTCTGAAGAACAAGGGCGCGCTGGCGGCCGAGGGCATCCATGTGCCCGGCCCCGGCAAATACCGGACGCTCCTGCGCGAAGCCATGGTCAGCCTGCGCGGCGCGCCGGCATCGCCGGAAATGCAGAAGTCCCTGCTTGACGCGGTGCTGGACGACAATCAGGCAGAGCGGCTGGTATTTTCCAACCAGTCCTTTATCTCGGCCCCCGCAAAGGTGCTGGAGCATGGCCGGCTCTACGCCCGCGCGGGCGAGAAAACGCAATGGTTGTCGCAGGTTCTGCCCGAGGCCGAGTACAGCTTTTTCATCGCGATCCGCAATCCGGCAACCTTCATCCCGGCTGTCTTCGGCCGGGTGGAGCAGATCGCCTTTGACGAATTCATGGGCGGGGCCGACCCGACGAGCCTGTGCTGGTCGGAGGTGATCGCCGATATCGCCGAGGCCAATCCCGGCGTACCCCTGACCGTCTGGTGCAACGAAGATACGCCGCTGATCTGGTCCGAGGTGCTGCAGGCCCTTTCGGGCCACTCACCCGAGCTGGAGATGAAGGGCAGCCTGGATTTCCCGGCCTCGATCATGACGGCCACGGGCACCACCCGGATGCAGGCCTATCTGCAAAGCCACCCGCCCGCCAACGCGGTGCAGCGCCGGCGCATTCTGGCCGCATTCCTCGATAAATTCGCCATCCCCGACGAGGTCGAGATGGAGCTCGACCTGCCCGGCTGGACCGAGGCGCTGGTCGAAGACATGACGGAACGCTACGAGGAAGACATCTTCGCCATCGAGCGGATGCCCGACGTGACCTTCATCGCGCCTTGAGGCCCCCGCGCCGGGTCACATCCCCAGCGCTTCCTTGTACATTTCCAGAACTGCTTCTTCCTCGGCGATGTCGTCACGGTCGCGTTTGCGCAGGGCGATGACCTTGCGCATCACCTTGGTGTCGTAGCCGCGGCCCTTGGCCTCTGCCATCACCTCTTTCTGCTGATCGGCGATGTCTTTCTTCTCGGCCTCCAGCCGCTCGAACCGCTCGATGAACTGGCGCAGCTCATCTGCGGTGACGCGATAGGTTGCATCGGTGACGGTATCGTTCATCTGTGGCCTCTTTCCCTGCTCGATTTCCCCTCCGATAGCCTCCGCGCCCCGCCGCCGCAAGTCCCGGCAACGCCGCTTTGGCGGCCCCCGGCCCCGCGCGTGCCGCCGCACCGCTCTTTCACTGGCGGATTCATGCCGGGCGCGGCCGGGGTTCACGCGAGTCTTACCAACATGGTTCAAACTGGGCGCGTCACCTGAACAGGAGAGTGATGATGAAAACCCTCACAGCCCCGGCGGCCCCTCGCCGCCGCCGTTTGCGCCTTCGCTTCGCACCGCTGACAGCGCTGATGCGCTGGAACGAGGCCTATCGCTGCCAACGCCAGCTCGAATCTCTGGATGACCGCATGCTCCGCGACATCGGGCTCAGCAAGGCCGAACGCGACATTTCCTTCCTGCGCCGGCACAACATCCGGCCCTATCTGTGATCGCGCGCGCCGCCGCCTCCGGCCTTGCATGAAACGCCCCGATCCGCTAGGCGCCGCACCAGAATTGCGCAAAGGAACGGACATGGACTGGTTGATCTGGCTGGGGGCGGCGGTTTCGCTTTTGGGTCTTGCGGGCCTTGTCCGCTGCATCGTGCTGGCGCTGCGGGCGCGCCGCGCGGGTCTGCCCGAAGAGGAACTGCGCGCAAGGCTGCAAAAGGTCGTGGCGCTGAACATGGGTGCGCTTCTGGTGTCGGCCCTCGGGCTGATGATGGTGATTCTGGGCATCACCCTGGGCTGACCGGCCTCAGCCGTTCAGATCCGCGAGTTTCCGGCCGTTCTTGATCAGATCGGCGAACAGCCCGGCCGGGGCCCAGAAATCGGGATCTTCTCCGGCCAGCACCTTCAGCGTCTGCATCACCGTCATCAGGCCGGTCAGATCCGCCACCATCATCGGCCCGCCGCGCCAGCGCGGAAAGCCGTAGCCGTGGATCGCCACAAGATCGACATCCGCCGGACGCCGCGCCGCGCCCGCCTGCACCAGCAAAGCGCCCACATTGGCCATCGCCGCCAGACAGCGCTGACAAATCTCTGCCTCGGAAAAATCGCGTGTCCAGGTTCCCGCGGGGCCCGACAGAACATCGCCCGGCATCAGTGTGAATCCGTAGCCGCGCAACGCCTTTTCGATCACGGCCGGCGCGGCGCCCTTGGCCATCATCTCTTCGACCGCCCAGATCATCCCGCCCCAGATCGCGCCGCCGATGCCGCCTTCTTCGGCTGGGCTGAAAACGCCGATCTTGCCCAGCCGCGCCATCAGCCGCGTGGCCGTTGCCAGCACATCGGGCGCGGCGTCCGCGCCGGTCAGCACCTCCACCAGCCTGGAGGTATGCGCCGCCCCCTGCGCCTGAAACCCCAGCGCATCGCCCGGTCGTTGCAGCCCGGTGAAATCCGGCGCCTGCCCCGGCCCCACGGCCAACGCCAAAACCGCGCCGGGGCGCATCTCTGCCTCGGCCGCCGCGGCATCGCCGGCCGGCGCCAGAATGACAAGATCGGCCTGCCCGATGGCCTCGCGCCCCGCGTCCGCCGCAAGCCGCGCGATCCGTTCGCCACGCAGCCCGTCGGCCAGCCGCCCCTTGGCGACCGCCTGGTCATAAATCTCGGCGATCTGCGCCTCGGCCGCCACCCTGTCCGCCGCGCCGGGTGTGTGCAGCGAGACCTGCAAGCCGCCATCCAGACAGCACACGGCCCAGCTCGTCATCGACGGCCCGGTTCCGATAATGGCCACACGCACGATGCCGCGCGGTTTCGCCCCTTCGGCCTCCGGCAATGTGCCGTTGTTCCGTTCGGCCATGAAAACGTGCCGCAGCGCGCGCGCGCTCGGGTCTTTCACGCAATCCTCGAACGCCGCCGCCTCGAAGGCCAGCCCGGCCTCGAACGGCAGCAGCTGCGCCGCCTCGACCGCATCGATGATACGCCCCGCCGCCGGAATAGGGTTTTGCGCCGCCTTCGAGCGGAACTGCCGGATCGTGGCCTGATACCCGGCCGCATCGGCGATCCCTGTGCGCTGATCCCGGCTTCGGCGCGGGGCGGCCCCGGCCACCTCCTGCGCGAAGGCCTGCGCCGCCGGCAGCAGATCGCCCGCCGCGACCCTGTCGATCAGGCCCAGCCGTGCGGCCTCTTCGGCGGCAACCGGGCGGCCCACCAGCATCATTTCCAGCGCGACCTTCGGCCCGACCAGCCGCGGCAGGCGCTGTGTGCCCCCCGCCCCCGGCAACAGGCCCAGCGAAATCTCGGGCAGCCCCACATGCGCGCCCGGGGCCGCGATCCGGTAATGCGCCGCCAGCGCCAGCTCATAGCCGCCGCCCAACGCGGTGCCGTTGATCGCCGCGATGACCGGCTTGGCGCACATCTCGATCCGGTCGCACAGTTCTGAAAGAGAGGGGTCTTTGGGCGCGTGTTCTAGTTCGCTGACCGACAGGCCCGCCGGAAAGGTCCGGCCCGCCGCCGTCAGAAGAATGGCCTTTACCGCAGGATCGGCGGCGGCTTTCTCGAGCGCGGCGGCTATGCCGATCCGCAGAAGGTGGCTCAGCGCGTTGACGGGCGGGTTATCCATGATGATGCGGGCGATGCCGTCCGCGTCATTTTCAAGCCTTACAAGTTGCCTCATCGCCCACACCCCTGAATCCGCACCGGCACACGGGCTTGATGCGACGGCCGGTCTCGCCGTCACACACCCGTCCTTGGCACCATTAGTATATGGGCCGATACAAATCGCAACAGGTTGATGAGCGGATCACGCTCAGACAGGCATGTTGTCATACATGTCGTCGGCGTCATCCTGTTCGAGCTGCTCTTCGAGCCGCAGAAGGTCCTTGGGCACCTCCATCCCGAGCGAGCGCATCTCGGAAATCTTCTCGCGCAGCTCTTCCTGCAGGACGTGCCGGTCGTCCGGACGCTTTTCGATTTCCTCGAGAATCAGGGCGATCCCCGCTTTAAGTTCTTCAAAGGCCATGTCTTCCTCCTGTTCAGAAAAGATTTTTGCCAAGTCAGTGTTAGCCAAGTCAGGTCGCACAACGGCTGCAAAATGGCGTCGCGGGCAGAATATCAAGCCGCTTTGCCGCGATCTCTTCGCCGCATTTTACACAAAATCCGTAACTTCCGTCTTCAATTCGCGCCAGAGCCGCGCGAATCCGATCAATTTCCGCCAGGCCAGAGCTTCCGATCCCCTCGAGCACCTCATCCTCCTCGCGCTCGACGGCCAGCTCTTCCCAGTCTTTCGATTGATGCGTGTCCAGCTCCGCCTCGATTCCGTGCAGCCGGGCGTCAAGCTCCAACAACCTGTTTTCAAGTACCTTTTTACGCGCCGCCAGATCGACCATGCGGTTTCCTCCCGTCTTTGATTTGCATGAGTGTTACAGTGTGGCGCGAGGTCTTCATTGATGCACGTCAAATGCGCATAAATGCGAGGATTGAAACATATATCTAAAATCGCATATGTTGCACAAAGCCCTTAAGGAGGAGCAACCCAGATGTCACCCGAAGTGAAAGCCTTTTTCGACGAGGCCACAAACACCGTTTCCTATGTCGTGCGCGACCCGATGTCCAAGAAGGCCGCGATCATCGACAGCGTTCTGGATTTCGACTACGCCTCCGGCCACACCGACACCCGCTCCGCCGATGCGGTGATCGCCTGGGTCAGGGAACAGGGGGTCGAGGTCGAGTGGATTCTGGAAACCCATGTTCACGCCGACCACCTGTCGGCCGCGCCCTATATCCAGGAGCGTGTCGGCGGCAAGATCGGCATCGGCGAAAAGATCACGGTGGTGCAGGATACCTTCGGCAAGGTCTTCAACGAAGGCACCAGGTTTCAGCGCGACGGCAGCCAGTTCGATCAGCTGTTCAAGGAAGGCGACAGTTTCCATATCGGCCAGCTGCGCGGTGACGTGCTGCACACACCCGGCCACACCCCCGCCTGCCTGACCTATGTGATCGGCGATGCCGCCTTTGTCGGCGATACGCTGTTCATGCCCGATTTCGGCACCGCCCGCTGCGATTTCCCCGGCGGCTCGGCCGAGACCCTGTTTGACTCGGTGCAGAAGATCCTCGCCCTGCCCGATCAGACCCGGATCTTTGTCGGCCATGACTACAAGGCGCCGGGCCGCGAGGTCTATGCGTGGGAAAGCACCGTGGGCGAGCAGAAGGCCAAGAACATCCATGTCGGCGGCGGCCATGACAAGGACGACTTCATCAAGATGCGGACAGAGCGCGACGCGACCCTGGGCATGCCCCGGCTGATCGTGCCGTCGCTGCAGGTCAACATGCGGGCCGGGCAGATGCCCGAACCCGAAGACAACGGCACCGTCTATCTGAAAGTGCCCGTCAACAAACTCTGAACCAGAACAGGGCGGACAGGCCCGAAGGAAGCGCGCGAAAATGATTGAACAGGATTGGATCTGGGGCTTTGTCGGCGGTTTGCTGATCGGCCTTGGCGGGGCGGTATATCTGCTCGTGAACGGGCGCGTCATGGGCGCCAGCGGTATTGTCGGCGGGCTGGTCGATGGGTCGGGCATGCGTACGGTGTGGGAACGGGTGGCCTTCATCGCCGGGGTCATTCTGGCCCCGATCCCGATCTACCCGATCTACCGCACGGTCGAGACGCATATCACCTCCAACGTGGCGGTGATCATCGCGGCGGGGCTGCTGGTGGGCATCGGCACGCGGCTGGCCAATGGCTGCACCTCGGGGCACGGGGTCTGCGGCATTTCGCGGCTGTCGCTGCGCGGCATCACCGCGACCGTTTTCTATATCGGCGCGGGGGGCATCACGATGGTGCTGTTCCGCCATGTTCTGGGGGTGATCTGATGCGCAACCTGTTTGCATTCATCTCGGGCGCGCTGTTCGGCGCCGGCCTGTTCATCTCGGGCATGACCGACACCGCCAAGGTGCAGGGCTGGCTCGACGTGTTCGGCGACTGGGACCCCACGCTGGCCTTCGTGATGGGCGGGGGCATCCTGCCCATGGCCGTGGCCTGGCTGCTGACCAAAGGCCGCCGCCCGGCCCTGGGCGGAGAGTTCCCGACGCCGCCCGCCCCGAAGATCGGCCGCAACCTCGTGGTCGGCTCGGTGCTGTTCGGCATGGGCTGGGGCCTGGCCGGGCTCTGCCCCGGCCCGTCTCTGGCCTCGCTCAGCTATGGCGGCTTCGGCCACTGGCTGTTCGTGGTGGCGATGCTGGCGGGCATGATGGCCGCGGTGCCGCTGCGCGCCCGGCTGGCCGAACCAGCCGAAGCCTGATCAGCCCGGCGCGGCCGTCCCGGCCGCCGGTCTTTCCAATGAAAGCTCAGGCGCGTCCGGTTTGCCCCCGGTCGCGCCTTTTTCGGGCGCGCCGCTCACGGCCGGAAGGCGAAGCGCCCGGTCGCCGCGCAACTGCCCCAGCTTGCCTTCCCCGATCAGTGCCCCGCCCGCATCCTCCAGCCGCACATGATCGACGCTCGCGCGGGGCAGCGCCAGAACCTCGCCCACTTTCAGCCCCATCACGCGTGACAGCGGCAATCGCAGCCGTGCAAACACCGCCTCAAGCGTGACCTCGGCGCCCAGCACCCCGTCCTGCAGCGCCGACGACCAGGCGCGCGCCTCCGGCGATGCGCCCGCAGGCTCTGCCACCGCCGGTGCAGGGATTTCCGGCAGGGCCAGAAACACCGTTCCCTCGGCTGCACCACCCGCCAGGCGCAGCGTCAGACGGAACCCGTGAAACCGCCCTTCGGGCAGCGAAAACCGGATCAGCCGCTTGTCCGGCAAGCTGCCCCGATACCGGAACCCCACGGCCCAGCGCAGCGCCGCCTGCCCGTCAAGCGAGGCGCCCAGCACCGCCAGCGTCCGGTCGATCAGGCCACGCGCGATTTCCGCGTCGATCCGTGTCGGCGGGCGGGGCGGGGTGGCCTGCGCCGGCACCCGGCCCGTCATTCGCTGCGCCACCACCGCGCCCAGCACCGGCGCCGACAGCACCAGCATGCCCGTTGCGCCCTCTGCCCCTTCCAGCAGGGCCAGCAGGGCGTGCTCCCCCGCCTCGGCCTCGATCTCCGACAGTTCGGGGCTGCATTCCGTCACACCCGCCACCGACAGATCGAGCCCCAGTTCCTGCTCCGCGGCGCGGGCCAGGGCCAGCTCCACCGCGCGCGACGGGAACATCGCCGGGCGCGCCGCGGCCACGGGCGCGCGCACCGCCGCCATGCGCTTGAGTACCGATTGCGGGCTGTCGTCGAACATCACATGCCTTGCAAATGCCACATGCCGCGATCATGCCCCGACGCAGGTTCACAAATGGTTACCGCCGGTCAGGCGGCTTGCGCTTCTGTCATTGGCAGGCGCACCCGGAAGGCCGCGCCGCCCTGCCCCGGCAGATAGGCGATGTCGCCGCCCAGATTCTGCATGATCTCCTTGCAGATCGCCAGGCCCAGCCCGGCCCCGCCCGCCGCGTTCCGGTCACTCAGCCGCGAGAATTTCTCGAAAATGATGCTCTGGCTCTTTTTGGGAATGCCGCTGCCATTGTCGATGAAATCGACCACGATACCCTGCCCCGTCCGCCGCGCCCGGATGCGCAGCTCCGGTTCAGCCGCGTTACAGTATTTCTGCGCATTGGCGATGATGTTGATGAACACCTGGCTCAGCCGGTCGGTATCGGTGAGCAGCGCCAGATCCTCGGCCGCGCGGGCGCGGTTGATCTTCAGCCGTCCGGCGCCGTCCAGCGATCCGGTCGCGGCCACCGCCCGGTCGATCAGATCGCGCAGGTTGCCCGGCTGCCGGTTCAGGCTGACCTGACCGTTTTCCAGAACCGACAGATCCAGCAGATCATCCAGAAGCCGGGTCAGGCGGATCGCCTCTTCGTGGATGATCGAGGAATACCGGCTGAACTCGGCCTCCGACAGCGTGCGCCCGTCCATCAGAATCTCGGAAAATGCCCGGATCGAGGTCATCGGCGTACGCAACTCGTGGCTGATCTGGCTGAGAAAGGCGTCCTTCTGAACCGACAGCTCGGTCAGTTTTTCATTGGCCTCGCGCAGCTGCCGCGCGGTACGGCTCAGCTCTTCGGATTTGGCCTCGAGCTGGCTGGAATATTCCATCATCTGCGCGGTCTCGTCGGCGACCGCCATCAGATCCTCGACCGACACAGACGAGCGCCCGACGATCTGTCCCACCATCGCATGTGAGGTCGCCGCCCCGACCGACCCCGCCAGCTCTCGCTCCAGCCGTTCCAGAAAGGCGGGGGTGGTGTCGGGCAGATAGCCGACCTTGCCCTGGGCCACGGCCTCTCGCTGAAACAGGCCCTGGGCCTTTTCGGGGCCAAGAATGCGCTGCGACATCATCAGCAGATCCTCAGCTTCGGCCGCGCCATGCACCCAGCCATGCGCGCCCGAGGAATGCTCGAACACATTGACGAACTGCGCCCCCTGCAACCGCTCCAGCGGTGACGGAAAGCCCGACAGCGACACGGCGAAGAAGAAGAAGGTATTCAGCAGCAAAGACCAGAACATCGCATGGATCAGCGGGTCCATCCCGGCAAAACCGAACAACCCCTGCGGCCGCAGCCAGTCGATGCCCCACGGCCCGTCGGCCAGCAGTGCCGCGCTCATCACCCCGCCGGCGCCGAAGCTGGGCAGAAACAGCGCATAGGCCCAGATGGCAAAGCCGGTGACAAGGCCCGCCACCGCCCCCCGCTTGGTCGCCCCGCGCCAGAAGATGCCGCCCAGCAGCGCCGGCAGAACCTGCGCCACCCCCGCGAAGGAGATCAGGCCGATCGCGGCCAGCGCCTCGGACCCGCCGGTCAGGCGGTAGTAGAGGTAGCCCAGCACCAGCACCCCGCCGATCGACACCCGCCGCGCCCCCAGCACAACCCGGCGCACATCGCCCGACACGGTGGCGCCCGCGCTCTGCCAGCTCAGCCACAGCGGCATGACGATATGGTTCGACACCATCGTCGACAGCGCGATCGCCGCCACGATCACCATCGAGGTCGCCGAAGAGAACCCGCCCAGAAAAGCCAGCGTCGCCAACCCTTCCTGGCCGAGGCTCAGCGGCACGGTCAGCACGAACAGATCCGGGTTCGCCCCCGCCGGCTGGCTGGCCAGCCCCACCACCGCGATCGGCACCACGAACAGGCTCATCAGGAACAGATAGAGCGGAAACGCCCAGGAGGCGGTGGCCAGGTGGCGCTCATCGGCGTTTTCCACCACCAGAACCTGAAACATGCGGGGCAGCGTCAGCACCGCGGCGGCCGACAGAAAGGTCAGCCCGGCCCAGCGCCCGCCGGCGAAACGGGTCTGCGCGAGGGGCGAGGATGCGATCCTGTCCATCATCCCCTCGACGCCGCCGGCAACGCCCCAGACCACGAAAATGCCCACCGCCAGCAGCGCCACGAGCTTCACCACCGCCTCGACCGCGATGGCGGTGACAACACCGTGATGCTGCTCGTTCGCGTCCAGATTGCGGGTGCCGAACAGCACGGTGAACAGCGCCAGCCCCGCCGCCACCCAAAGCGAGGTCGCGTTCAGATCCATCGGCGCCCAGCCCAGCGTGTCGGATTCAGCAAAGACCGAGAAAGACAGCGTAACCGATTGAAGTTGCAGCGCGATATAGGGTGTCGTGCCAACCACCGCCAGCAGCGTGACAATCACCCCCAGCGTGTTCGACTTGCCATAGCGCGACGAAATCAGATCCGCGACAGAGGTGATGCGCTGGGTCTTGCCGATCCGCACCAGCTTGCGCAGCGCCCACCACCACCCGACCAGCACCAGCGTCGGGCCCAGATAGATCGTCAGAAATTCCAGCCCCGAGCGCGCCGCATAGCCGACCGCACCGTAAAACGTCCAGGCCGTGCAATAGACCGACAGCGACAGCGTATAGACCAGCGGAGAGCGCAGCCAGCTCGACCGGCCGTTCGCGGCGCGGCGCTCTGCCACGAAGGCCACCAGAAACAGCCCCGCCACATAGACCACACAGACCGCGACAAGAATGTTGAACGGGATCACGGACGCTCCTCCGGCGCGCCGCCGGTCGCCCGGCGCAGGCGCCGCGACAATATGGCCGCGATCACGATCAGCACGAACCAGACGCTGAACAGATAGACCAGATAGCCGGCCGTCGGCCCGTTGCCGTCAGGCTGCCGCACCAGCGGCACCATGAACAGCAGGAACCCCAGAACCGGCAACAGTCGTGAGGCATCCATGATCCGGCGGCTGCGATAGCCCCGCCGCTCCAGAAACAGGGGCCGCGCCGGCGCCTTCACGGGCCCGCCAGATCCCGCACGGTGGCAAGAACCTCGTTGTTCGAAAACGGCTTGGTCATGAACCGGCTGGCCCCCAGGCTCTCGGCCATCTCCCTGTCCTTGCTCTGGCCCTTGGCCGTCAGCACAAGCACCGGAAGCGCGGCGGTTTCCTTGCCCGCGCGGATATCGCGCAAAATGTCGAACCCGCTGCGCTCTGGCAGCATCACATCCAGAATAACCACATCCGGCCGCAGATCGACCACCCTGTCATAGGCGCCCCTTCCATCCGAATGGGTCTGCACGTTCCAGCCATCGCGCGACAGCACGAAGCGGATCGCCTCTATTATATTCGGCTCATCCTCGATGAGCAGGACATCGCGGCCCATTATTCCCCCCCCGCTTTGTCGGTTGTTGTTATTATCGCGCAACTATTGCCAAGAACCCCGCCCCTGTCAAAACCCATCCGCCAAAATCGACGGCTCGCGCCGGGCGGCGCAGTCGCGGCGCGGGCAGACGCGGCAGCTCGTGCCGATCGGCGTTGCCTCGGCATCTTCAGCGCCGCGCGGCGCCGGCAGGATCAGCATCGCCGCCTCGACGACCTGCGGCCCGGAAAAGCCCTGCATGCCAACGGGCTGGCACAGCGCGTAGGTCAGGAACCGCTGCGGCGGGCGGCTCGCCTGCTCGACCACCAGGCGCACCCGGTCCATCGGATGGGTCAGCGCCCGGTAGAGCGGCCACAGCGGGCAGGCCGCCCCGAACCGGGGCAGCGCGAACCCGGCCAGCGGCTTGCGGAAGGTCAACGTGCCCGACCCGTCACACAGCACCAGCCCCGCCGGCGTGCCCATCCGCGCCTCCGGCAAGCTGGCCAGCCGACGGAACACCATCAGCGGATCAACACCGAACCGATGCGCCAGATGCCCCGGCTCCGGCCCGGTCTCCGACACCGCCGCCGCAAACGCCTCCAGCGGCAGGCTGGCCGCATCGTGCGCATAGCGCTCCAGAAACCGCCGCGCCAGTTCGCGCGCGGGCGCCGAAGACAGCTCTGCGCCGCTGGCGATCAGGGCGCCGATATCCGCGTGCCCGGCCTCCAGTTCCGGAAAATGATAGCCGCGCGCCTTCAGAAACGCCTCGACCTCTTCCTGCGGTGTGCCCTGCCTGTCGGGCGCGTCGGTGCTGTCGTCGAGATAGGTCACAAGCGCCTTGGTGCCCTCGGCCAGGCGGCGGCTGTCGTCATGAATGTTGCGGTGAAAGCGCGCCTGCCACCCCGGATCGATATCCTTGGTCTCTGCCAGAATCGCAGCGGTGGCGCGGATCGCCGTGACCACCGAAAGCACCTCGTGCAACGAGGCCGACAGCGACGGGTCATGCGCCATCCGGTCGCTCAGCAGCTCCACCGTGCGCTCCAGCTCGGCCAGGCGGCGACCCTGATCGACGACCAACTGCGCCCAGCCCGGAAACCGCCCGGCGAATTCCTCGATCCGGGGCAGATCGGCCGAAGCCGCCTCATGCCCCGCGGCCGCCTCGCGCAGCCCCTGCAAAAGCGCCACCTCGGCCCCTTCGGCCAGCGCCGACGCCTCGACATCCAGCCGCCGCGCGATATCCACCAGAAGTTTTCCGCCGATTCTGCGCCGGTTATGCTCGATCAGATTGAGATATGAGGGCGAAATTCCCACTGCCGCCGCCAGCTCCGCCTGGCGCAGCCCCGCCATCATGCGGCGTTCGCGAATTCTGGTTCCGGTCAGACCGCCGCGCATGGCTGGAAAATCTCCGTTTGTTACAAGGGCTTTCTGCGGGTGCGTGAGAATTTATTTACAACCACGCATCGAAACTTGTTCATAAATTTACAAAAAAGTTCTTTGTTGTAAAGCAGTTGTTGCTTGGTTTTCGAACTTGCCACGATACTGAAGGTGCCCTGTAAAAGGGCCGCGTTCCGCGCAGAGGAGGCGCTGGACCGCACTCAACATAATGGGAGGATTCCATGTCCAAGACGACCCTCACACGTCGCGGCGTGCTCAAGACCGGTGCCGTCGCCGGTTCGGGGCTGGCGCTGCCGACGATTTTCACAGCCTCTTCCGCATCGGCCTTCACCAACGAGCCCACCGGCGGTTCGGTGACATTTGGCTTCAACGTCCCCCAGACCGGCCCCTACGCCGACGAAGGCGCCGACGAACTGCGCGCCTACGAACTGGCCGTAGAGCATCTGAACGGCGACGGCGACGGCGGCATGCTGAACACCTTCAGTTCCAAGGCGCTGCAGGGCAACGGCATCCTGGGCAAGAAGGTCGACTTCGTCACCGGCGACACCCAGACCAAATCGGACGCCGCGCGCGCATCGGCCAAGTCGATGATCGAAAAAGACGGCGCCATCATGATCACCGGCGGCTCGTCCTCGGGCGTGGCCGTGGCTGTTCAGGGCCTTTGCCAGGAAGCGGGCGTGATCTTCATGGCCGCGCTGACCCATTCCAACGACACCACCGGCAAGGACAAGAAGGCCAACGGTTTCCGCCACTTCTTCAACGCCTACATGTCGGGCGCCGCGCTGGCGCCGGTGCTGGCCAAACGCTATGGCTCTGACCGCCGCGCCTATCACCTGACCGCCGATTACACCTGGGGCTGGACCCAGGAGGAATCGATCGCCGCCGCGACCGAGGCGTTTGGCTGGGAAACGGTCGAGAAGGTCCGCACCCCGCTGGCCGCGACCGATTTCTCGTCCTATATCGCGCCGGTCCTGAATTCGGGGGCCGATGTGCTGATCCTGAACCACTACGGCGGCAACATGGTGAACTCGCTGACCAACGCGGTGCAGTTCGGCCTGCGCGACAAGATGGTCAACGGCAAGCAGTTCGAGATCGTCGTGCCGCTCTATTCAGAGCTGATGGCCAAGGGCGCGGGCGAAAACATCAAGGGCATCCTGGGCTCGACCAACTGGTCCTGGACGCTGCAGGACGAAGGCACCAAGGCGTTCGTGAAATCGTTCGGCACCAAATACGGCTTTCCGCCGTCGAACGCCGCGCAGACCTCCTATGCCCAGACCATCCTCTATGCGGATGCCGTTGCGCGCGCCGGTTCGTTCAATCCCTGCGCCGTTGTCGAAGCCCTCGAAGGTTTCGAGTTCGATGGCCTGGGCAACGGCCCGACGCTCTACCGCGCCGAAGACCACCAGTGCTTCAAGGACGTTCTCGTGATGCAGGGCAAAGAGAACCCGGCCAACGAGTACGATCTGCTGGAAATCGTGGACATCACGCCGCGCGCGCAGGTCGAATATGCGCCCGATCACCCGATGTTCGCAGGCGGCTCGCTGGGCAAGTGCAACCCGGGCGCATGAGCGGCTGACACTCTCGCCGGTCGCGCCCGCGGGCGCGGCCGGTTCCTCGCTGTCCGGGGCAACATACCGCACGGGCGCATTTTCACTGTATAATCGAAAAGGGTGGGGACCGATGGACGCGATCCTTCTGCAAACCCTCAACGGGCTCGACAAAGGCTCGGCCTATGCGCTGATCGCGCTGGGTCTTACGTTGATTTTCGGCACCCTGGGCGTCGTCAATTTCGCCCATGGCGCCTTGTTCATGCTGGGCGCCTTCTGCGCCGTCACCGTTTCCAAGCTTCTGACGCTGTCGTTCGAGACGGTGGATCCGACACGGGTCGATTTCCTCGGCAACCCGCTGAAGGTGAAGACGGCCTATGTCGAATCCTGGTTCGGCCCCGAGTTCGGCGGCGCGCTGATCGACTGGGCGGTGCCGCTGTCCATCCTCTTCGCCATCCCCGTGATGATCGGCATCGGTTATGTGGTGGAACGCGGGCTGATCAAGCATTTCTACAAGCGCCCCCATGCCGACCAGATCCTGGTCACCTTCGGCCTGGCCATCGTGCTGCAGGAGGTCGTCAAGTATTTCTTCGGCGCCAACCCGATCCCGACCCCCGCCCCCGACGCGTTCAAGGGCTCGTTCGATTTCGGCGCCCTGATCGGGATGGAGGCGAACGCGATCATCTATCCCTACTGGCGGATGGTCTATTTCTTCTTCGCGGCCGTCATCATCGGCGCGGTCTTCGCCTTCCTGCAGTTCACCACCTTCGGTATGGTGGTGCGCGCCGGCATGGCCGACCGTGAAACCGTGGGTCTGCTGGGCATCAACATCGACAAGAAATTCACCATCATGTTCGGCATCGCCGCCGCTGTGGCGGGGCTCGCCGGCGCGATGTACGCGCCGATCAACTCTCCCAACTACCACATGGGCATGGACTTCCTGGTGCTGTCCTTCGTCGTGGTCGTGGTTGGCGGCATGGGCAGCCTGCCCGGCGCGGTGCTGGCCGGGTTCATGCTGGGCATTCTCGAAAGCTTCGCCTCGATGAACGCGATCAAATCGCTCCTTCCCGGCATCGACCAGATCATCATCTATGTGGTCGCAATCATAATTCTGCTGACCCGCCCGCGCGGCCTGATGGGTCGTAAAGGCGTGATGGAGGACTAACACCATGCTCGGTCTCGAAAAGAAAGACGTAACCCTCCTGGCGGTGGTGGCACTGCTGGCCTTTGCCGCACCCTTCATCCTGAACCCCTTCCCCGAGGGCAGCGAGATGGCGCAGTTCAATGCGGGCTATCCCGACCTGATGCAGCGCTTCGTGATCTTCGGCATCTTCGCCATCGGCTACAACATCCTGTTCGGCCTCACCGGCTACCTCTCCTTCGGCCATGCGGCCTTTCTGGGGGTGGGCTCCTATTCGGCGGTGTGGATGTTCAAGCTGCTCAGCATGAACGTGATCCCGGCGATCATCCTGTCGATCATCGTCGCGGGGCTGTTCTCGCTCGTGATCGGCTTCGTGTCGCTGCGCCGCTCGGGCATCTACTTCTCGATCCTCACGCTCGCCTTTGCGCAGATGAGCTTCAATCTGGCCTATTCCGTGCTGACGCCGATCACCAATGGCGAAACCGGGCTCCAGCTCACGCTGAACGATCCGCGCATTCTGGGCGCCTCGACGGGCGCCGACGGCTCGATCCCCGTCACCAGCCTGTTCGGGATCGAAATGCGCTCGACCTATGAGATGCATGCGGGGGCCTGGCTGTTCCAGTTCAACGCTGGCTACTACGTCTGCGCGATCATCCTGGTGGCGGCGTTCTACCTGGCCATGCGGATCTTCCGCTCGCCCTTCGGGCTCATGCTGCGCGCAGTCAAGACCAACCAGACCCGGCTGAACTACACCGGCCTGAATGCGCGCCCCTATACGCTCGCCGCCTTCGTGATCTCGGGCATGTATGCCGGCCTTGCCGGTGGGCTGATGGCCTCGATGGACCCGCTGGCCGGCGCTGACCGCATGCAGTGGACCGCGAGCGGCGAGGTGGTGCTGATGACCATCCTCGGCGGGACCGGCACGCTTCTGGGGCCAGTGCTTGGCGCGGGCTTCATCAAGTATTTCGAGAACATCTTCTCCAAGATCAACGACAACGTGCTGCACGGCTGGTTCGCCGCGCTGCCCGATGGGCTGGAGGATACGCTCGTCTTCATCGTCCACCCCTTCGTCGGCAAGGGCTGGAACATGACGCTGGGCCTGATGTTCATGGCCGTTGTGATCTTCCTGCCCGGCGGGCTGATGGAAGGTGGCCAGCGCCTGGCGAAACTCTTCCGCAAGAAAGACAAGCCCTCGGGGGATGACTCCGAGCACCACCCCAAACAAGCGCCTCACGTGGCCGAATAAGGAGACGGTGATATGGGTATTCTCGAAGTCAAAGGCGTCAACAAACGCTTCGGCGGCCTTCAGGCCCTGAGCAACGTGAACCTCTCTGTGCAGGAAAACACGGTGCATGCCATCATCGGGCCGAACGGCGCGGGCAAATCCACCCTGCTGAACTGCCTGGTGGGCAAGCTGATCCCCGATACCGGCTCTGTCATGTTCGACGGCCAGTCGGTGCTGGGGCGCAAACCGCATGAGATCAACCAGATGGGCATTTCCCGCGTGTTCCAGACCCCCGAGATTTTCGGCGATCTGACCGTGCTGGAAAACGTGCTGATCCCCTGCTTCGCCCGCCGCGACGGCGCTTTCCGCCTGCACGCCTTCGAAACCGTCTCCGCCGAAAAGGAGATGATGGATAAGGCCATGCAGATGCTCGAAGACGTCAACATGGTCAGCAAAAGGCACATGCACTCGGCCTCGATGTCGCGCGGCGACAAGCGGCGACTGGAAATGGCCATGTGCCTGGTGCAGGAGCCCCGGCTGCTGCTGCTCGACGAACCCACCGCCGGCATGGCGCGCGCCGACACCAACAACACGATCGACCTGCTGAAGGAGATCAAGGAAAAGCGCGACATCACCATGGCAATCATCGAGCATGACATGCATGTGGTGTTTTCGCTGGCCGACAGGATCACGGTCCTGGCCCAGGGCACACCGCTGGTCGAGGACACGCCCGAGAACATCAAGGGCCATCCCAAAGTGCGCGAAGCCTATCTGGGCGAGGCCGCCTGACATGGGTCCCACCCCCGATTTTTCCCCGAAAGATCGCAACGGTTCCTCGCACCGGAACCGGGCCCGCAAGGAGAAACAGCAATGAACGTCAAACCCGACTTCAACAAGAACGCCAATCAGGCGGCCACCGCCCCGGCCTTCCTCTCGGTCTGGGATCTGCATGCCTATTACGGCGAAAGCTACATCGTGCAGGGTGTCACCTTCAACGTCCATGAAGGCGAGATCCTGGCGCTTCTGGGCCGCAACGGCGCCGGCAAAACCTCGACCCTGCGCGCGATTGCCCGGCTCGACAGCCCGGCCGCGACCCATGGCGAGATCTGGCTCGATCACCAGCCGCTGCACATGATGCGCGCGCATCAGGCCTCGATGGCGGGCATCGGGCTGGTGCCCGAAGACCGGCGCATCATCCCCGGCCTGACCGTCGAAGAAAACCTGCAGCTGGCCCAGATCGCGCCGCCGATCGGCTGGTCGATCGACCGCCTGTATGAGCTGTTCCCGCGTCTGGGCGAGCGCCGCAAGCAAGAGGGCGTGACCCTGTCGGGCGGCGAACAACAGATGCTGGCGATCGCCCGCGCGCTGGCCCGCGACATCAAGGTGCTGCTGCTGGACGAACCCTATGAGGGGCTCGCTCCGGTGATCGTGGACGAGATCGAAAAGACCCTGATCCACATCAAGGAACAGGGCATCACCACCGTTATCGTCGAGCAGAACGCCGTTCGGGCGCTGGAGCTGGCCGACCGTGCCGTGATCCTTGACACCGGCCAGATCGTGTTCGACGGCACCGCCGCCGAAGTGCTTGAAAACGAAACACTTCGGGCCGAATATTTGGCCATCTGAGCATCCCGACACCGGCCCCGCCGGGGCCGGGCCCACCTGAGAAGACGTCCCGAATACCGGGGAGGAACCCATGAGCGACAAGACCTATCCGCCCAGCGCCGAATTCACCGCAACAGCCCATATCGACGCCGCCAAATACCGCGAACTCTACGCCGCCTCCATCGCCGATCCCGCGGCATTCTGGGGCGAACACGGCAAGCGGCTGGATTGGATCAAGCCCTATACCAAGGTCAAGAACGTCAGCTATGCCCCCGGCAACATCTCGATCAACTGGTTCGAAGACGGCACCCTGAACGCCGCCGCCAATTGCATCGACCGCCACCTGGCCACCCGTGGCGACCAGACCGCGATCATCTTCGAGCCCGACGATCCGGCCGAAGAGGCGCAGCACATCACCTACACCCAGTTGCACAAACGCGTCTGCCGGATGGCCAACATTCTGGAAGACATGGGCGTGCGCAAGGGCGACCGGGTGGTGATCTACCTGCCGATGATCCCCGAGGCGGCCTATGCCATGCTCGCCTGCGCCCGGATCGGCGCCATCCACTCGATCGTCTTCGCCGGCTTCTCTCCCGATGCGCTCGGCGCCCGGATCAACGGCTGCGACGCCAAGGTGGTCATCACCGCCGACGAGGCCCCGCGCGGCGGCCGCAAGACCGCGCTGAAATCCAACACCGACACCGCCCTGCTGCATTGCAAGGACACGGTGAAATGCCTCGTGGTCAAACGCACCGGCGGCCAGACCACCTGGATCGCCGATCGCGACTATGACTATAACGAACTGGCGCTGGAGGCCGACGAATACTGCGCCCCCGCCGAAATGGGCGCCGAAGACCCGCTGTTCATCCTCTATACCTCGGGCTCCACCGGACAGCCCAAGGGCGTGGTCCACACCACCGGCGGCTATCTGGCCTATGCCGCGATGACCCATGAATACGTCTTCGACTATCACCAGGGCGATATCTTCTGGTGCACCGCCGATGTCGGCTGGGTGACGGGCCACAGCTATATCGTCTACGGCCCCCTCGCCAACGGCGCCACCACACTTATGTTCGAAGGCGTGCCCACCTGGCCCGACGCGGGCCGGTTCTGGGCGATCTGCGAAAAGCACAGGGTCAATCAGTTCTACACCGCCCCCACCGCCATCCGCGCGCTGATGGCCCATGGCAACGCGCCGGTCGAAAAATACGATCTCGGCACGCTGAAGCTGCTCGGCACCGTGGGCGAGCCGATCAACCCCGAAGCCTGGAACTGGTACAACGATGTCGTCGGCAAGGGTAAATGCCCGATCGTCGATACATGGTGGCAAACCGAAACCGGCGGCCACCTGCTGACCCCCCTGCCCGGCGCCACGCCGACCAAGCCCGGCTCGGCCACCACGCCCTTCTTCGGCGTGCAGCCCGTCGTCCTCGATCCGCACACCGGGGCCGAGATCACCAGCACCGAGGCCGAAGGCGTTCTCTGCCTGAAAGACAGTTGGCCGGGCCAGATGCGCACCGTCTGGGGCGACCATGAGCGGTTCGAGAAAACCTATTTCTCCGACTACAAGGGCTACTACTTCTCCGGCGACGGCTGCCGCCGCGACGCCGATGGCTATTACTGGATCACCGGCCGCGTCGACGACGTGATCAACGTGTCGGGCCACCGCATGGGCACGGCCGAGGTCGAAAGCGCACTGGTCGCCCACGCCAAGGTGGCCGAGGCCGCCGTGGTCGGCTATCCGCACCCGATCAAGGGCCAGGGCATCTACGCCTACGTCACCCTGATGAACGGGATCGACCCGAGCGACGAACTGCGCAAGGAGCTGGAAACCTGGGTGCGCACGGAAATCGGCCCCATCGCCAAGCCCGATCTGCTGCAATGGGCGCCGGGCCTGCCGAAAACCCGCTCGGGCAAGATCATGCGCCGCATCCTGCGCAAGATCGCCGAGGATGATTTCGCCGCCCTGGGCGACACCTCCACCCTGGCCGACCCCGCCGTGGTCGACGATCTGATCGAAAACCGCATGAACCGGGGCTGATCCGACAAGACAACGCCAGCCCTTTCATCTTTCCGGAAAATATCCCCGCCGGAGGCATGCGCCGCAGGCGCATCCTGCACGCGCCCCCCGCCCGGTCAACAGCCTGGCGGGGTCACATTCGTTGCGTGGCTGATCTCTCCCACTCCGGGATCGCAGGCGCCGATCTCTTCCTCGATCTCGGCGGCACAGGCGCTCAGCTGCCCGAAAACAACAGCCATGATCATCAGGCGGCCTGCCGCCTTCCCAAATGAGACAATACGGGTCATCGGCGATCTCCTTCGCGAACCGGTTTCAGAGGCGGATCCTACACACACCCTTGCCCGCCGCCTTGACACCCGTCAATCGGCGGCGGCGCCCACGAAAAAGGCGCGCCAAGCCGGGCGCGCCTTCCGTTGCCATCACCGATCGGCTTAGTTCAGCGCCGCATCGGTGATCGCATGGGTCCAGGCCCCTTCCGGCGTTTTCGAGATCACCGGGTCAGATCCGCCCGCCATCAGAGTGGCAACGGTGCGCTCGTAATCGGCCGGATCCAGCGTGCCGTTGCTGCCCGCGGTCAGCTTGGCGATCTCGCCCATCATGCGCTTCTGGTGCATTTCGGTCTGCGCGCCGGTCTCGTCATTCTCCAGCACGATCTCGGCCGCCTCATCCGGATGGGCCTCGGCATATTTCCACCCTTTCATCGAGGCGCGCACGAAGCGGACCAGCTTGTCCACCTCGGCCGGATCGGCAAGCTTGTCTTCCAGCACATAAAGCCCGTCTTCCAGCGTCGCCACGCCCTGATCTTCGTATTTGAACGTCACCAGATCGTCCGCCGAAAGCCCGGCGTCGATGATCTGCCAATATTCGTTATAGGTCATGGTCGAAACGCAATCGGCCTGCCCCTGAAGGATCGGGTCGACGTTGAATCCCTGTTTCAGCACCGTCACCCCGTCGTCGCCGCCCTCGGTCGAGAGGCCCAGCGTGCTCATCCAGCTCAGGAACGGGTATTCATTGCCATAGAACCACACGCCCAGGGTCTTGCCGGGAAAATCGGCCGGGCTGGTGATGCCGGTGTCCTTGCGGCAGGTCAGCATCATGCCCGAGCTTTTGAACGGCTGCGCGATATTGACAAGCGGCAGGCCCTTTTCGCGGGCGGCCAGCGCCGAGGGCATCCAGTCGATCACCACATCGGCGCCGCCGCCGGCAACCACCTGCGTCGGCGCGATGTCGGGGCCGCCCGGCTTGATCGTCACGTCCAGGTCTTCTTCCTCGTAAAACCCCTTGTCCAGGGCCACGTAATAGCCCGCGAACTGGGCCTGCGTGACCCACTTCAGCTGCAGCGTCAGGTCATCTGCGGCCTGCGCCGCGCCTGCGCCAAGCGCCAGCATGGCGATGGCGGATGTAAACAGTGTCTTCATTGTAGCCTCCAGGTTGTCATCTTTATATGCTCAGCCTCTTTGCGAGGGGTGCCAGAAGGTGACCCCTTTCTCTATCGCCGCCACAAGGCCGTAAAACGCCGATCCGGCCAGGGCGGCCACGGCGATTTCCGCCCAGACCATATCAAGGCTCAGCCGGCCGACCTCTGTCGAAATCCGAAACCCCATCCCTTTGATCGGAGAGCCGAAAAATTCCGCCACAATCGCACCGATCAGTGCCAGTGTTGTCGAAATTTTAAGCCCGTTGAAAACAAAGGGCATAGCCGCCGGCAGGCGCAATTTTAGCAATGTCTGCCAGTAGTTGGCCGAATATGTCTGCATCAGATCGCGCTGCATCGCCGTGCTTGCCGCCAGCCCCTGGACGGTGTTGACCAGCATCGGGAAAAACACCATCACCACCACCACAGCGGCTTTCGACTGCCAGTCGAACCCGAACCACATCACCAGGATCGGCGCGATGCCGATCACCGGCAAGGCGGCGATGAAATTGCCCACCGGCAGCAGCCCGCGCTGCAGGAACGGCGACCGGTCGATGATGATCGCGGTCGCCACCGCCGCGCCGCATCCGATCACATAGCCCGACAGCGCGCCCTTCACGAAGGTCTGCACGAAATCCACCCACAGGATCGGCAGCGACGCCGCGAACCGCGTCGCGATCGCCGAGGGCGGCGGCAGGATCACGCCGGGCACGTTCAGCCCGCGCACCAGCCCTTCCCACAGCACCAGCAGCGTCAGCCCGAACAGCACCGGCACCGCCAGCCGGGCCGCACGCGTGTCGCGCCCGCGCCCGTTGGCGATGCGCAGGTTCACCCACCAGGCCGCCCCCCAGAACACCAGCGCGCCAATGACCAGGTTCATCGCTCCATCCCCATCCGCTTGAGCGTGGCGCGCTGGATCAGCCCGACGACCCCCACCAGCGCCGCCGCCAGCGCCGCCGCCGCGATCAGCGCCGCCCAGATCTGCACCGTCTGCCCGTAATAGCTTCCCGACAGCAGTCGCGCGCCAAGCCCCCGCACCGCCCCCGTTGGCAATTCGCCGACGATCGCGCCCACAAGGCTGGCCGCGATTCCGACCTTCAGCGAGGTGAACAGATAGGGCATCGACGAGGGCAGGCGCAGCTTGCGAAAGGTCTCTCCGCCGCTGGCGCCATAGGTCTTGAGCAGGTCGAGCTGCATCGCGTCGGGGCTGCGCAGCCCCTTCACCATACCCACGACCACCGGGAAGAACGACAGATAGGCGCTGATGATCGCCTTGGGCAGCACTCCCTGAATGCCGATCGAGTTCAGCACCACGATGATCATCGGAGCGATGGCCAGAATCGGAATCGTCTGGCTGGCAATCGCCCAGGGCATCACGCTCATGTCCATGGCGCGGTTGTGCACGATCCCCACGGCCAGCAGGATGCCCGCCCCGGTGCCGATGGCAAAGCCCAGCAGCGTGGCCGACAGCGTGACCCAGCCATGGTAAACCAGGCTGCGTTTCGAGGTGATGCTTTTCTGAACCGTGGTCTGCCACAGCTCTGCCGCCACCTGATGCGGCGCCGGCAGCTTGGGCCGGTCCTGGCTCAGGGTGTCGGCGACGATCCCGGTGAAGCTCAGCTCCTGCCCCGCCCGCGCGGCCTGATCCCGCGTCCATTGCGCGTTCATCGCGACCGCGCCCAGATACCACAGCACGATCAGCGCGACGACAACCGTCAGCACCGGAAGAATGCGGTTCATGGCCGGCCCCCCGCGCACTTATCGGGCCCCTTCGCCCTGCCCCGCGGCACGCGCCCGCAAGGAAGCGACGAGCGCGCGGCCTCAGTCATAGCTATGCCCCGCCCGCAGCCCTTCACGCACCCGGTGCGCGACGGCGATGAATTCCGGCGTGTCCCGGATCTCCAGCGGGCGTTCCCTTGGCAAGGGGCTCTCGATCACATCGGCGATCCGCCCCGGCCGCGGGCTCATCACCACGATCTTCGTCGACAGATAGACCGCCTCGGGGATCGAATGGGTGACAAAGCCGATGGTCTTTTGCGTCCGCGCCCACAGCGCCAGAAGCTGTTCGTTCAGATGGTCGCGCACAATCTCATCCAGCGCGCCGAAAGGTTCATCCATCAACAGGATATCCGCGTCAAAGGCCAGCGCCCGCGCGATGCTGGCCCGCTGCTGCATCCCGCCTGATAGCTGCCAAGGGTATTTCTTGCCAAACCCTTCCAGATCAACCAGTTGCAGAACGTTCTTTACCCGCTCTTCCTGCTCGGCTTTCGGAAACCCCATGATTTCCAGCGGCAGTTTGATATTGCCCGCGATGGTCCGCCACGGATAAAGCCCCGCCGCCTGAAACACATAGCCATAGGCGCGGCTTTGCCGGGCCTCGTCCGGCGTCATGCCGTTGACGGTGATGTGGCCACCGGTGGGATGCTCCAGCGCTGCGATCACCCGCAGGAAGGTTGTCTTGCCGCAGCCCGACGGGCCGATGAAGCTGACGAAATCGCCCTTGTTGATGGTCAGGTTGACGTCGCGCAGCGCCTGCACCGGCCCGTCATTGGTCTGGAAGGTCAGATCCAGCTTTTCCGCAGTGATAACCGGTTCTGTCACCGTATTTCCCTTGTTATTGGCGCCCCCGCAGACGGGGGCGCATGTCTTTTCATTCAACCCGTCACACGCCGCTGGCGGGAATACCCGACCGCTGCACCGGGCGCGGCGCGGTCAGTTCCTTCCACGTGGAAAGCGCCGCGTTTACGGGGGCGTTCGGGGCGCGTTTCACGAACTCGCCGTGGCCCTCTTCGGTGCGGATCTCGCCGTCATGCACCGCCACCTTGCCACGGGTGAGCGTGAAGCGCGGCAGGCCTTTCACGTGCTTGCCCTCGAACACGTTGTAGTCGATCGCCGATTGCTGGCTGCCTGCGGTGATGGTCTTTTCCTTCTCCGGATCCCAGACCACCAGATCGGCATCCGCGCCGACCAGAACCGCACCCTTGCGGGGATAGATGTTCAGGATTTTGGCGATATTGGTCGAGGTTACGGCGACGAATTCATTCATCGTCAGCCGCCCGGTGCCCACGCCATAGGTCCACAGCATCGGCAGCCGGTCTTCGAGCCCGCCGGTGCCGTTGGGGATCTTGGTGAAATCGCCGACGCCGTAGCGTTTCTGATCGGTGGTGAAGGCGCAGTGATCGGTGGCGACGCAAGAGAGCGACCCCGCCTGCAACCCGGCCCAGAGGCTGTCCTGATGCTGCTTGTTACGGAAAGGCGGGCTCATCACCCGGCGCGCGGCATGGTCCCAGTCCTGATTGAAATATTCACCCTCGTCGAGCGTCAGGTGCTGGATCAGCGGCTCGCCATAGACCCGCTTGCCGGCCTGACGCGCGCGGCGGATCGCCTCGTGGCTTTCCTCGCAAGAGGTATGCACCACGTAGAGCGGCACGCCGGCCATGTCGGCGATCATGATCGCGCGGTTGGTGGCCTCGCCCTCGACCTGCGGCGGGCGGGAATAGGCGTGGGCCTCTGGCCCGACATTGCCCTGGGCCAGAAGCTGCGCCGACAGCTCCGCCACCACATCGCCGTTCTCGGCATGCACCAGCGGCAGCGCGCCCAGTTCGGCGCAGCGCTTGAACGAGGAATACATCTCGTCATCATTCACCATCAAGCTGCCCTTGTAGGCCATGAAATGCTTGAAGGTGTTGATGCCCTTTTCCCTGACAACGGCCTCCATCTCGTCGAACACCTGCTTGTCCCACCAGGTGATCGCCATGTGAAAGGAATAGTCGCAATTGGCGCGGGTCGATTTGTTGTCCCACATCTGAAGCGCGTCCAGCAGCCCCTGGCCGGGGCTCGGCAGCGCGAAATCCACCACCATCGTGGTGCCGCCGGCCAGTGCCGCGCGGGTGCCGCTTTCGAAATCGTCAGAACTGTAGGTGCCCATGAAAGGCATCTCCAGATGGGTGTGGGGATCGATTCCGCCGGGCATGATGTAGCAGCCGGTGGCGTCCAGCACCTCGTCGCCCTTCAGGTCGGGCCCGATCTCGACGATCACGCCGCCGTCGATCAGCACATCGGCCTCATAGCTCAGGTCGGCGGTGACGATCGTGCCGCCCTTGATGACTTTGGTCATTGTTGGTTTCCCCTGTTCCTGCGGACGCGGCGCGCCCTAGACATCATCGCAGACAAGATTGCCGTTCGCGTCGGTCACCTGTTTCAGATAGCCGGTCAGCTCGTCTTCGGTCTGGATCACATAGCAGCCGTTGTAACGGCGCTGGACGGTGCGCAGATCGGTGCGTGGCGGCAACGCGGCCAGCGCCTTTTCCGAAATATAGGGAAGCGGCTCCGGCTCGGGCGCGCAGGCGGCAAGCGCGACAAGGGCGAGCGTCTTTCCCGCCGGCCGGATCATTCCACGATCTCCGCTGTTTCAAGCACCGCATGGAACAGAACATCCGTGCCCGCCGCCGCCCATTCGGGGGTGATTTCCTCGGCCTCGTTATGGCTCAGCCCGTCCACGCAGGGGCACATGATCATCGCGGTGGGCGCAACCTTGTTGATCCAGCACGCGTCATGCCCCGCGCCCGAGATGATGTTCATATGGCTGTAGCCCAGCCGTTCGGCCGCATTCCGCACCGCCGCCACACAGCCCGGATCGAAGGTTACCGGATCGAAATGGCCGGTCGGTTCGATGGTGATGCCAAGACCCAGTTCGGCAGCGATCTTGGGTGCCTCGGCCTCGAGCCGCGCCTTCATCGCGTCCAGCTTGCCCTGATCGGGCGTGCGAAAGTCGATGGTGAACACTGCCTTGCCGGGGATCACGTTGCGCGAATTCGGATAGACATTGGCCTGACCGATCGCGCCCACCGCGTCCGGCTGATTGTCCATCGCGATGCTGTGCACCAGTTCGGTGATCCGGGCCATGCCCAGGCCCGCGTTCACCCGCATGTCCATCGGGGTCGAGCCGGTATGCGCGTCCTTGCCGGTCAGCGTTACCTCGAGCCACCACAGGCCCTGCCCGTGGGTGACGACGCCGATGTCCTTGCCTTCGGCCTCCAGGATCGGGCCCTGCTCGATATGCAGCTCGAACATCGCGTGCATCTTGCGCGCGCCGACCTCTTCATCCCCGACCCAGCCGATGCGCGCCAGTTCATCGCCAAAGGTTTTGCCCTCGGCATCCTCGCGCCCGTAGGCCCAATCCTGCGTATGCACGCCCGCGAAGACGCCCGAGGCCAGCATGGCGGGGGCAAAACGCGTGCCCTCTTCGTTGGTCCAGTTGGTCAGCACGATCGGGTGTTTGGTCTTGATGCCCAGATCGTTCAGGCTGCGGATCGCCTCCAGCCCGCCCAGAACACCCAGCACACCGTCATATTTTCCGCCGGTCGGCTGGGTATCCAGATGGCTGCCCATGTAAACCGGCAGCGCGTCGGGGTCGGTGCCTTCGCGGCGGGCGAACATGTTGCCCATCGTATCGACACCCATGGTGCAGCCCGCATCCTCGCACCACTTGCGAAACAGCGCGCGGCCTTCCGCGTCGGCGTCGGTCAGCGTCTGGCGGTTGTTGCCTCCGGCCACCCCCGGCCCGATCTTGGCCATCTCCATCAGACTGTCCCAAAGACGGGCGCCGTTGATCTTCAGGTTTTCACCGGGGGCTGCCATATGCTTCTCCGTTGTGGTTTCGTCTTCGGCCTGAGGTCAGTCTAGTGCCTCGAGCACGTCGCGCAATGTTCCGATCAGCTGATCGACATGCGCCTTTTCAATGATCAGCGGCGGCGACATGGCGATGATATCGCCCGTGGTGCGGATCAGGATGCCCTTTTCATAGGCGTCAAGAAACGCCTGAAACGCCCGCTTGGTGGGTTCGCCCGCGATCGGCTCCAGTTCGACCGCGCCGATCAGGCCCATGTTGCGGATGTCGATCACATGGCGCGCGTCCTTCAGCGAATGCAGCGCCTCCTGCCAATAGGGGGCCATCTCGGCGGCGCGCGCGAACAGCCCCTCTTCGCGGTAGGTTTCCAGCGTCGCCAGCCCGGCGGCAGAGGCCATCGGGTTGCCCGAATAGGTATAGCCGTGGAACAGCTCGATCATATGTTCGGGGCCCTGCATGAAGGCATCGTGGATCGCGCCGGTGGCCAGCACCGCCCCCATCGGGATCACCCCGTTGGTGAGCCCCTTGGCGGTGGTCATCAGGTCGGGCATCACGCCGAAATGCTCGGCCGCGAAGGACGAGCCGAGCCGCCCGAAGCCGGTGATCACCTCGTCGAAGATCAGCAGGATGCCGTGTTTGGTGCAGATCGCACGCAGCCGTTCCAGATAGCCCTTGGGCGGCAGCAGCACGCCGGTGGAGCCGGCCATCGGCTCGACGATCACGGCGGCGATGGTTTCGGCGCCATGCAGCGCGACGATGCGCTCCAGTTCATCGGCCAGATGGGCGCCGTGTTCGGGCTGGCCCTTGGTGAAACTGTTCTCGCCGGGCAGATGGGTGTGCGGCAGGTGATCGACCCCGGTCAGCAGGCTGCCGAAAACCTTGCGGTTGGTAACGATGCCGCCCACCGAAATGCCCCCGAAGTTGACGCCGTGATAGCCCCGCTCGCGCCCGATCAGACGGGTGCGCGCGCCCTCGCCCCGCGCCCGGTGATAGGCGATGGCGATCTTCAGCGCGGTCTCGACGCTTTCGGAACCGGAATTGGTGAAGAACACATGGTCCATCCCCTCGGGCGCCATGTCACGCAGGGCGGTGGCCAGCTCGAACGCCTTGGGGTGGCCCATCTGGAACGCCGGGGCATAGTCCAGCTCGCCCGCCTGGGCCCGGATCGCCTCGACGATCTTGGGGCGGTTGTGGCCCGCGTTGCAGCACCACAGACCGGCGGTGCCATCCAGCACCTCGCGCCCGTCGGCGGCTTTGTAGAACATGCCGTCGGCGGAGACGAACATCCGCGGCGCCTTCTTGAACTGACGGTTCGCGGTGAAGGGCATCCAGAAGGCTGAAAGGTCATTCGGTACGGTTTTGCGATCAAGCGCCATGGCGGCTTCCCATGAATTGTGGCCCCGCTCTGCGCCGGGGGTGGCGACAACGGCTGACCAATCAGAGTTTGACCAATTGGTCAGAGACACGCTAGCAGAGCATTAAGGGCAGTCAAGACGTAGCACTTCCGGCGGATTCAGGTAAGCCGGAATGCACAGCGCCGGCGCCCAGGCGACAGAGCAAAGCGACTGAAATTTGGGCGGAATGTGAACGGGATGGCGGAAAAATCGGAACTGGACAGGCACAGCCGGCGGACCTTAAAGATCAATGATATGAACCACCCGAAACCGCGCACCCGAATTCAGCAGAAAAATACAGAGGCCATCCTGGAGGCCGCGCTGGATGTTTTTTCCCAATATGGTTTCCGGGGCTCCACGCTGGACCAGATCGCACAGGCCGCCGAACTGTCGAAACCCAACCTTTTGTATTATTTCCCCTCGAAAGAGGCGATCCACGCAACGCTTCTGGCCGGCCTTCTGGATACGTGGCTCGACCCGCTGCGCGCCATGGATCCCACGGGCGAGCCGGTTGAGGAAATCCTGGCCTATGTCCGCCGAAAACTGGAAATGAGCCGGGATTTTCCGCGCGAAAGCCGGCTGTTCGCCAATGAAATCCTGCAAGGCGCACCACGCATCAAAGATGCGCTCGAGGGGGAATTGAAAAACCTCGTCGACGAGAAATCCGTGCTCATCGCGCGATGGTCCGCCGAAGGCCGCATCATCACGGTGAACCCGCATCACCTGATCTTCTCGATCTGGTCGCTGACCCAGCACTATGCGGATTTCGACGTGCAGGTGCACGCCGTGCTGGGCGAGGACAGCGAAGCGCCCTTCGCAGAAGCCGAGCGTTATCTGGTAACCCTCTTCACCCGGCTTCTGACACCCTGAGCGCTATTCGGCGGCGCGCGCCGCCGGGTTGTTGGGATGGCTCGTCCAGTTGGCGTATTTCTCTGTCACGGTCTGGCCGGTGCGCGGGTCCACCTGCCCCGGTGCCACCTGTTCCATCGTGATGCACCCCTCGACCGGGCAGACATTGACGCACAGGTTGCAGGCCACGCATTCGTCATCCTGCACCTCGAACACCCGGTCTTCGGACATCGAAATCGCCTGATGCGAGGTATCTTCGCAGGCCGCGAAACAGCGGCCGCAGCTGATGCAGGCCTCTTGATCGATGCGCGCCTTGGTGACGTAGTTCAGGTTCAGATACTGCCAGTCGGTGACATTGGGCACCGCGCGGCCGACCACCTGCTCGACCGAAGTATAGCCCTTTTCATCCATCCACTCAGACAGGCCGGAGATCATTTCCTGCACCACACGGAACCCGTAGGTCATGGCCGCAGTGCAGACCTGCACATTGCCCGCGCCAAGGCTCAGAAACTCCGCCGCGTCGCGCCAGGTTGTCACGCCGCCTATGCCCGAAATCGGCAGGCCGGCGGTTTCGGGGTTGCGCGCGATCTCCGCCACCATGTTCAGCGCGATCGGCTTGACCGCCGGGCCGCAATAGCCGCCATGGGTGCCCTTGCCGTCGATCATCGGTTCGGGCGCCATCGTATCCAGATTGACCGCGGTGATCGAGTTGATCGTGTTGATCAGGCTCACAGCATCCGCACCGCCCCGTTTCGCCGCCTCGGCAGGATAGAGGATGTTGGTGATGTTCGGCGTCAGCTTCACGATTACCGGCATCCGGGTGTTCTGCTTGCACCAGCGGGTGACCATCTCGATATATTCGGGCACCTGGCCCACGGCGCTGCCCATGCCGCGCTCTGCCATGCCATGCGGGCAGCCGAAGTTCAGCTCGATCCCGTCGGCGCCGGTCTCCTCGACATGGGGCAGGATGGCCTTCCAGGCCTGTTCCTCGCACGGCACCATCAGCGACACCACAAGCGCCCGGTCGGGATAGTCACGCTTGACCGATTTGATCTCGCGCAGGTTCACCTCCAGCGGGCGATCGGTGATCAGTTCGATATTGCTCAGCCCCAGCAACCGCCGGTCCGCGCCCCAGACCGCGCCATAGCGCGGGCCGTTGACGTTGACCACCGGCGGGCCCTCTTCGCCCAGGGTCTTCCAGACCACGCCACCCCAGCCGGCCTCATAGGCGCGGCGGACGTTATATTCCTTGTCCGTCGGCGGCGCCGACGCCAGCCAGAACGGGTTGGGCGATTTGATGCCCACGAAGTCGGTCGAGAGATCAGCCATCTGCGTTCTCCTTCTTCTCAGCCCATCAGGCTGGCATGAATGTCTTCTGCGGCGTCGCGGCCTTCGGCCACCGCCGTCACCGTCAGGTCGTCGCCGCCCGTCGCGCAATCGCCCCCGGCCCAGATGCCGGGCAGGTTGGTCCGGCCCGCGCCTGTCACAGCGATCTTGCGCCCCGAAAGCTGCAGCCCCTCGGGCGTGCCCTCCAGTGTCTGGCCGATCGCCTTGAACACCTGATCGGCCTTCAGCCGGAACGTCTCTTCGGTCAGGCGCAGCCCTTCCTCGGTTTCCTGGGTATAGGCAAACTCCACCGCCCTGACGGCGCCATTGCCGATGAACCTCACCGGCGCGGCCCCGGTGATGATGCGCACCCCCTTGGAGGCCGCGTGATCCTGCTCATGCTCGCTGGCACTCATGTGGTCGCGATCGCGGCGATAGACCATCGTCACATGTTCCGCCCCCAGCAGCTTGGACTGAACAGCGGCATCAACCGCCGTCATCCCGCCGCCGATCACCACCACGTCGCGCCCGACCTCAATATTGGCAAGTGTCGCCGCCTGCCGCAGTTGCGCGATGAAATCAACTGCATCCTGCACATGGGATTTCTCTTCGCCCTCCGTCCGCAGCGCGTTCACGCCCGACAGACCGATGCCGAGGAACACCGCGTCATATTGCGCGCTCAGCCCCTCAAGCGACAGTTCGCGCCCCAGCGATTTGCCGGTTTCGATGGTGATGCCGCCGATCTGCGTCAGCCACGCCACCTCTTTCTGCGCATAGTCATTCACCGTCTTGTAGGCCGCGATGCCGTATTCGTTCAGCCCGCCGGGCTTGGCCCGCGCGTCGAACAGCACCACGTCATGCCCCCGCATCGCCAGCCGGTGCGCGCAGGCAAGCCCCGACGGCCCGGCCCCGACCACGGCAACGCGTTTGCCTGTAGGCGCGGCGCGGGTGAACGGATGCACGCCCGCCGCCATCAGCGTATCGGTCGCGAAGCGCTGCAGCCGGCCAATCTCCACCGGTTTGCCCTCGGCCACCTCGCGCACGCAAACCTCTTCGCACAGCTGCTCGGTCGGGCAGACTCGGGCGCACATGCCGCCCAGGATATTCTGCTCGAAAATCGTCTTGGCCGCGGCCTCGGGGGTTCCGGTCTGGATCTCGCGGATGAACATCGGGATATCGATGGAGGTCGGGCAGGCCGTCACGCAGGGTGCGTCATGACAGAAATAGCACCGGTCGGCGGCCACTGCGGCCTCATGCGCATTGAACGGCGGCATCTTGTCTGCGAAATTGTCGCGATACGCGTCGGCCTGCAAACGTCCGGGCGCCACACCCGGGGTCAGATGACTGTTTGCCAATCGAAATCTCCCTGATAGTCCTGCATTTGTCAAACCGTGCCACGGGCGATTATTTTGATCAAACGGTAAATTTTAAACGCGAGACTTAAGCGTCGCGCTGGTCAAATCCGCCCCGAAATCCGCCGCGCCTGCCCGAAAAACAGGCAGCATGGCGGGCAATCCCGTGGGCCAGACCCAACATCAATGGGCAACAGGCGCTTTTCTCTGGCCAATCGCTCGCGTATAAGCGGCGCAAACACGAGGCGCAGACCCGCCGGGAGCGGGCGCAGGAACACCGATCGAGGATGGTATGACGAAACATTCCCATGACGCGGATGTGGCCTTTATCCAGGCCCTGGCCGAACTATTGCGTGAAAACGACCTGACGGAGCTTCAGGTCAAACGCGAATATGCCGAAGCCGACAGCCTGGATGTCCGCGTTTCGCGCGCCGGCCCGGCCGTGGCACCGGCGGCCGCGCCCGTGGCCGTGGCACCGGCGGCCGCCGCCCCGGCCCTAGCCCCCGCCCCGGCGCCGAGCGAAGATCCGGCGCAATTGCCCGGCGCTGTCACCTCGCCCATGGTCGGCACGGCGTATCTGCAGCCCGAACCGGGCGCCAAACCCTTTGTGTCGGTCGGCGATCAGGTCGCCGAAGGGCAGACCGTGCTGATCATCGAAGCCATGAAAACGATGAACCAGATTCCGGCGCCGCATGCGGGCACCGTCAAGCGTATCTTCGTCGAAGACGGCGCGCCGGTCGAGTTCGGCGCGCCGCTGATGATCATCGAGTAAGGCCAGAGCCGCATGTTCGAAAAAATCCTGATCGCCAACCGGGGGGAGATCGCGCTGCGCGTGATCCGCGCCTGCCGCGAGATGGGCATCCGCTCGGTCGCGGTGCACTCCACCGCCGATTCCGACGCGATGCATGTGCGCATGGCCGACGAAACCGTGTGCATCGGCCCGCCGCCCGGCAACCAGAGCTATCTGTCGATCCCGGCCATCGTCTCGGCCTGCGAGATCACGGGCGCCGACGCGATTCATCCCGGCTATGGCTTCCTGTCGGAAAACGCGAATTTCGTGCAGATCGTCGAAGATCACGACATCGCCTTCATCGGCCCCACGGCCGAACACATCCGCATGATGGGTGACAAGATCACCGCCAAGGAAACCATGAAGGCCCTGGGCGTACCTTGCGTCCCCGGCTCTGACGGTGGCGTGCCGGATCTGGAGACCGCGCGCAAGGTGGCGGCCGAAATCGGTTACCCGGTGATCATCAAGGCCACCGCCGGCGGCGGCGGGCGCGGCATGAAACTGGCCAAGACCGCCAAAGACCTCGACACCGCCTTCCAGACCGCGCGTTCAGAAGCCAAAAGCGCCTTTGGCAACGACGAGGTCTATATCGAGAAATACCTCGGCGCGCCCCGGCATATCGAAATTCAGGTGTTCGGCGACGGCAAGGGCAACGCCGTGCATCTGGGCGAGCGTGACTGTTCACTGCAGCGCCGCCACCAGAAAGTGTTCGAAGAGGCCCCCGGCCCCGCCATCGACGCCGAAACCCGCGCCCGTATCGGCAAGACCTGCGCCGACGCCGTGGCCAGCATCGACTATATCGGCGCTGGCACGATCGAATTCCTGTATGAGAACGGCGAGTTCTATTTCATCGAGATGAACACCCGCCTGCAGGTGGAGCACCCGGTGACGGAGGCGATCTTTGGCGTCGATCTGGTGCGCGAACAGATCCGCGTGGCCGAAGGCCTGCCGCTGTCTTTCACGCAAGCCGAGCTTGCGCTGAACGGCCATGCCATCGAGGTGCGGATCAACGCGGAAAAACTGCCGAATTTCGCGCCCTGCCCCGGCAAGATCACCGCCTTCCACGCCCCCGGCGGGCTTGGCGTGCGGATGGATTCGGCGCTGTACGATGGCTATTCGATCCCCCCCTATTACGACAGCCTGATCGGCAAGCTGATCGTGCATGGCCGCGACCGCCAAGAGGCGCTGGCCCGTCTTGCCCGCGCCCTGGGCGAGCTGATCGTCGACGGGGTGGACACCACCGTGCCGCTGTTCCACGCCCTGCTGCAGGAGCCCGACATCCAAAGCGGCAACTATGACATCCACTGGCTGGAGCGGTGGCTGGAAAGCAACCTGAACACCTGACCGGATGGGCCGTCAGAACCTGACCCCCGAAGTCTTGCTGAACGCCTATGCCGCAGGCGTGTTCCCCATGGCCGAAAGCCGGGACGACCCAGAGGTTTTCTGGGTCGATCCCCGCCGGAGGGGGATCTTCCCCTTGGACAATTTCCACATTTCCAGATCGCTCCGCCGCAGAATTCTCAAAGAAGAATACAGTATTCGAACAAATACCGATTTCGCCGGCGTTCTGTGCGGCTGTGCCGAGCGTGACGAGACCTGGATCAACGACATCATCTTCGACCTCTACACCCAGCTTCACCGCGCCGGCTTTGCGCAGTCGCTCGAAGTGTGGCAGGACGGCGCGCTGTCGGGCGGGGTTTACGGTGTTACGCTGGGCGGGGCGTTCTTTGGCGAAAGCATGTTTTCACGCCGCACCGAC
Organism: Actibacterium sp. EMB200-NS6; assembly: GCF_001305615.1. GTDB lineage: Bacteria > Pseudomonadota > Alphaproteobacteria > Rhodobacterales > Rhodobacteraceae > Actibacterium_A > Actibacterium_A naphthalenivorans. The sequence continues at coordinate 2,701,191 of NZ_CP010869.1, forward strand.
GCCTCGAAAATCGCGCTGGCTTATCTGGTGGACCGGCTGCGCCAAGGCGGGTTCAGCCTGTTCGACACACAGTTCCTGACCCCGCACCTGAAAAGCCTCGGGGCGATCGAAATCAGCCGGGCCGAATATCACATGCTGCTGAACAGGGCTCTGCACCAGACCGCCGACTTCAACGCGCCAGCCACGCCTGACGCTCAGTTGCTCGTGCAGCGCAACACCCAGACATCGTAGCGCGGATGATCCAGCGCGCTGAGCGCCGGGCTGGAGGCGATCATCCAGCCTTCGAACACCGGCGCGTCGGCCCCCGTGTTGCGGATCGTCAACAAGGCGTAAGCGTCGCTGGAGGGGTTGTCGGCCGGAAAGCGGCATTCGCCCAGCGAGATTTCGATCCGTCCGTATGTGGCGGTCTGCCCGTTGGCCAGTTCGATATCCGAAACCGCCCCCGACACCCGGTCGAGCACACGGACCACACCGCCCGGCGCGGTTTCCATGAGATCCTGCGCCAATGCGGGTATTGCCAGAAGGCTTAGCGCAAGCGCGAGCCTCACTGCGGCGTCTCCTCGCTCGAACCCGAGGAAGTCACGAATTTCATCAGCAACGAGATCAGGCTGACGGAGCCCTGGGTATCCTCGATCTCTTCGCCCGGCTCCAGATCGACGGGCGAGCCGCCCGGCACGATCTCGATATAGTTGCCGCCCAGCAATCCCTCCGACGAGATCAGGATCGCGCTGTCGTCGGGCAGCACGATGCCATCCTTTACCGTAAAGCGCGCGTCGGCCCGGAAGGTTTGCGGATTGAGCGCGAGCGACGTGATCGTGCCCACCTTGACCCCGGCCATCTTGACGTCGGTACCGACGGCGATCCCCTCGACCGACCGGAAAGAGGCGCGCAGCTCATAGCTTCCGGTGGTGGAACCGCCGATCCCCGTTGCATTCATCATATAGGCCAGAAACCCCGCCGCCACTGCAAGAACGACGGCCCCGACCAGTACTTCTATCTTGTTTTCGGACATCTGCTCTATTCCGGCTGCCATGCTTCGTAATCACTGCGGGCGGCAGGGATCGTGCGGCGAATGGAACCGGCGGGCGCATAGGCCAGCGCAGTGCCGGTCAGGTTTTCGTGATGCGGCTTTTCCCAGGGTTTGTGAACCAGCGGGGCGTCGCCCGGGCGCTCGTCGAACGTGTGATGCAGCCAGCCGTGCCAATCGGGGCTGATGCGGCTGGCCTCGACCTCGCCGTTGTAGATCACCCAGCGCCGCTTGCCGTCGCGGGTTTCGTAAAACTGGTTGCCCTGTGCGTCTTCGCCCACCTTCACGCCCTTGCGCATGGTGAAAAGCTGGGTGCCCAGCGTCTGGCCGTTCCACCAGGTGAAGAGTCGAAGAACAGTGTTGAAGATGCCCATGAAACCCTCCGGCAGTCGCTCTGGAACATATGGACCATGTCACCGGCGAGGTCTAGGGGCAAGGGCCGCGCCATGATCCGCAAATGAAAAAGCGGGCACGAGGGCCCGCTTTCCTGTCTCTTCGGCAGCGCGGTATCCTAGCCCGCGCTGGCGCCCTCTTTCTTGTGATCGGCATAGATCATCAGCGGCGCGGCATCAGAGGTTACGGCCTCTTCGTTCACCACCACTTCTTCAACATCGTCCATCCCCGGCAGGTCGAACATCGTGTTCAGAAGGATGTCTTCCATGATCGAACGCAGGCCGCGGGCCCCTGTCTTGCGCTCGATGGCGCGCTTGGCGATAGCGCTCAGCGCATCTTCGGTGAAGGTCAGCTGGGTGTCTTCCAGCTCGAACAGGCGCTGATACTGCTTGACCAGCGCGTTCTTGGGCTGGGTCAGGATTGTCACCAGCGCGTCTTCGTCCAGATCGGTCAGCGTGGCGATCACCGGCAGGCGGCCGACGAATTCCGGGATCAGCCCGAATTTCAGCAGATCCTCCGGCTCCAGCTCGCCGAACATCTCGCCCACGCCGCGGCTGTCATTCTCTTTCACATCGGCGCCGAAGCCGATGGCAGAGCCCTTGCCACGTTGCGCGATGATCTTTTCGAGCCCCGCGAAGGCACCGCCGCAGATGAACAGGATGTTCGTGGTATCCACCTGCAGGAATTCCTGCTGCGGATGCTTGCGCCCGCCCTGCGGCGGAACAGAAGCCACGGTGCCTTCCATGATCTTCAGCAGGGCCTGCTGCACGCCTTCGCCCGACACATCGCGGGTAATGCTGGGATTGTCGGATTTGCGGGTGATCTTGTCGACCTCGTCGATATAGACGATGCCGCGCTGCGCACGCTCCACATTGTATTCCGACGCCTGCAACAGCTTGAGAATGATGTTTTCCACATCCTCGCCCACATAGCCCGCTTCGGTAAGCGTGGTGGCATCGGCCATGGTAAAGGGCACATCCAGAATCCGCGCCAGCGTCTGCGCCAGCAGCGTTTTGCCGCAGCCGGTGGGGCCGATCAGCAGGATGTTGGATTTGGCCAGCTCGATATCGCCACCCGATTTGGCCGCGTGATTCAGCCGCTTGTAGTGGTTGTGAACCGCCACCGAAAGCACCCGCTTTGCATGGGACTGGCCGATCACGTAATCATCCAGCACCTCGCAGATTTCCTTGGGTGTCGGCACCCCGTCCGAAGATTTCAGACCAGCGGCCTTGGTCTCTTCGCGGATGATATCCATGCACAATTCGACGCATTCGTCGCAGATGAATACAGTCGGACCGGCAATAAGTTTGCGCACCTCATGCTGGCTTTTGCCGCAGAACGAGCAGTAAAGCGTGTTCTTGGAGTCGCTGCCGGAGTTGTTCGCCATGTTCATCCTCTGAGGCTTGATCGTCTGTGCGGCGGTTCCGCGGAGTGGCCTGGGCTTTCGATATTCCCGATAGCCTAGGCCAGAGATTTTCCGGGCACAACGCCAAATTCGGCACTGCGCCCCTATGTTGCACCCTGCCTATTCGGCTTCGGGCTCGCCCTTGGCGCGGTTTTCGACGATCTCGTCGATCAGACCCCAGTCCTTGGCGTCTTCCGGCGACATGAAATTGTCCCGCTCCAGCGCATCCACGACCGTTTTCAGTTTCTGGCCGGTATGCTTGACGTAGATCTGGTTCAGCCGGTCCTTCAGCTTCTGGGTTTCCTGCGCATGGATCATGATATCCGTCGCCTGGCCCTGATAGCCGCCCGACGGCTGATGCACCATGATCCGGCTGTTGGGCAGAGAGAAACGCATCCCGTTTTCGCCCGCCGCCAGAAGCAGCGACCCCATCGAGGCCGCCTGCCCGATCACCAGCGTGGAAACCTTGGGCTTGATATACTGCATCGTGTCATAGATCGACAGGCCGCTGGTTACCACACCACCGGGGCTGTTGATGTACATCGAGATTTCCTTGGCCGGGTTTTCAGCCTCCAGATGCAGAAGCTGCGCCACGATAAGCGACGACATGCCGTCATGCACCGGGCCGGATACGAAGATGATCCGCTCTTTGAGCAGGCGCGAGAAAATGTCATAGGCCCGTTCCCCGCGCGAGGTCTGCTCGACCACCATGGGAACAAGGGTATTCATGTAGATGTCATATGGATCGTTCATATCGGCCTGCCTGTTGATTTGGGCATCCTAAGCCCGAGAAACCTGACAGAGTCTTAGGCCCGCGCCCGGGTGGCTGCAAGGCCCTGCCCGCCCACATTCTCGGCGCCGGCGCATGTCTGGCGGCGCAACCCATGCCAATTGTTACGAAATCCGGCGCGGTTCACACAGTTTTTTGTGTGGCGGCGTGATCGCGTCTTGGCCATACCTGTGTGGCCACGATACCGGAGACGCCCTTGATGAACCGCCTTTTTTCCGCCTTCGCCCTCGCCGTCTTCGCGCAGGGCGCGGCAGCCGATCCCGACCCCGCTGACTGGGATGCCGTCCTGCAGGACGCAAGGGGCCAGACCGTTTACTGGAACGCCTGGGGCGGATCGACGGCGACCAATGATTTCATCCGCTGGGCCGGCGATCAGGTGCAACAGCGTCACGGGGTTGTCGTGGAGCATGTGAAACTTTCCGATACCGCCGATGCCGTCAGCCGGGTTCTGGCCGAAAAGACCGCCGGAAAGGATGCAGGCGGCGCGGTCGATCTGATCTGGATCAACGGCGCCAATTTCGCGGCGATGAAAGAGGCCGGGCTGCTGTTCGGCCCCTGGGCCGAAAACCTGCCGAACTGGCCGCTCGTGGATATCGAGGGGAAACCGGCCGTCACCTCGGATTTCACCGTGCCGACAGAGGGGCTGGAAAGCCCCTGGGCCATGGCGCAGGTGGTGTTCTATCACGATAGCGCGCGCCTGCCCGAACCGCCCAGATCCATCCCCGCGCTGCTGGAATGGGCCGCCGCCCATCCCGGCCGCTTCACCTTTCCGCAGCCGCCCGATTTTCTGGGCACCACCTTTCTCAAACAGGCGCTGTACGGGCTGGCCGAAGATCCAGCGCTGCTGCAAACCCCGGTCGAGGAAACGGATTACGCCGCCGTCACCGCCCCGCTCTGGGCCTTTCTGGATGATTTGACGCCAAACCTGTGGCGCAGGGGCCGCGCCTATCCGCAGACCGGCCCGCGCCAGTTGCAGCTCATGGCGGATGGCGAGATTGATCTGGCCCTCTCCTTCAGCCCCGGCGAGGCATCGACCGCGATCGCCAATGGCGAATTGCCCGACACCGTGCGGACCTTCGTGATCGACGGCGGCACCATCGGCAATGCCAGCTTTGTCGCCATCCCCTACAACGCCACGGCCAAGGCGGGCGCGATGGTGCTGGCCGATTTCCTGCTCTCGCCCGAGGCGCAGGCTCGCGCGCAGGATCCCGCCGTGCTCGGCTATGGCACCGTGCTGGCGACCAACCGCCTTGATCCCGCCGACCGCGCCTTGTTCGACGCGCTCGAGCTTGGCATCGCCACGCTGACGCCGGTCGAACTTGGCCCCGCCCTGCCCGAACCGCACCCGAGCTGGGCCGTGGCGCTGGAAAAAGACTGGTCCGCCCGCTTCGGCGTGGCGCAATAGGCCATGCGCCTGGCCCCGGCGCTGACACTCGTACTGCTGCTCGGCCCGGTTCTGGCCGGGCTGGCGGGTACGCTGGCCCCGGCCTTGGGCCTGTTCCCGGCGCTGGGGGGAAGAAGCCTCAGCCTGGCGCCGGCCATGGCGTTGCTCGACTGGCCCGGCCTTGTGCCGGCGGCGCGGCTCAGCGTGACCACCGGGCTTGCCGCCACCGCGCTTTCGCTGGCCATCACCGCGCTGATCATGGCAGGCTGGTCGGGCACCCGCGCCTTTCGCTGGATGGAGCGTGCGCTGTCGCCGCTGCTGTCGGTACCGCATGCGGCGGCGGCCTTCGGCATCGCCTTTCTGATCGCCCCGTCGGGCTGGATCTCCCGCGCCCTGTCGCCCTGGGCCACTGACTGGCACCACCCGCCCGACCTGCTGATCGTGCAGGATCCGTGGGGCATCGCCATGGTGCTGGGGCTTGTCGCCAAGGAGGTGCCGTTTTTGCTGTTGATGACGCTGGCCGCCCTGCCGCAGGCGATGCCGCGCCGCAGCCTGACCATCGCGCAATCGCTCGGCTATTGCCGCGTCACCGGCTGGCTGAAGGCGGTGTTTCCCCGCATCTATGCCCAGATCCGGCTACCGGTCTACGCCGTGCTGGCCTATTCCATGTCGGTGGTCGATGTCGCCATCATCCTTGGCCCCAACACGCCGCCGCCGCTGGCCGTGCAGGTGGTGCGCTGGATGGGCGACCCCGATCTGACGATGCGGTTTCAGGCCGCCGCCGGGGCGGTACTGCAACTGGCCCTCGTGGTCGTCGTGCTGACGCTCTGGCGCCTGGGCGAAGGCGTTGCGGGGCGGTTGGGCAAAAGCTGGATCGCGCGCGGCGGGCGCGGCCGGTTCGACCACGCGCTGGGCCTGGCCGGCATGGCCGCCGCCACGCTGACCGCAGGCGCGGTGCTGCTGGGGCTGGCGGGCCTAGCGCTCTGGTCCGTGGCCGGCTTCTGGACCTTCCCCGACGCCTGGCCCGACAGCCTGACCCTGCGCGCCTGGATGCGCCACGCCCCCGGCCTGCGCGACCCTGTGCTTGAGACCGTGATCATCGCGCTGGCGGCCACGCTGATCGCGCTTGCCCTGACACTGGCCTGCCTGCAGGCCGAGCATCGCTTCGGCCTCAGCCCCGGCGCGCGCAGCCTGTGGCTTTTGTACCTGCCGCTGCTGATCCCGCAGATCGCCTTTCTGCCCGGCCTGCAGACCCTCGCGCTGATCGCGGGGGCGGATATGGGGCGCGGCGTGGTGATCCTGGGCCATGTGGTGTTCGTGCTGCCCTATGTCTTCCTGTCGCTCGGCGATCCGTTCCGCAAGTGGGATACGCGCCATGCCACCATCGCCGCCGCTCTCGGCGCCGCGCCCCGCCGCACCTTCTGGGCGATCCGCCTGCCGATGCTTTTGGCCCCGGTGCTGACCGCGGCCGCCGTCGGCTTTGGCGTGTCGGTGGGGCAATACCTGCCCACCCTGCTGATCGGCGGCGGCAGGGTGCAGACCCTGACGACCGAGGCCGTGGCGCTCGCCTCGGGCGGCGACCGGCGGGTGATCGGCATCTACGCGCTGGCGCAGACCGGGGTGGTGATCCTGGGTTTCGCCGCCGCGCTGCTGCTGCCCCGGCTTGCCTGGGCGAACCGCCATGCGCTAAGGGCGGCGGCATGACGCAAACCGGGCTTCGCCTTGAAAACCTTCGCATCCTGCGGCGCGGCCGGCAGCTTGTGGCGCTGGATACCCACGTGGCGCCGGGGGCGGTGCTGACGGTGATGGGCGCCTCGGGCGTGGGCAAATCCACCCTGCTCGCGGCGATCACCGGCACCCTGCCCACCGGGTTTCGTGCCGAGGGCCGGATCATCCTGAATGGCGAGGATATCTCCCGCAAAGCCCCCGAGCACCGCCATGTCGGCATCCTGTTTCAGGAGGAGCTGTTGTTTCCGCACCTTTCGGTCGGCGGCAACCTCGCCTTCGGCCTGCCGCCCCGCATCCGCGGCCGCGCCGCCCGCCGCACGAAGATCAAAGAGGCGCTGGACGATGTCGGGCTTGCGGGCTTCGCCGCGCGCGACCCCGCCACGCTTTCGGGCGGGCAGAAGGCGCGCGTGGCGCTGATGCGGATGCTGCTGTCGGAACCCAAGGCCCTGCTTCTCGATGAAGCCTTCGCCGGGCTCGACGCCGCCCTGCGCGCACAGGTGCGGCAACTGGTCTTCGACCGCGCCCGGGCCCGCGCCCTGCCGGTGCTGATGGTTACCCATGACGCGGCGGATGCGCAGGCGGCAGGGGGCCGCCTGATCGTGCTGGAGCCGCGCTGAGCGGGCGCGGGGCCGCTATCGCTCGTCCGCCTCGCCCTTGACCTGCTCGGACCTGACCCGGCGCAGCGTTTCCACCAGCATCGCGGTGAAAAGCCCCATGTTCAGCAGCCCGTTCGCCGCCGCCAGCCCGCCGAGGATGCGCCACTGATGCGGCAGCAGGATGTCGCCGAATCCCAGCGTGGTGAAGGCGACGATGGAGAAATAGGTGGCGGCCTCGAGCGCCGTGAAAATCCCCAGGAACAGGAAGGCCAGCGCCCAGACCCATACCGACAGCGTCAGCACCGCCAGGACCATCAGCACCGTCACCATCAAAACCACCGCCAGCTTGGGCGCATGCGGCCGCCGCACCAGCCATGGGCTGGCCAGGCTCACCAGCGCCTCCGCCAGCCAGAAGCCGGCGCCGGCGATCACGATGGTCACGAGGATCAGCACGGTTCCGATCGCAAGCTGATGCAGCAATTCCTTCCTCCCGGTCTGACGCGGCCGCCGGGCGGCAGGCTGCGGACAAGTTCGGAAACCTACTTCAGAATGTGCCCAAGGAGAACCTTGTAAAACCGGCGCACCCCCGGGATGCGACATTTTGGGCCGCAGCGCGATGCGCCGCGCGGCCCCGGCCTGGCGGCCCATTCGCCTTGAAAGCAGCGCTCTCGCAGCCGCCACTGCGCCCCGCTGCGGCGCCCAAGCGTCCGGTTTCTGCGAAATTGACGGAACCGTGCCCCGGTTTCCGCGTTCTTTTCTCAACCGGCGCATGCACGACCTCCGCGCCGGACGCAAACCTGATGAAGGAGCAAAACCATGAATAAATTCTTTGCATCCACCGCGATCGCATTGCTCGTTGCCGGCCCCGTCGCCGCGCAGGCACAGACCGGCACGGTCACCGCCCAGACGCAGACCGGTGCCGGCCTGTTCGTCGAGACCGCGGCCGCGACCGACCACTACGGCTCCGACCTGATCGGCAAGCGCCTTTACGTGGCCGAAACCGAAACCGACGAGTCCACCACCCTCACGTCCGACATGCGGGACGAATGGGATGATATCGGTGAAATCAACGACCTGGTGATTTCCGAAGACGGCACGGTCAAAGCCGTTCTGCTGGACATCGGCGGTTTTCTGGGTGTCGGCGAAAAGACGGTTGCCGTTGACATGAGCAAACTGCGGTTCATCCCGGACGGCGAAGACGCGGATGACTATTTCGTCGCCTTCCAGGGCAATACCGAGATGATCGAAAGCGCGCCGGAATTCGAACCCTATGAGACCCGCGAAACCACCGCGATGACGGATCAGGACGCCGCCACGCCGGTGACCGGCGACAAGGCCATGGCAGAAGATAACGGCCCGCTGTGGGATACCCCGCTGGTCGAGCGTGAAGGCTACAAGCGCGTCGAGGCCAACGAGCTGACCGCCGATGATCTGACGGGCGCGACCGTCTATGACGTGAACGACGATTCCATCGGCGAGGTCTCAGACCTGGTGATCACCGACGATGGCAAGATCGAACAGGCGATCGTTGATGTCGGGGGCTTCCTGGGCATGGGCGAGCACAGCGTCGCGATCGCGTTCGACGAGATGCAGATCATCCGCGAGGATGATGGCGATGACCTGCGTGTCTATGTTTCCGCCAGCGAAGAACAGCTCAAAGAGCGTCCGAGCTACAACTACTGAACGCACAACACCGCTGACAGGATCGGAGGGCCGCATTTCGCGGCCCTCTTTTCGTTCCGCCACGCAGCGTGGGTGGCGGCGGCAGGGAACAATCCCACCGGCCGTGCGTTACCTGCCGAAGAGGAACGGGGACACATGACAAGAGAGATGCAAAGCCGCTGGGCGCTCATTATCATCGCCATTGTAGCGGCGACGGCGGCCCTGAAACTCGCCGATGCCGTGTTCGCGCCGCTGGCGCTTGCCTTCGTGATCGCTGTCGTCCTGTCGCCTCTGGCCGACTTTCTGGCAAAAGCCGGCGTACCCAATACCGCCAGCGCGGTTCTGAGCTTCATCTTCGGCCTCGCGCTTCTGATCGCGCTGATCCTCGCGGCCGAACCCTTCGTCACCGATATCTATGAACAGGGCCCCCGCATCCGCTATGAACTGCGCGAAACGCTGGCCGATCTGCGGCATATGCTGCGCGGCCTTGATGATGTAACCGAAGAGGTTCAGAAGGCGCTCGCCCCCGCCGGCGCTGCCGAGGCCGCGGAGCCATCGCCGCAAAACGGCGTGAGCATTCCCTCACTGACCGATGCACTGTTTCTGGCCCCCGCCATCGCGGGGCAGATGCTGATTTTCGGCGGCGGCCTGTTTTTCATCCTTCTGTGCCGGGCCGACATCTACCACTGGCTGGCCCGGCTGGCCTCGGAAAACGGAACCGGGCGCGCCGTTACCGCCGAGTGTTTCCGCCGCGCCGATCGACAGGTGTCGCGCTACTTCCTGACCGTCGCGATGATCAACACCGCCTTTGGCGTGTCGGTCGCGGCGGCGCTGGCCGCGTTGGGCATGCCCAGTGCGATCCTGTGGGGGGCGGTTGCCATGCTGATGAATTTCATCGTCTACCTCGGCCCCGCGCTCGTTGCGGTTTCGCTGTTGGCCGCCGGGGTCATCGTCTTCGACGGCCTCGCCTCGGCCCTGCCCGCCGCGGCCTTCGTGACGCTGAATTTCATCGAAGGTCAGTTCGTGACACCCACGCTTGTGGGGCGTCAGATGCAGGTCAACCCGCTGCTTGTGTTTTTGTCGCTGTGCCTGTGGCTCTGGCTTTGGGGGCCGATCGGCGGTTTTGTCGCCATTCCTGTGCTGGTCTGGGGGATCGCCGTGACACAGGGGCTGGTGCAGCCTGCAGAAGAGCTCCGCGAGGCCGCGTAGGCCCCGTGGACGGCACGCTCAAACCAGCCCGGCCAAGGCGTTTTCCCGTGCTTCCCTCTCGAAATCCACGATCGGGAATTCGGCGTAGATGCGATAGGTTTCGTCGTCGTCACGCGTGTCCACAGTGCCCCGCAGCTGATGCGCGAAGGCCGAAATAAGGCTTGTGCCCAGCCCCGAGCCGCGCACCTGTTCGGGCGGGGTGATCGGCACGCCCTTGGAATTGCTGACCTCCAGAACCGCGCGGCTGCCGTCATGCGCGCTCAGGCGCACCTCGATCCAGGGGCAGCCAACGGCGGGACGACCAAGGTATTTGAGCGCGTTCGTCACCGCCTCCGATCCCAGAAGCGACAGCGGAACCGCCTGATCGGGGTAGAGCGTGACCGGATCATACGATTGCTCGAAACGCAGTTGCACCCCTTTGGGCGCCCCCCCTTCAACGAGACTCGTGATGATCCCCTTCAACAGCTCGTCGGCACGAACGCGGCTCTCCGAGGAGGTTTCATACAGGCTCCGGTGCGCGGTCGCGATGCTCATGACGCGCATCTGTACTTCCTTCAGGGCGGCCCGCGCCTCGGGCACCGTCGCCTTTCTGATTTTCATGTTCACAATCGAGGAAATCAACTGCAGGTTGTTCTTGACCCGGTGATGAACCTCTTTCAACAGCACCGTCTTGTCGCGGATGGTGCCTTCCAGCTCTGCCTCGTCGCGCACGACTGTTTCCGCCAGGTCATGCCATGTCCTGTCAATCTCGCGAATTTCCAGCGGCTTGAACCCGTCATCGCCGTCGTCCGGCAGAAACCGCGTTTTGGTGAACACCTGCATCTCACTGCGCAGCTTGTGGATATGCTTGATCACCAGCCGGTGCACCGCGAAATAGGCCACACCCAGGCTGGCGAGCCACATGACAACGGGAAAGATCAGCGGCGATGAAAGGGCGAATCCGGGCGCCACGGCCAACCGCTCGCGCGGCCAGCTTCCGATGGCGTAGACCGTATTGGCCAGAATCGGCACAATGGCAAACACCCTCTCCTCGCCCCCTGCGGTCTGGCCGGTAAAGGCGGTGCGTGCGTGCCCGACAAAGCTGAACAGGCTCCGCTCGCCGGGAAGGCTGTCGGCGACATTCTCGAGCCCCGATTCCGAGCTGAGAACCTGGCCGTCACGGTTAAAGGTGATCAGATCGATCGGGCGTTCCGTCGGCAACAGCTCCAGCGTCTGGAAGATCCGCTTGTGCGGCAGCGATACGGCAACGTACCCTTCGAACCGTCCGCCCGAGAGCACCGGTTCAGACATGACGATGACAGCCGTCTTGCTGATCGGCGCCTCCCTGAGCAGATCGGCGCGCGCCTCGGGGTTGGCGCGCTGCGCCTTCAGGATCATGCTGTTGCCCATGTCGCGGCCCTGATCCGCCGATCCACATTCCAGAATGCCGGCGCGATTGACGAAACCGGCAAAGGAAAACTGCGGATTTTCCCGCACGAAATCGGCAAAGACCGCGTGGCAATCCGCGCTGGACAGTCGGACGGAGGGCAAGGCGGCGACAAAGGCCGCCGTTGCCCCGAATCCGCCGCGGATCATTCCTTCTTCGCTGGCCGCCGCCTCTGCGGTAACGGCCATCAGCGCGGTCTCGGCACGACGGTCGGCTTCCTCCGCGAATTTGCCGGTCAACGAGATCGCAATCAGCCCGATCGGGAACAGTGCGAATGCCAGAAGTGCGGCGACCCGAAAGGCCAGCCCATCGGTGAATTGCCGTATCTTTTGCATGGATGTCAAAAGCGCTGCACCGTCATGCCCGCGTTCACCACCGCCAGTGTTTCCTGATCGGTCAACTCCATCGTGCCGTCGCCGTCAAGTTCCAGAATCTCGCTCAGCCTCTGACGTCCGCGGTTCACGCGGCTCTTGATGGTTCCGACCGCCACACCGCAGGTTTCGGCCGCTTCCTCATAGGAAAACCCCGACGCGCCGACCAGGATCAGCGCCTCGCGCTGTTCGTCGTTCAACTGAACAAACGCCCGCTCGAAATCCGCCATCGCCAGCCGCCCGTCATGCGACGGCTTTTCCGACAGGGTGGCGGCGAAAGCGCCGTCGCTGTCCTGCACCTCGCGCTTGGCCTTGCGCCGGTCCGAATAGAAAGTGTTGCGCAAAATCGTGAACAGCCAGGCCCGCATGTTGGTGCCCACCTGATAGGAGTCGATGTTCCTCCAGGCCTTGACGATGGCATCCTGCACCAGATCATCGGCCGCAGAGCCGTTTCTGGTAAGGCTCAGCGCAAAGGCGCGCAGGGCCGGCAAATGCTCCACGATTTCCTCGCGGGGGTTGGCATCACGCTGGGGTTCAGCTTTTTCCATGATGCGAGTCCTGCTCCTTGAGCTGCTCAAGCAATTCTTTGAAGCGATCCGGGACGTCTTCTTCGAGTTTCTGCTGATAGACCCGACGTAAATTTTCGTCGATCTGCTCTTCAAGTCTGGACTTGTTGTTTTCATGCGCCATGCTGCCATCCACAATTTCCACGGTTTGCCTGAGAACCGTATATTAATCGGGAACCCAACGTAGGCCAAATGCGTTTGGTTCCCGATCTGATCAAAAAAAGGGACGATCGAATGTCTACAGGACAGTCTGGAAATCACCTATCGCTGATCGTGGCCGAAATCCTGCCCTCTTTGCGGCGGTATGCGCGGGCGCTGACCGGCAACCAGAAGACCGGCGACAGATACGCCGCCACCACCCTCGAGGCACTGCTGAGCGACCGGTCGGTGTTCGAGCAGATACCGGACCCGAAAACCGCCTTGTTTCATGCCTTCCACCTGATCTGGACCAGCGCCGGCGCCCCCGTCGGGGAAAGCGAATCCGGGCTGGCACGTCAGGCCCAGGCCCATCTGCGGCGCCTGACCGCGAATACCCGCGAGGCGTTGCTGCTGAACACGATCGAGGAATTCAGCCGAGAGGATATCGCAACCATCATGGGAACCGACTCTGCCGAGGTCGCGCATCTTCTGGACGTCGCGCACCGCGAGATGGAAGACAGCATCAGCGGCCGGGTGCTCGTCATCGAGGATGAGGCGATCATTGCGCTGGATCTGCAGAGCATCGTCGCCGACATGGGCCATCAACTCACCGGCGTGGCTCAGACCCAGCGGCTGGCGGTGGAACTGGCCAAACGGGAACGGCCCGACCTGATCCTGTCGGACATCCAGCTTGCCGATGGTTCTTCGGGCATCGACGCGGTGAACGAGATCCTGCAGGCTGCGGCCGATATTCCGGTGATCTTCATCACCGCCTTCCCCGAACGGCTTCTGACCGGTGAGCGCCCGGAGCCGGCCTTCGTCATCACCAAGCCTTATTCCGAGGAACAGGTGCGGTCGGCCGTCAGCCAGGCGATGTTCTTTTCCAGCACCGAAACGCTGACCGTCTGACCCATATCGCCTGACACGACGAAAAAGACCCCGCTGCATCACAGCGGGGTCTTTCACGTGCGAGCGCATGCCCGCGTTACGATTTTGCAATCGCGCGCAGCATCCAGGCCGCTTTTTCGTGAAAGGCCGAGCGCGCCGTCGCCAGATCGGCGGTCACGTCATCGCTGTGCTTCTCGGCCACTTCAATCAACTCGTGCAGGCGTGTGGCGACCTGTTCGTGATCTCCGGCCAGATCCTCGACCATGTCAAGCGCGGTCGGGTTTTTAGGCGCATCACTGATCACCGAACCCTCGACGATCGCCTTGATCGACATTGGCGCCAGCTGACCCAGCGCGCGCATCCGTTCGGCCAGCACATCCGTCGCCTCGAACAGATCGGTATACTGCTCTTCGGTCAGGTGATGGATGCCGTAGAACAGCGGCCCCTCGACGTTCCAGTGATAGGCATGGGTCTTCAGCAACAGGTTATACGTGTCTGACAGCACACCGGCCAGGCTGTCGGCCACGGCTTTGGGGTCTTCCACGCCGGTTTCAACGGTGGTGGGTTCTGCGATCGTCTTCAGCGCCTCGGCCATGATATTCTCCTTTGTTGATGTTCATCATCATCGACGACCCAACGGCGGCGGGGCGGTTTTGGTTCCCCACGTCGCCGCGCCGGAACAGAAAAAGGGCGGCCGCGAAGGACCGCCCCCTTTTGTCAGGTGCAAAGGCGTCAAACCGGCGGTTTGCCCCGTGCCGCCCGTGCGATCATCGCCACGATGAACAGCACGATGAACACGAAGAACAGGATCTGTGCGATCCCCGCAGAGGCACTGGCAACACCGCCAAAACCGAAAAGACCGGCGATGACCGCCACGACAAGAAATGTAAGAGCCCAACCGAGCATGTGATCCTCCATCATCTGGATATGAATGCGTTCGATGACGCGTATGCAGGAAAAACGTCTGCCTTTTCGCTTTGTTCCGAGAAAAGAAATGCCGGGCCGCGCGGAACCCGCCCGCCCGGCCCCGCGTTTGTCCGCCAAAGCAACCCGAAAGGAGCACTTTCATGGCACGCGTCGAACCCAACGGAAGCAACCCAGACACCTCTGTCGCCGATATCGAAAAGCAGATCGCACTTCTGAAAGCCGACATCGCCGATCTCGGCGCGACGCTTTCGGATTATGGCCAGAAACAGCAGGCCATCCTCAAATCCACCGCGGCAGACCGCATCGAAACGCTGAAGGCGAAAGGCGCCGAAAACGCCGACGCCCTGCGCAAGCAGGTCGAATCCGCCTATGCGGGCGCCGAAGACAGTGTGCGCAACCACCCCGCCGCGTCGATCGGCATCGCCGCCGCCTTCGGCTTTCTCGTCGGTCTCGTTTCGGCCCGCAAGTAGGCCGCGCGATGATTGGCAATCTCAAACGGGCGGCGGGCGAAACTGCCCGCCGAACGGCCATCGGCACCGCGGGGATTGTCTGTGCCCTCACCGGGCTGGCCTTTCTGACGAGCGCGGCATGGATGGCTCTGTCCGCGCTGCGCGATGCGCAATTCGCGGCTCTGGTGATCGGGCTCGGCTATCTTGGCTTCGGCGCCATACTGCTCGGCTTTGCCGCGGCCCGGCGTCCCGTGCCCACACGCCGCATCGATGAAGCACCTTCCGCCTTTGGCGGAAATTCCCCGGCCGCGGCGCTGGCGGCCGCCTTTGCCGAAGGTCTGAGCGCCGGCGCCGCCGCCGGAAAACGCCGCCGCACCGGGGCGTCAGCCCGCTGAGCCCAGTATCTGGGCGACCGCCGCGCCCAGATCGGGAAACTCCCCGCTGGGCGCGGGGGTCACCGTCAGGGTATCTTCGGCCCGCCATTTCCCCGTCTGTACCAGATAGCCCGACAGCCCGGCCCGGATCGCCGCCGCCACGTCGAATTCCGCATCATCGCCGATCATCACCACCTCTTGCGGCGACAGCCCCATATCCTCGACGGCAAGGTGAAAGAATGCCGGATCCGGCTTGCCCAGCACGACCGCCTCGCGCTGGCTGGCGTATTCCAGCGCGGCGACAAAGGCCCCGACATCCAGGCAGGGCGCGCCCTGGGCATCCGAGAAATAGCGGTTGCGCGCCAATGCGATGAGATCCGCCCCCGCCCGCAGGTGCCGAAACGCTTCGTTGAGACGCGCATAGGTGAACCCGTCACGCGCATCGCCGATCACCACGGCGGGCCGGTCGCCACAGGCCACGCCCCGGAAATCATCCTCCAGCGCGGGCGCGATCAGGAAACGCGGCCGCAGCCCCTGCGCTTCGATATAGGCCCGCGCGGCGGTGACCGGGGTAAAGATATCGCCCCGTTCCGCGCGCAGGCCGATCTGCGCCAATTTTTCGAGAATGCCCGAAACAGGCTGGCTGGTGGTATTTGTCAGGAAACGGAACGGGAGATCCGCCGCCCGCAACCGGCCCACCGCCGCAACCGCGCCCGGCAGGGCCGCGCCGCCCTGATAGACCACCCCGCCCAGATCGATCAGAACACCCCTGAATCCGCCCATGCCGCCGCACCGATGTTGCCTGGACACAGAATAACGCATTCCCGCCGCCGGTCCACGCCTGCGGCCCTCTTGCCCCCGCGACACAGGACAACAAGGCGCATTGCCCTGAAACCCGTCCACGGCCAGAAAGGCCAAGAAAGGCATTGTGCGGGCGGGGTGCGGCCAATACCCTGCGCACAGGTCACGCATGAAATCGAAGTCCACCGAGGCGTCAGAATGAACAAGAGCTTTTTTTTGGGTGCAACAGTCGCCGTCGGCGCGGTCCTTCTGGTTCCCGGTGTCGCCGCCGCCGTTGGCCGGGCGGGGCGGCCGCTGGTGCGGGCCGCGCTGCGTACCGGCGCCGTCGCCTATGACGAATTCCGCAAGGCCGGCGCCGAAGCCTATGAGCATATGGAAGACATCGCCGCCGAAATCCGCGAGGAAATGGCCGCCGAGCGGGCCGAGGCCGGCGAATTCACCGCAGAGCCTACGGCAGAGCCCGAGACAAATGCCGGCTGACACCGACAGCGCCAAACCGGTCCGGCTGCAGCGCGTTCACATTCTGGAAAAACGCGCGCGCCTGCGGGCCGATCCAAAGCTGGACCGCGAAGCGCTGCTGTCACTGGCGAACCGTTTCGCCTCGGTTCCCAATGTGCGCCGGGCGCTGGTGCGGCCCAGCACCGGCAGCGTCATCCTCGAAACCTTCGGCCCGGTCGAAACCGTGCTGGCGCATGTGGCCGAAGAGGGCATCGCCAAAATCACCCGGCCGCCCAAGACACCGCCGGTGCATCAGGTGATGCAGCTTGGCGTGATGCGCATGGATATGGGCGTCAAGAAACGCACGGGCGACGCGCTGGATTTGCGTACGACGGTGGGGCTTGCCCTGTTGGGCGGGGCCATCGTGCAACTGGCGCGCGGCCAGATCGCCGGGCCCGCAACCACGCTCGCGCTCAGCGCGATTTCCCTGCTCGACAAGAAATAGCGCGGCGCCGGGAGGCGGGCTCAGGCCAGTTTCCCGGCGATCTCCATGTCTTCCCAAGGCGGCGACAGATCGTCCCGCCCCATGTGCCCATAGGCCGCCAGATCTCGGTAGAACCGCCCGCCGCGTGCGCCCGGAAGCTCCCACAGCCCCATCCGCTCTGCGATCGCGCCGACACGGAAATCGAACACCTCCTTGACGCGCTGCGCGATCTGCGCGTCGCTCCGGTTGCCGCTGCCATAGCTTTCAACCTCGACGCTGGCCGGCGCCTCATCGCCGACGATATAGGAAAGCTGCAGCTCGCATTCCCCGGCCAGCCCGGCCCGAACCACCGCCCGCGCCGCCTGCCGCGCGGCGTAGCTGGCGATCCGGTCGATGCGCGAAGGATCCTTGCCGCTGAGCGCCGGGCCGCTGCGCCGCACGAAGCTGCCATAGGCGTCATCGGCCGATTTGCGCCCGGTCAGGCCCGAATGGGTGCTCGGCCCCGCGATCCCGTCGGCCGGGAACACGACGAACCGGGTCCGGTCATCCGGCTGCGGCCCGTGCCCCGACAGCGCCGGGCCCACTGCCTGCTCCATCAGCGCCGCCTGCATCGTCTCGGCGTCGAGCCTGTCGCGCGTGCCGAAGGTCAGCGCGATGGCCGTGAGGGCGACAGGCACCCGGTCGGCGAATTCCACCGCCACCTGCGCCTGCGCGTCGGGCGAAAGCCAGGGCAGCCGCCCCTCCTTCCGCGCCCTGTCGAGCGTCGCGGTCAGGCGATGGGCGGCGAAGATCGGATAGGGCATGTCGGTTTCGGTGTGCCCGCAGGCATAGCCGAAGGCGCTGACCATATGCCGCGCCCGCGCCCCGGCCAGCGCCGCCTCCGTCAGCTCGCGACCATGCGCCAGATCCAGCATCACAGTGGGCGTGCGGCCATGGTCCTTGTCGGCATAGCCGGCATCCAGAATGATCCGGCGGGTCAGCGCGGCCAGATCCACCGGCGCATCGGCCCCGGCCCGGACCGACAGGAAGATCACGCCCGAGGCGATGGCGCATTCGGCGATCACCCCCGCCCGCACCCCGGCGGCGAGATAGGCATCGACCACCGCGTCGCTGATCTGGTCGCACAGCTTGTCCGGGTGGCCGACGGTCACGGATTCCGACGTGATCACGAAATTTCGCATGGTTCACCCTCCACGGTATCAAGTTCCAGCCGTACCCCGCGCCGCGCCAGCACGATGCCCGCCGGCGCGGCGGCGGCGGCCAGCGCGATCCCGGCGCTGCCCGGGCCCAGCGGCGCAATCCCCAGTAGCCGGCGCAGCGCCGGCACGAAGAACGGCAGCACCGCCATGCCCGCCGATGCCAGCAGCGCCCCGTCAAGCACCCGGTTTTCCAAGAGCCGGCCCGGCTGCAGCTTGCGGATATCGCTGCGCTGGCAGGTCAGCGTATAGAGCAACTGGCCCAGCGACAGTGACAGGTAGGTCATGCTGCGGGTCTGCGGCCCCGGCCCAAAGCGCGCCAGCCCCGCGAAATGCGACACCAGCGCCGCCCCGGCGATAGTACCGCTGTCAAGCGTCATGCGGCGGAAATCATGCGGCGGCACGATCGGCTCGCCCACATTGCGCGGCGGCCGTTCCATCGCATCCGGATCCGGGTCGGCATAGGCCAGCCCGAGCCCCGGCAGCACATCGCTGACCAGATTGATCCACAGCAGTTCCATCGGGGTTTCCAGTTCGCCGGGGCCATGCGCGGCCTCGACGATACCGACGGCGATCTCCGACATGTTGCTGGTGATCAGGAACTCCAGCGCCCGGCGGATGTTGCGGTAAACCCCCCGCCCCTGCGAGATCGCGTCGACCAGCGTCGCCAGCTCGTCGTCGCGGATCACCACATTGGCCACGTCGCGCGCCAGGTCGGTGCCGCTGGCACCCATGGCGATGCCCACATCGGCGGCTTTGAGCGCCGGGCCGTCGTTCACCCCGTCGCCGGTCATGGCCACCACGGCGCCCTCGGCCTGCAGGGCCTGAACGATGGCCAGTTTCTGATGCGCGCTGACCCGCGAAAACACATGGGTCTGCCGCGCCACCCCGCCCAGCAGCGCCGGGTCGAGCTCCAGTATCTCGGGCGCGTCGATGATCCGCAGCGGCCCGCCGTTCGCCAGGTTCAGCTCTTTGGCGATGGCACCCGCGGTGGCGGCCTGATCGCCGGTGATCATCACCGTGCCGATCCCCGCCCGGTGCATCGCGGCGATGAACTCCTTCGCGCCGGGGCGCAGCGGATCGACCATCGCCATCAGCCCCAGCCACGTCAGCCCGGCAACCTCGTCGCCGTCGGGTGGCCCGTCGCCGGCGGCGAACCCCAGCACCCGGGCGGGGCGCGCGGCCAGCGTGTCATTCTCGACCAGAAGCCGGGCGCGATCTTCCTCGGTCAATTCCCGCTTGCCACCCTCGGCCCAGATATGGCTGCACCGCTCCAGCACCGCTTCGGGGGCGCCCTTGACCATGGTCCGGGGTCCGTCTCCGGCATGCACCGTCGCCATCCAGGGGCGGCTCGGCGTGCGTTCGATCACCGCCTCGCGCGGGCGGGCGGCGCGCAACGAGGCGGCGTCCATGTCATTGGCCAGCACGAAATTCATCACCGCCCGCTCGGTCGCCGAAGAGCCCGTCGCCCCCTCCTCGCCGGGCTCGCAGTCGCTGTTCAGCGCGGCAACCTCCAGCAATTGCGCCATCGCCTGTGCCGGCGCTGGCTCTGCCGCCCCGAGCCCGGGCACCACATCCACCACCTGCAACCGGTTGCGCGTCAGCGTGCCGGTCTTGTCCAGACAGATCGTCTGCAGCGCGCCCAGGCTTTCCACCGCGTCGATCCGGCGCACCAGAATGCCGTTACGCTCCATCCGCCGCAGGCCGCGCGACATCGTCGTCGTTGCCACGACGGGCAGTCCTTCGGGCACCGCCGCCACCGCCAGCGCCAACGCGTCTTTCAGGATCACCGACAGTGCCGTGCCGCGCATCCAGCCGATGCCGAAAAACACGCCGCAGGCCGCCAGCGACACCTTGACCAGCATGGTGCCCAGCCGGTCCAGCTCCGCCTCCACCGGGGCCTGCGGGCGCGACGCCGTCTGGCTGAGCAAGGCAATCCGCGCCGCCGAGGTTTCGCGCCCGGTGGCCACCACGATCGCCCGCCCGTGCCCCTCGGCCACCAGCGTGCCGGCATGAATCATGGTCGGGCGCGCGCCGACGGGCGCATTGCGCTCGACCGTCGTATCGGCATGTTTGCCCACCGGCAGCGTCTCGCCCGTCAGGGCCGATTCATCGACCTTCAGCCGGTCCGCGGCGATGATCCGAGCATCCGCCGCGATCTGCGTGCCCGCGCGCGCGACATAGATATCGCCCCGCACCACCTCTGCCGCGCGCACCGTCACCTCGGCCCCGTCGCGCAGCACCACGACGCTTTCGCCCGAATTGTCCATCAGGCTGTGGATCGCCGCCTCGGCCTGCCCCTCGGTCACATAGCCGAACACCGCGTTCACCAGCACGACCGACAGCGTGGCCAGCGCATCGGCGATGCCCCCGGTCGCCAGCGAAACCACAGCCGACCCGGCCAGCATCGCCACCGGCAGGCTTTCGAACTGTTCGGCGAACAGCGAAACCTGCGACCTGGTCTCGCCCTCGGGCAGCAGGTTCGGCCCGTCGCGCTTCAACCGCTGCGCGGCGGCGGTGGCGCTCAGGCCCCGCGCCGCATCCGTTTCAAGCTGCCGCGCGATGTCGCCCGGCGTCAGGCTGTGCCAATGCGCGGTATCCGCCAGCTCTGCCGCGGGGCGCGGGGCGGCGGCGAGCGGCGCATCCTCGGCCTTGCGGGACAGCGCGTCGCGCACGGCGGCGAACACCTCGTCGATGGGCAGATCCGGGCGCACCTGCAGAATGATGCTGCCAGAATTGTGGCGCACCTCGGCAGAGGCCACCCAGTGCTTTGCCCGGAGCGATGCCTGCACCCGCCGGGCGCGGTCGGGATCAAGCCGCAGGGCCGGGCATCTCAGGCGCAGCCGCCCCGACGCGGATCGGTGGGCCAGGGAAATCATGGTTGTGGTCACGTTCACCGAGTCAGGATCATGGCTATGTTCCTCTTTTCAATAGCATGATCATCGCCGCCGGTCTTTGATCATCCTCAAATGCGCGGGCGCGGGAAATTTTCGCCGCGTGGCTGAGATGATTTGCAGCACGGGCGCTGTCGGGGGTTGGTTGCCGCCGCGTTTCCGCCCACACTCGGCAGACACCACCCGCGACGCGAAGCGATACCGAGGCCCGCCGATGATTGTCGAAGACCAGACCGCGACCATCGAATTTCTGAAAGACCCGGCCACACATGGCTGCGCCGGGCCGGTCGAGGTGATCGAAACCCATATCTCCATGGTCTTTCTTGCGGACGACCGGGCCTACAAACTCAAACGCGCGGTCCGTCTGCCCTATGCCGATTTCTCCACCCCCACGATCCGCGCCGCCACCTGCGAGTCAGAGGTCGCGCTGAACGCGCCGACCGCGCCGGGCCTCTACCTTGGCACCCGGCGCATCACGCGCGGCGATGACGGGTGCCTGAGTTTTGATGGCGACGGCCCGCTGGCCGATGCGGTGGTGGCGATGGTCCGGTTCGAACAATCGGATCTGTTCGATCAGATGGCCATGGCCGGCACGCTGACGCCCGCCCTGATGACCGGCCTGTCGCACACGATCGCGGCGTTCCACCGGGGGTTGCCGCCCGTCCACACTGGCGGCGGAGCCGCCAATATGGAAGGTGTGCTGAACATCAACGCCGCCGGTTTCGCCACCAGCCATGTGTTTTCCGAAGACGCCGTGAAACGCTTCGATGCCACCTTCCGGGATGCGCTGGCCCGCCACGCCGAAACGCTCGACCGGCGCGAGCGTGCGGGGATGATCCGTCGCTGCCACGGCGATCTGCACCTGCGCAACATCTGCATGTTCCAGGGCCAGCCGCGCCTGTTCGACTGTATCGACTTCAACGATCAGATCGCCACCATCGACGTTCTTTACGACCTTGCGTTCCTGCTGATGGACCTGTGGCACCGGGGGCACCCGGAACTCGCCAGCCTCGTCGCCAATCGCTATTTCGACGAGATCGGTCAGGATGACGGGTTCGAGCTGTTGCCGTTCTTCATGGCGGTGCGCGCGGCGGTGCGGGCGCATGTTACCGCGACCCTGTCGGAGGATCTGGCCGAAGGCGCCGAAGAGGCGGCGGCCTCGGCGCGGCGGTATTTCGATCTTGCCCTGTCACTGCTCGCCCCCTGCGCGCCGGGGCTGGTCGCCATCGGCGGGCTCAGCGGCAGCGGCAAATCCACCGTGGCCGAGGCGCTCGCCCCGCGGCTGGGCCGCCCGCCCGGCGCGCGCATCGTGGAAAGCGACCGCACCCGCAAGGCCCTGTTCGGCGCCCGGCCGGAAGAGCGGCTACCATGCGAGGCCTATGAACCGGCGGTGTCGGACAGGGTCTATCACCGGATTACGGCCCGCGCCCTGGCCCTGACAGGCGCGGGCGGCGCGGTGATCGTGGATGCGGTGTTTGACCGGCCCGACAGGCGTGGCGCGCTCGACGCCGCGGCCTGCGCCGCAGGTGTGCCGCTGACCGGCATCTGGCTGCATTCGGATGCCGCGACCCTGCGCAGCCGTGTCGCCGCCCGCCTCGCCGGCGTGTCCGACGCCACGCCCGAGGTGCTGGAGGCGCAGCTCAAGCGCGACATCGGGGCCGTGACCTGGGCCCGGATCGACGCCAGCCGGCCGGTCGCGGCTACGGTTGCGGCGATCCTTGCGCTGCGGCGTGAAACCGCCGCGCCCGCCCCCGGATAACACCGCGCGCGTCCCGCGCGGAACTTTCTGCAACGGCGCGTCGGAGCAGGGTTTTTCCGCCCCCCGATCCCGCCTATACTGCCTTGAAAAGGCGACAGGCAGGTTCGGGCATGGCCGCAAAAGGCAAAGACCGCCAGAAATTCAACATTCTGATCGTGGGCCAGAACGGGCGCCTGCAATATGAAGCGGTGCTGTTTGCCGCCTCGCTGCGCCAGTCCGACCCGGGCTTTGACGGGCGGTTGATCGTGGCCGAACCGCAACCCGGCGAAAAATGGGCCCGCGATCCGCGCATCGGCAACCCCGAGGTGCGCGCGTTGCTGAAACAGTTCGGCGCCGAGATCGTACCCTTCGAAAGCCGGGCCTTCGGCAGCGCCTATCCCCATGGCAACAAGATCGAGGGGCTGTCCGCCCTGCCCGAAGGCGAGCCCTTCGTGTTTTTTGACACCGACACGCTGATCACCGGCAAGCTCTCCGAGGTGCCGTTCGATTTCGATCGCCCCGCCGCGTCGATGCGGCGCGAGGGAAGCTGGCCCGAGATCGAGCTTTACGGCCCCGGCTACGGCGAGATCTGGAAATCGCTCTATGACAGGTTCGGGCTGGCGTATCAGGCGACGCTGGACCTGTCGCAGCCTGATGAGTACTGGCAGCGCTATCTCTATTTCAACGCGGGCTGGTTCTTCTACCGCTGTCCCCGCGCGTTCGGCGAACGGTTCCTTTCCTACGCCACCGGGATTCGCGACGATCCGCCAGGCCCGCTGGTGTGCCAGTCGCTCGACCCCTGGCTGGATCAGGTGGCGCTGCCGCTGGCCATTCATTCCCTTGACGGCGGGCGTCCGGGGCCGGAACTGGCCGGGCTGGACGGCAAGGTAAGCTGCCACTGGCGCGTCCTGTCGCTGCTTTATGCGCGCGAGGATGATCATGTGGTTGACGTGCTGGAGGCCGTCACCGCGCCCAACAAGATCAAGAAGGTGATCAAGGAATACGAGCCCTTCAAGCGGATGATCTATCAGGGCAAGGGGCGCAAGGTGCGCGCCATGTTCGACCGCGCGGATCTGCCGCCACGCGAACAGATGTTGCGCAACCAGATCAAGAAGGCCAACCTGTGGATGCGCTGATTTGCCTTGAGGGCAAACCACGCCGCCCGGCTTAGGTGTTGGTTCAGCCCTTCACGCGATGCCTGAATCTCGCCTGCCGAAGTTGGAAACCCAGATGAATACTCTCACGAAACTCATCCTCGGGCTTTCGCTGGCGTCATTTCTGCCCGGCTGCGACGTGGACGACAATCGACCGCGCCACCGGACCGTCGTGGCGCTGAAGCCGGCCACGGTCATGATCGACAACCAGAGCTATGTTGTCCGGCGCAGCCATGTCACCTATGTCGATGGCGACCCGGGCGAGGTCTGGGCGATTGTCATCGGCGGACGGCCCTGCACCTGCGCCGCGCCCACACCGGCGGGCTGCCGCGAAACGCTGCGATACCGGCAAAGCCGCGGGCCGGGGCCCGGCCCCGCCTGAACAAACGCCCCGGAACCACAGGGGCGCAGCCATCGAGGCGTGTTGTTTCGCCCCGGACGATCGCCTAGGCTCCGCGCCGATGTAGTTTCAGGGAGGATGACATGTCAGACAGCCCCAGCCTCGGCTTTGACACGCTGCAAATCCACGCGGGTGCCCAGCCGGACCCGGCGACAGGTGCGCGGCAGACGCCGATCTATCAGACAACGGCTTATGCGTTCCGCGATGCCGATCACGCCGCCGCGCTGTTCAACCTCGAGGAGGTGGGATACATCTATTCCCGCCTGACAAACCCGACCGTCGCCGTGCTGCAGGAGCGTATCGCCACGCTGGAAGGCGGCGCCGGCGCGGTCTGCTGTTCGTCGGGCCATGCGGCACAGATCATGGCGCTGTTCCCGCTGATGGGGCCGGGCCGCAATGTTGTCGCCTCGACCCGGCTCTACGGCGGCACGATCACCCAGTTCAGCCAGACCATCAAACGCTTTGGCTGGTCGGCGAAATTCGTGGATTTCGACGATCCCGAGGCGGTAAAGGCCGCCATCGACGAAGACACCCGCGCGGTGTTCTGCGAATCCATCGCCAACCCCGGCGGCTATATCACCGATCTGGATGCGATCTCGGCCGTCACGGATGCGGCGGGCCTGCCGCTGATCGTCGACAACACCCTGGCCACGCCCTATCTGTGCCGCCCGTTCGATCATGGCGCGACGCTGGTGGTGCATTCGGCCACGAAATACCTGACGGGCAACGGCACGGTCACCGGCGGCTGCGTGGTGGATTCGGGGAAATTCGACTGGTCGGCCTCGGACAGGTTCCCGTCGCTCTCGGCCCCGGAGCCCGCCTATCACGGGCTGAAGTTCCATGAGGCGCTCGGCCCCATGGCCTTCACCTTTCATTCCATCGCCATCGGGCTGCGCGATCTGGGGATGACGATGAACCCGCAGGGCGCGCATTACACGCTGATGGGGATCGAAACGCTCAGCCTGCGGATGCAGCGCCATGTGGAAAACGCGGTGAAGGTCGCGAGCTGGCTGGAGGCCGACCCGCGGGTCGAATTCGTGACCTATGCCGGCCTGCCCTCCAGCCCCTACCACGACCGCGTCAAAAGCATCTGCCCCAAGGGCGCCGGCGGGCTGTTCACCTTTGCCGTGAAAGGCGGCTATGACGCCTGTGTCAAACTGGTGGACGCGGTAGAGCTGTTCAGCCATGTGGCCAATCTGGGCGACACCCGGTCACTGATCATCCACTCGGCCTCGACAACGCACCGGCAACTGACCCCCGAACAGCAGACGGCGGCCGGCGCCGCGCCCAACCTGGTGCGCCTGTCGATCGGGATCGAGGATGCGCATGACCTGATCGCCGATCTGGATCAGGCGCTGGCCAGGGCCACCGCCTAGCCGCCGATATCGAACACCATCGTGACCGCGGCCGAGACCGAAACCTCGCCCGCGGCCACGGGAACGGCATCGGCCATGCGCGCCGCCTCCATCATCATCGGTGCGGGGCGGGCGCCGCCGGCCTCGCTCAGCGAAAGGACAGGGCCAAGCGTCAGCCCGGCCGCTTCGGCATAGAGCCGCGCCTTGCGCATCGCCTCGGCCACGGCGGCGCGGCGGGCTTCGTCCTGTGCCGGGCCGGGGTTCTGCAGCCCGAAGGACAGGCCGCCGAACTCGTTCGCGCCCAGCCCCAGAACCGTATCCAGCACCCCGCCCAGCCGATCGAGATCGCGCACCCGCACCATGACGGTGTTCGAGGCGACGAACCCGTCGATCTTGGGCCCCGCACCGGGTGTCGAGGACCGGTTGGCCCAGTTCGGATTCAGCCGCAGCGCGCGGGTCTGCAGATCGCGCTCGGCGATGCCGGCCGCCGCCAGCGCGGCCAGAATCTCCGCCGTTTTCACAGAAGTGTCATCCATCGCATCGGCGGCCGAGCGGGCCAGGCTGGTCACCCCCACGGTGATCACCGCCATATCGGGCGCCGCCGCCACCTCCGCCTCGCCGGTCACGGTCAGGGTGGCGGCGGCGTCTTGCGCCCGACCTGTGGTCGCCAGCGCCAGCGCCAGCATCAGAACCGTAAAAAACCGCATGTCGTCCTCCTCTTTGCCGCGAAGGTCTCGCATGAATGCGCCGACAGGCAAGCGCTTCGTTCAGATTGCTTCTCGCTCTCGGCGAATTCCTGCTATAGTCAGGCCATGGTGGCGCACCCGGCCTGCCGCTCTTCCTCCGGCTGGTATAGACCAACAAGATGAAACCGCGTTTTGCCCTGAGTCTGTCGCAAGACAAGATCGGACTTTTCCACCGGACCTCCGGCGCATGGAGCCTGGTGGGCGAGGCCATGCTTGACGCGCCCGACCTTGCCGAGACGCTGAAAATGATGCGCGCCACGGCCAGCGAGCTTGAGGGCGGCGGCGTGTTGTCCTTCGTCGTCATCCCCGACGAGATGATCCTTTACACCACGCTGGAGACCGGCCCCGCCCCCGGCGCGGCGGAGATCCGCAAGGCGCTGGACGGGCTGACCCCCTACAACGTGAAAGATCTGGTCTTCGATTGGGAAATGGATGGCACGGGCGCGCGTGTGGCCGTCGTCGCGCAGGAAACCCTGGCAGAGGCAGAGCGGTTCGCCGCGCAGCACCGTTTCAACCCCGTCGCCCATGTCGCGGCACCGGCGCCGGAAAGCTTTCCGCGCATGCCCTGGTTCGGGGCCACACAGGCCGCCGCGACCCTGCTGCCCGATGGCGCGCAGCTCGAGCGCCTCGATGGCCGGCTGGAGCTGGGGGCGCCGACCGTTCGGCCCGCGCCTCCGGTTGCGGCGGTGCCACCAGCGGCAACGCCCGCCCCGGCCCCCCGGCCCCAGAGCCACGCCACCGCCACCCCGATCGCCGCGCCGCCGGCCAGTGTGGGCGAGTCGCCCGCGCCGGATGACACGCCAGCGGGCGGCCGGGCTCGCACCACGGCCCTTGTGCTCGGGGCGGTCGCGCTGTTCGCGATTGCGCTGGCCGCGCTCTGGTCCGGCGTCTTTGCCCGCGATGACGCGCCCCTGGCCACCGCCCCCGAACGGGCCGACGGCGCCTTCACCGTGGCGATCCCGCAGATCGATGCGCCCCGGCTCGAAGACGCTCTGCCCGAGAGTACACAAGCCACGGCCGCGCTGATGGCGCAGCCTGGCCTTGAACCCCTGCCGCACCGGCCCTCGCCCCCGCAGCCGGGGGGCGCGATCGCTCTGCCCGAGCCTGCCATGCCCGCGCCCCCCCTTGCCGCGCTGGCGCCAGAGGCCGTGCCCGAAATCGAAACCGCCGCCGCCCCTATGCTGTTGCCGCCAGATCCGGCCGGCCTCCGGCCCGATGCGCCCCTCGCGCTCTCGGCGCCCCCCCCCGAGCCGGCGGACGATCTCTATATCGCGGCAATCGACCCGGTGATCCTTTCGGAAGATGCCGTGGCCCTGCCTCCCGCCGCCGGGCTGCATGCGGATACTCCCCCGGCCCTGCAGCGCCCCGCCGGCCCCGGCCAGGCCTTCGCGCTTGATGAGCACGGGCGGGTCACGCCGCGCGAGGGCGGCGCGCTGGATCCCTCGGGCGTCATGATCCACGCAGGGCCGCCGCCAAGGGTGCCGCCGCAGCGCCCCGAACCGCCCGCCGCCGCGATCACCCGCAGCGAAAACAAATATCTGGCCAAGTTCATTCCCCGGTCACGTCCGGCCGATCTCGCCCAGCGGCTCGAGCAAGCGCAGACCGGCGGCTACGGGCTGGACGCGCTGTCACAGCTTCGCCCACGCGCGCGCCCCGACTACGTCGCGCCAGCCGCCCCCGTTGCCCTGCCGGTTGCCGTTGCCGCCGCGATCAAGCCGCTGGCGCCCAGCCCCGGGCTGGTGACGCGGCAGGCAACGCAGGAAAACGCGATCAATCTGCGCAAGATAAGCCTGATCGGCGTCTATGGCAGCGAATCCGACAGGCGTGCGCTGGTGCGCTTGCCCGACGGGCAATTCGTGAAGGTGAAACCGGGTGACAGCATAGACGGCGGGCGGGTCGCCGCCATTGGCGAAGACCAGCTGCGCTATATCAAGAACGGCGCGAATATCCTGCTGCAACTGGCCGGCGACGGCTGAGCCGCCAACGGCCTGCGCCATTTCCGGCTGCACGCCCGGGTAGGGTTTTTCTGCGAAAAACATCCTGAAATTGCGCAAAAACCACGCTTGCACCTTGGTCGCCGCGTCGATCGCACGCTAGAGTGGCGAAAACAGCGTGAAATTCGCATGACCATGGACGACACTGATTGTCGGCTGCCGTCGGCCCTGCAGAACAATGCCTGTCTGGCGGCGCTGAACCGGGTGTTCCATGAGGTGCTACTGTCGTATTCGGCTGTTGTGCGGGGGCAAAGCCGGACCGCTATGAACCAGTTCAAGGCCGACGACGCGGCTTTGCCAATGTAAGGACGGACCCATGGAAGGCTTCCTTCTGCTTGCCACGATCTACCTGACCGCCGCGGTGATCGCCGTGCCGATCGCGGCGCGGCTGGGGCTCGGGTCGGTGCTGGGCTATCTGCTGGCGGGCATCGTGATCGGGCCGGTGCTGGGGCTGGTCGGCTCGGAAACGCAGGATCTGCAGCATTTCGCCGAGTTCGGCGTGGTGATGATGCTGTTCCTGATCGGGCTGGAGCTTGATCCCCGTGCCCTGTGGGACATGCGCGACCGGCTGCTGGGCATGGGCGGGATGCAGATCGTGCTGAGCACCGCCGTGGTCATGGCCGGGGCGATGCAACTCGGGCTGGTCTGGCAGACCGCGCTGGCCGTGGGCATGATCCTGGCGCTGTCATCCACCGCGATCGTGCTGCAGACGCTGACGGAAAAGCGCCTGACCCGGACGCCGGGCGGGCGGGCCACCTTTGCCGTGCTTCTGACCCAGGATATCGCCGTCATCCCGATGCTGGCGCTGCTGCCTCTGCTGGCCGTGAAAGAAAAGCTCAGCATCGCGCCGGACGGCTCGTTGACGCGCCACGCGACCCAGCAGGCCACTGAAGGCCACGGCAGCGCGATCTCGGTTCTGGCAGAGCTGCCGGGCTGGGGGCTGGCGCTGGTCACGCTGGGGGCCGTGGTGGCGATCATTCTGGTCGGGCATTACCTGACCCGTCCGCTGTTCCGGTTCATCCACGCCTCTCGCCTGCGGGAGATGTTCACGGTCGTCGCCCTGCTGATCGTCGTGGCCATCGCCCTGCTGATGATCATGGTGGGCCTGTCGCCGGCGCTTGGCACGTTTCTGGCGGGCGTGGTTCTGGCGAACTCGGAATTCCGGCACGATCTGGAAAGCAGTATCGAGCCGTTCAAGGGCCTGCTGCTGGGCCTGTTCTTCATGACCGTCGGGGCCGGTATCAATATGGCCGTGCTGTTTGCCGATCTCGGCCAGATCATCGGGCTTACCCTGGCGCTGATGATCGCCAAGGGGCTGATCCTCTACGGGCTGGCGGTGCTGTTCAAGCTGCGGGCGGGCAACAAGTGGCTGTTCACACTGGCGCTGGCGCAGGCGGGGGAATTCGGGTTCGTGCTGGTCAGCTTCGCGCTGCAGACCAACGTGCTGACCCAATCGCTCGGCCAGACGCTGCTGTTGATCATCGCCATGTCGATGCTTCTGACGCCGCTGTTCTTCATTCTGCATGATTTCCTGTCGCGCCGGGTTTCCGACACATCCGACAGCCCGCGTGATTTCGACAAGATCGACGAACAGCACCCGATCATCATCGCCGGCATCGGCCGCTTCGGGCAGGTGGTCAACCGGATGCTGCAGATGTCGGGCTTTCGGGCCACGGTGCTGGATCACGATCTGCCGACGATCGAGCTGATGCGCAAATTCGGGTTCAAGAGCTTTTTCGGCGATCCCACGCGCCCTGAACTGCTGCATGCGGCGGGTCTCGACAATGCCAAGGTGCTCGTGGCCGCGCTTGACGACAGCGAGGCAAATACCCGGCTGGTGAGATACGCGCGGCGCGAGCGGCCGGATCTGAGCATCGTCGCCCGCGCCAAGGATCGGGTTCACGTCTACGAACTGTACCGGGCCGGGGCCGATCACATCGTGCGCGAGATGTTCGACAGCTCGCTGCGCGCCGGCCGCTACGTGCTGGAGGATCTCGGCCTGACCGATTTCGAAGCCAACGAGATGGAAACGGCCTTTTACAAGCATGACCGCGAAGCGCTGCGCGAACTGGCCGAACTGTGGAAGCCCGGCGTGCCGCTGGACCAGAACCAAGCCTATCTCGCCCGCGCCAGCGAGCTGAACAAAGAGCTGGAAACCGCGCTGGTCCGGCAAGAGGTCGCCAGCACCGAAGAGATCACCGAAGGCGCCGCCTGACATGAAAAAACCGCGGCCCGGAAGCCGCGGTTCATATTCCGTATTGTCGCGGGATCAGGCCGCGCGCGAGATCAGAACCTCGTCGACCTGGCGCTGCGCCCCGCCTTCGTCCATGCCGCTGACGGCGGCCACTTCGCGGGTCAGACGCTCGAGCGCGGCTTCGTAAAGCTGACGCTCGGAATAGCTCTGCTCGCGCTGGTCGTCGGTGCGGTGCAGATCGCGCACCACTTCGGCGATCGAGATCAGATCACCGGAATTGATCTTTTGTTCATATTCCTGCGCGCGGCGCGACCACATGGCGCGCTTCACCTTGGCCTTGCCCTTCAGCGTGGCCATGGCTTTGGATACGACGTCAGGAGAGGACAGAGAGCGCATGCCCACTTCCGTCGCCTTGTTCGTCGGCACGCGGAGTGTCATCTTGTCCTTCTCGAAGGAAATGACAAAAAGCTCCAGCGCAATGCCCGCAATCTCCTGCTCTTCGATGGAGACGATCTGACCCACGCCATGTGCGGGATAGACCACGTAATCGTTCGGGCGAAATTCAGATTTCTTCAGTTTGCTCATGCAGTCGCTTCCTTGCAGGCCCCCATGCGGCGACAACAACCCGCCCGAAAACTGATATTTTCGGTCAACGGGGGATGTATGGCGCTAGAAAACCACAACGCAGGAACCATTCTCTGCGTTAAGGTCATCTGTTACAGACAGCTTTATGTCATGAGAATGTAGCAAAAAAGCCCGACAGTTTAAAGTGCGGCATTGTGAAATGCGCATTAAACAACTGATATAATTTAACAAATACAGGCAGAAAATCCACCCGACAACCCCCAAACCCGCGACAAATACCGCGAATCAGCGGTTATCCGCCCTCGCCCGGCGCCTCGGAGAAGTACTTGTTCAGCTTGTCGGTCTCGCCGTCACGCTCTTCCGCCTCGGGCAGCGGATCTTTCTTCGAGATGATGACCGGCCAGGCCTCGGAATATTTCCGGTTGAATTCCACCCATTTCTCCATGTCCGGCTCGGTATCGGGGCGGATCGCATCGGCGGGGCATTCCGGTTCGCACACACCGCAATCGATGCATTCGTCGGGGTGGATGACCAGCATGTTCTCGCCCTCATAGAAGCAATCCACCGGGCAAACCTCGACACAGTCGGTGTATTTGCAGGCGATGCAATTGTCGACGACGACATAGGTCATGCGGAGGGCCTCACTTCTCTGATCAGGGATTAGCTAGACCAGCCCGAAAGATCATTCAAGCGGCGGAAGCCTGTTAAGATCGAGACTGCGGCGATCTTTCTTGGTCGGCCGACCTTTTCCGTCAAATCGCGGCGATTGCGGAACGTCTTCCCGCGCGGGCGTCAGGTCTTCGTACAGCGTTTGCGCCTCGGCGGCGGGACCGCGCCGCTCGCCCGGGGCAAGCACGCGGATCACCCGAATCCGGTCGCCCTGCGGAAAGGTCAGCGTGTCGCCCGCGCCGACCCGCTGTGCCGGCTTGGCGGCCCGCAGGCTGTTCACCCGCACATGGCCGCCCGCCACCACCTTGCCCGCCAGCGTGCGCGTCTTGAAGAACCGCGCCTGCCAAAGCCACTTGTCCAGCCGGATCAGCGGGCGCGGCTCCGACACGCTATTGCTTGCTCTTCAGCCCCATCAGCGCGGCGGCGAATGGGTTGTCGGGGTCGATCGGCTTTTCCTTCTTCGGCGGGCGGGCCTGATAGGTCTGCGCGCCATCGCGCGGCGGCCGTTTCCCGGCAGGCTTGCCCTTCGGCTTGCCCTTGCCCTGCGGTCGGTTGTTGCCCTGCCGCTCTTCGCCGCGCGGCCGTCCACCGCCCTTGCGCTTGGGCGCCCATGTGAAGGTGTAGAACAGCTCTTTCTCCGGCTCGGCCTCCGCCTCCGGCGCGGCGGGTTCCCCGGACACCGGTTCGGCCGCAGGCTCGGGCGTGGCGCCGGCGTCGACTACCGGATCGGCAGAGGCATCCGCCGCCGGCGGGGCCTTTACCTTTTCGCGTTCGCCCTTCTCGGCGTTATATCCCAGCCCCTGCATCAGATCGGCGAACTGCTCCAGCGTCATGCCGGTGATCGACAGCATGTCGGGGTTGGCCTCGAACCCGCCCCGGCTGTCTTGCGCGCGCAGCAGATCGGCCAGCCTTTCCAGCATGTCGATGCGGATGGCCCGCGCCCCCGCCGGGCGATAGCCCGACAGCGTATAACAACCCTGCGGCACCTCGGGCACCACCGGGATCGTCACCAGACCCGGCGGCGGGCTTTCGGGAAATTCGTTGAGCCCCTGCGAAAGCGACCACAGCACCAGCCGCAGCCGCGTCGGCGCGGGTTTCAGCAAAAGCGGCAGGAAAATCGTGAACTGGCCAAAGCGGATCCCGTGTTTGCGCAGCGCGCCGCGCGCCTCCTGGTCCAGCTCTTTCACCTCGCCCGCCACCTGATCGCGCGGAAGAACCCCCAGCGCCTCGATCATGCGGAAGCCGAAACCGCGAGCCAGGCCGGTCAGCGCCTCGTCGCGCTGCAGGGTCAGCAGCGGCTCAAACAGCGTCGCCACCTTGCGGTCGATGAAGTGCTGCAGACGGCGGCGCACCTTTTCGGCGACGTCGTGCCCGGCCTCTTCATCGACAAAGGCCTCGACCTGCGGCTTGAGAACCTCGCCGCCCGCCACCAGCTTGCCGACCGCATGCTCGCCCCACATCAGGCCGCCCTGCTCGGTAAAGTCGATCTCGGTATCGGGCGCGTTATAGAAGCGGTCCGCGCGCAGATGAAACTCGGGCTTCAGCGCGGCAAAACTGGCCTGGCGCAGCGTCTTCGCCTCATCCGGGCTGCCGCTTGCATCCTGACGAAAACGGAACCCCTCCAGACGGCCGACGAATTGTCCTTCGACCGTCACTTCACCTTTTTCGTTCACCTCGGCCACAAGGCCCTCCTTCTGCTTCAACCGGCGAAGCAGCACACTTGTCCGCCGGTCAACAAATCTTTTCGTCAATGCGCCATGCAGCGCGTCCGACAGACGGTCTTCTACCGCGCGGGTTGCGCCGCGCCAATGGGATTCGTCACCGACCCAACCCCGCCTTTGTGCCACGTAGGTCCAAGTGCGGATATAGGCCAGACGTTTCGATAATGTGTCAATGTCGCCATCGTTCCGGTCGATTCGCCGGATCTGACGCGCAAGCCAATCGTCGGGCACCACGCCGCCATCATGCAGAAAATCATAGATTCGGCCCAGCAGGCTGACATGCTCGGCGGCGGAAATCCCCCGGAAATCGGGGATGCGGCACACATCCCACAACAGGCGCACATCCGGCGCGGCGCTGATCCGCGCCCGGACATCGGGCATCTCGGCCAGTGCGCGCAGGGCGTGCAGGTCATCCGCTTCGCGCGCGCGGGTCAGCCATTCGTCATCTGTGCGCTGCTCGAGCGAGGCGATCAGCCGGTCGGCCGTGCCGAAATCCAGGCGGGCGTTGCGCCATTGCAACTTCTTGACCGGGGTGAACCGGTGGCTGGTGATCGCCGCGGCCATGTCATCGTCGAGCGGCGGGGCCTCGCCCGTCACTCCGAAGGTGCCGTTGCGCATATACCGCCCGGCCCGGCCCGCGATCTGGGCCAGCTCGTTGGGCTGCAACAGGCGCATCCGGCGGCCATCGAATTTCTTCAGCCCCGAAAAGGCGACATGGTTGATATCCAGGTTCAGCCCCATGCCGATCGCATCGGTCGCCACCAGATAATCGACCTCGCCGTTTTGATACAGATCCACCTGCGCGTTGCGCGTGCGCGGGCTGAGCGCCCCCATCACCACCGCGCAGCCGCCCTTTTGGCGCCGGATCAGCTCGGCGATCGCATAGACGTTTTCAACAGAAAACCCGACGATCGCCGATCGTGGCGGCATCCGGCTTATCTTTTTCGAACCTGTGTAGGTCAGTTCCGAAAACCGCTCGCGCCGGGTGAACTGGGCCCTCGGCACCTGCGCCGCGATAGCGCTTCGCATCGTTTCGGCGCCCAGAAAAAGGGTTTCGTGCAGGCCGCGCGCATGCAGAAGACGGTCGGTGAACACATGTCCGCGCTCGGGATCGGCGCAAAGCTGGATCTCGTCAATGGCCAGGAAATCGGCGCCGATCTCCTGCGGCATCGCCTCGACGGTGCAGACCCAGTATCGGGTGCGCTCGGGCACGATCCGTTCCTCGCCCGTGACAAGCGCCACCACCGACGGCCCGCGCAGCGCGACGATCCGATCATAGACCTCGCGCGCCAAAAGGCGCAGCGGCAGGCCGATCACCCCGGTGCGATGCGCCAGCATCCGTTCGATCGCATAATGCGTCTTGCCGGTATTGGTCGGCCCGAGGACCGCCAGGATCCTCCCCTGCTGCCGCATTGTACTGGCCCTTTCAGAGTGCGGTGCCGGAGACTGTCATCTCCAACCGCTCCACGGCCTCTAACAGGTCTGGCTCGTGCGGATGTACGGCGGCGGCGGCATGAAACGCGCGCAGCGCCGCCTCGGGATGGCCCAGTTCATCCATGATCGTGCCAAGCCCGGCCATCGCCCCGAAATGGCGCGGATTCAGCGCCAGCACCCGGTTGATATCGGCCAGCGCCGGGCCGTACAGGCCCTGACGGAAATAGGCGGTTGCCCGCGCATTGTAGCCTTCGGCGAAATCCGGGGCGTGATCGGTGAGCGCCGTGAAATGGCCAATGGCGGTGGCATAATCCTCTGCCGCCATGGCATCGCGCCCGCGCTGCAGCAACAGATCCATCGAAGGCGACCCCGATCTGGACCATTCGGCCCATATTTCATCCTCGACCGATTTCCAGTTCGGCAACTCGGGCTCCTGCAACAGCTCGAAGAGCCCATCCAGAGAATCGGGCCCGGCCCCGGCCGGCAGCGCGATCAGGCCGAAAAACAGACCCGCCGCGAAGATACGATTGAGAAACCTGAGCTGTGCGATCATAACAAAGGAAAATGTAACGCATTGGCGGGGAAAACCAAGGCCCCGCCGCGCACAATCGGAGGAACGCCATGAGCGATGTGATTGACGCGGCCGTCAAGGCCCTGAGCGAGAAGATCGAAGGCGGGATCGACGGGTCTGTCAAATTCGTGATCGAAGGCGAAGGCGCCGTCTATCTGGACGAAGACGGCGTGCGCGCCGGCGACGATGACGCCGACGTGACCCTGAGCGCCGATCTGGAAACGTTTCAGGCCATGCTGGCCGGCGACGTCCACCCCACCGCCGCCTTCATGACCGGCAAGCTGACCATCGACGGCGACATGGGCAAGGCGATGAAACTGGGCGCGGCCTTCGGCTGAGCCATGCGGGACGCGCCGTATTTCGGTGATCTGGCCGACGGCCCAGACGGCGCCGCCTATTGGCTGACCGCCGCCGACGGGGTGCGCTTGCGCGTCGCCGCCTGGCGCGGCGGCGACAGGGGGACGGTGCTGCTGTTTCCCGGCCGCACCGAATATGTCGAAAAATACGGCCGCGCCGCATCGGATTTCCTGAAGCGGGGCTACAGCACTGTCGCGATCGACTGGCGCGGCCAGGGGCTGGCCGACAGGTTGGTGCCCAATCCCCTGGTCGGTTACGTGCGCCGCTTCACCGAGTATCAGCATGACGTCGCGGCGCTGATGGCCGCCCTGCCCGCGTTGAACCTGCCCCGGCCGCTGCATGTGCTGGCCCATTCCATGGGCGGCTGCATCGCCCTGCGCGCGCTGATCAACGGAATGCCGGTTCGCAGCGCGGCGTTTTCGGCGCCGATGTGGGATATCAACCTGCCGCGCCGGATGCGCCCGGTGGCCCGGATCGTGGGCGCCGCCAGCCACCCGTTCGGGTTTTCCAAGCGCTTCGTTCCCGGCACGTCACTGCAGAAAACCTATGTGGACGCCGCCGATTTCGCGGGGAACGAGCTGACCACCGATGCCGATATGTATGCCTATATGCGCGCCCAGGTCGCCGCGCGGGTAGAGCTTGCGCTGGGCGGGCCCAGCATCGGCTGGGTGGGCGCCGCCCTGCGCGAGGTTGCCGCCCTGTCGCGCCACCCCTCTCCGGCGCTGCCGGTGATCACCTTTCTGGGCAGCGAGGAGCGTATCGTCTGCAGCACCGCCATCGCCCGGCGCATGGCCCGCTGGCCCGGCGGCCGCCTTGTGGAGGTGCCCGGCGCCCGACACGAGGTGATGATGGAAACCCTCGATACGCGGGCGCGATTCTTTGATGAAACCTCTGCCTTTTTCACGGCGGCACAGGATGCGGCGCAGCCGGGCCCCGAAGCCGCCTGACCGGCGGCGGCTCAGTCCGACACCACCTCCTGGCGCTGTGTGCCCAAACCGCTGATCGACAGTTCGACCACGTCACCCGGCTTCAGAAACCGCGGCGGCACCATGCCCATGCCGACGCCCGCCGGGGTGCCGGTGGCGATGATATCGCCGGGATGCAGGGTCATCATCTGGCTGAGGTAGCTGATGATCCGCGCCACCGAAAAGATCATGTTCGCGGCGCTGCCCTGCTGCATCCGCGACCCGTTGACCGAAAGCGAAAGGTCCAGCGCGGTGATCTCGCCGGCCTCGTCCGGGGTCACCAGCCAGGGGCCGCAGGGGCCGAAGCTGTCACAGCTCTTGCCCTTGGTCCATTGCCCGCCCCGTTCGATCTGGAAGGCGCGCTCGGAAACATCGTTGACCACCATATAGCCCGCCACATGGTCCAGCGCCTCTTCGGCGCTGACGTATTTCGCAGGCTTGCCGATGACGACGCCCAGCTCCACCTCCCAATCCGTTTTCACGGACCCGCGCGGCAGGCGGATGGGATCATGCGGGCCGGAGAGGGACGAGGTCGCCTTCATGAACACGATGGGTTCGGCCGGAATATCCATGCGCGCCTCGGCCGCGTGGTCGGAATAGTTCAGGCCGATCCCGATGAATTTCCCCACCCCCGCCACCGGCACGCCCAGACGCGGATTTCCCCCGACCACCGGCATCCCTTCGGGCGAGAAATCGTCGAGATGGGTCAGAACGATGCCGGACAGATCGTCCATTTCCTCCGACAGGTCGCGCAGGCGGCCTTCGGCATCAATGATGCCGGGTTTCTCGGCACCCGCCGGCCCGAAACGCACGAATTTCATGATGCCCCTCCTGATGGTCGCCGCGCCACTAAAGGCGCGCGCGGCGAAGGCGTCAAGCCGGGGTGACGCGGCAGGCCGGGTCAAGCCGCCCGGCGAAATGATCCAGCACGTTCTGCGCCGCGCCCATTCCCATCCGGCGCATCGCGCCATCGCTCATCCCGCCCGAATGGGGCGAGAACACCGTGTTGGGAAGCGCCAGAAGCGGGCTGTCGTGGGGCAGTGGTTCATGCTCGAACACGTCCAGGCCGATGCCGCCCAGGCGGGGGGCCGCCTCCATCAGCGCCGCCTCGTCCAGCACCCCGCCCCGGCCGCAATTGACCACCAGCGCGCCTTTCGGCAACAGCGCCAGCTCAGCCGCCCCGATCAGCCCGCGCGTGCCATCGTTGAGCGGAAGCTGAAGGGTCAGCACATCCGCCTGCGGCAGGGCCGCGTGAAGATCGCTCAGAACGGGGTATCCCGCCTCTGCCGAGGTGAACCGGCGGTGCCAGACCGTCACCTCCATGCCAAGCGCCGCGCACAGCCGCGCCACGCGCTGGCCGATGGCGCCGAAGCCCACGATCAGCGCGCGCTTGCCCTCCAGATCCATCGGCGAAAGGCTTTCGCGGCGCGAGAAATCCTGCCGTGCCGCACGATCGAGCGGCAATGTGTGGCGGGCCAGCGCCAGCATCAGCATCAGCGTGTGTTCCGCCACCGCGCCCGCGTTCGCGCCGGGCGTGTTCGCCACCACCACCCCGCGCGCTGCCGCGGCCCCGAGATCGATGTTGTCGACGCCCACGCCATGCTTGGACACGATGCGAAGGTTGGGCGCCAGCGCCAGGCCCGGCGCATCCACCCGGTGCGTCCGCACCAGCCACGCATCGGCCCCGGCCAGATCCCCGCCCTGCCAGCCCAGAACAACATCCATCCCGCCGCTGCGCAGCAGGGCGATGGCATCTTCGTGGATGGGTTCGGTGATAAAGACCTGTGGCATCGCGCGCATGGTTACCGCACCCGTCGCGCGATGCAATCGGTAAAGCGAGAGCCGATTGCGCCCTTTCGCTTGAACCCGCCCCCCTGCCCTGCCTATGTCTTGATCAAACAGTTTCAGAGGTTCCGCCATGCGCATCACATCGCCCGTCCCCGTCTTTGACGCCAATGCCACAGCCGGCGGCAGCCTTGGCAACCTGCCGGAGTGGGATCTGAGCGATCTTTACACCGGCGAGGACGCACCCGAGCTGACGCGCGACATGGCGTGGCTGGAAAAGGCCTGCGCCGATTTCGCGGCCGATTACGAGGGTCGGCTGGCGGCGCTGGATGCGAAAGGCATGCTCGAATGCGTGCTGCGCTATGAAAAGATCGACGTGATCGGCGGGCGCATCATGTCTTTCGCCGGGCTGCGCTATTACCAGAACACCATGGATTCCGGCCGCGCCAAGTTCTTTTCCGATTGCCAGGACAAGATCACCACATTCACCACGCCGCTGGTCTTCTTCACGCTGGAGATCAACCGCATCGAGGATGCAAAGCTGGATGCTCTGTTCGCCGCAAACGCAGAGCTTGCCCGCTATCGCCCGATCTTCGAGCGGCTGCGCGCGATGCGCCCCTACCAGCTTTCGGACGAGCTGGAGAAGTTCCTGCACGACCAGTCCGTGGTCGGCGCCGCCGCGTGGAACAAGCTCTTTGACGAGACCATCGCCGGGCTGACCTTCAACGTGGACGGCGAAGAGTACAATATCGAGGGCACGCTCAACTTCCTCACCGATCCCGACCGTGAAAAGCGCGAACTGGCGGCGCGGGAACTGGCCAAGGTCTTTGGCGAGAACGTCAAGCTCTTCGCCCGTGTCCACAACACGCTGACCAAGGAAAAAGAGGTCGAGGACCGCTGGCGCAAGATGCCCACGCCGCAGACCGGGCGCCATCTTTCGAACCATGTGGAACCCGAGGTGGTCGAGGCATTGCGCAACGCGGTTGTCGCCGCCTATCCGAAGCTGTCACACCGCTACTACGCGCTGAAAGCCAAATGGATGGGTCTCGACACGCTCGAGGTCTGGGATCGCAACGCGCCGCTGCCGATCGAAGAGCCGAAGACGGTGGATTGGGAGGCCGCGCAGAAGACCGTGATGGAGGCTTATGCCGATTTCGCACCGGAAATGGCCGAGATCGCCGCGCCGTTCTTCAGCAAGGGCTGGATCGACGCCGGCGTGAAACCGGGCAAGGCGCCCGGCGCCTTCGCCCACCCCACGGTCGTGGATGTGCATCCCTATGTGATGCTGAACTACCTGGGCAAACCGCGCGACGTGATGACCCTGGCGCATGAGCTGGGCCACGGCGTGCATCAGGTGCTGGCCGCCGGGCAAGGCGAGCTGCTGGCCTCCACCCCGCTGACCCTGGCCGAAACCGCCTCTGTGTTCGGCGAGATGCTGACCTTCCGCAAACTGCTGGAGGGCGCCAAAACCGACGCCGAGCGCAAAACCCTGCTGGCCGGCAAGGTCGAGGACATGATCAACACGGTCGTGCGCCAGATCGCCTTCTACGACTTCGAATGCAAGCTGCACGAGGCCCGGCGCGGCGGAGAGTTGACGCCCGAAGACATCAACGCGCTGTGGATGTCGGTGCAGGCCGAAAGCCTGGGCCCGGTGTTCAACTTCATGGAGGGCTACGAAACCTTCTGGGCCTATATCCCGCATTTCGTGCACTCGCCCTTCTACGTCTATGCCTATGCTTTCGGCGACGGGTTGGTGAACGCGCTCTACGCGGTCTATGAAGAGGGCGGAGCGGATTTTCAGGACAAATACTTCGCGATGCTGCGCGCGGGCGGCTCGAAGCATCACAAAGAACTTCTGGCACCCTTCGGGTTGGACGCCACCGACCCGAAATTCTGGGACAAGGGCCTGAGCATGATCTCTGGCCTGATCGACGAGCTGGAAGCGATGGAAGACTGATCGCGGGGCCCCGCGTCAGGGGCCCCTACTTCCACGCTGTCCAGGGAAACGGCTTTTCCTCGCTCGCGCCGGTCTGGAACCGCGCCGTGACCGACAGCCAGTTGCCCAGATTCGCGCCGAAATCGGCGATGAAGCGGTTGCGCTCCTTCGTGAACAGCATCCAGCCGAACTGCAGCACCGCGCAGACCAGCAGCACCGTCTCGGCGACCGCGAACAGGATCGCCAGGATCACCATCCAGAGCCCGCGCAGCCAGATGCCATCGCGCCGCGCAAACTCGGGCGCAGGGGTGTCGTCGTCCATCATTGCCTCCTCAGAACACAATCATGTCCTCGAGATGGGGCGGCAGATCGTGCAGCGCAACCTTCAGCAGATCCTTATCCATGTCTCCGGCCATCGCCGCCTTCATCGCCCCGCCGATATCCTCGCGCAGCGCGCCCAGCATCTTGGGCGGCGCGGCCATCACCATCCGATCGTAATCCCCCTTGGCCCATTGCGCCTCGGCGGCCTCGGCGACTTCGACGGAAAACCTCGCCCGGTTCTGCTCTCGCTCTGTCGCGCTCCTGTCGAGCCCGTGGCGGGCGGCGCCGGGGCCGGCCTGTGACCGGCCGGGCATATCGGAATACTGCGTTTCATGCGTCTGCGTCAGGCCGCCGACCTGCAAAAGCCCCTTGCCCGGGCCTTCATTCACCAGAAACCTGGCCTCATGTTCGTTGGCCAGCAAAACGAATGTACGTGCGGCTTTCATCGCGTTCTCCCGAGATTTGCATTGCCATCATACTGTACATGTAACGTGGCACGGCGCCTTGACCCAACGCAAATCAGCCGGTCAATCGCGCCGGACGGCGATATCGGCCAAAAGCCCCCGGTGGTTCGAGCCCAGATCGCCGCCGAAAGGCTGCAGGTTCACCAGGACCGCGCCATCGCGCACCAGCATGTGGTCGATCGGCAGGCCCAGATCGCCCGCGCTGGCAGGCCAGGTTCCGACCGGCCGGCGCGGCGGGGCGAAGCCGGCGTTGCGATAGACATCGAACATCGGAAAGCTCCAGGGGGCAGAGTTGAAATCCCCCATCAGAACGGTGGGGCCATCCATCCGGTTGATCGCGACGAACAACTCTGCGCGCTCTTTCCCCGCAAGATCGTGGAACCAGGGCTTTAGCATATGCGCCGCCACCACGTTCAGACCACGGCCATCGGGAAACTCGAAATGCAGCGCCGCCATCCGCTGCTGCCACCGGTTGCTGAGCGAGAACAGCTGGATGTTTGCCGGTTCGACACGCGAGAGCGCGAAAATCTCGCAGGCCCTTTCGCAGCCGACGTGATAGGGAAATTCGGCCTTCAGCACCTCGGCCTCTTTGCGCAGCGCGATAGCCTCGGAAAAAACCACGACGTCCGGGTCGGCCTCGCGCACCGCCTGCAGGATGCGGTCGCCATTGGTGGTATTCTCGAACAGCACATTGAAGAATATCACCCGCAGATCCGGCGCCGCCGCCGGATCGAGCGGTTGCGACACCATCAGATGCCGCGCCGCAAACAGCCCCAGCGAAAGCGCCGAAGCGGCGATGAAGAAAAGCCCCATCCGGCCCGCGCGCAGTAGGATCAGAACAAGGCCCAGACAGGCCCCCGCCACAAGGAAAAACGGGGCGAGGCTGCCGAAGATCCGCGCCAGAACGCCAATGGTGCTGCTGTCGGGCAGCAAGGGCGAGGCAATCCCGATCCCGATGGCCAGGAATGCAAGGCAGGCGATTGCGCCGATAACGCGCTGGTTCAGCCGGGCGGCGCCCGAAACATGCTGCATGATCAGCCTTTTCTCACTGCGATGTCAGCCGAAACCTCGCGGAACGCCGGGAGAAGGTCAAACCAATTTCTGCGATGCAGCGAGAATTCTCGGCGCGCGGCGGTGAAATGAAAAAGGCCCGCCGGGGGGGGCGGGCCTTTGGGGTCTGATGATCAGGCCGGCACCAGAATGCCTTTTTCCCGCGCCAGCTCTTTCATCCGTTTCTGCAGCTTCTCGAAGGCACGCACCTCGATCTGGCGAATACGTTCGCGGCTGACGTTATACTGGCCCGACAGCTCTTCCAGCGTCACCGGCTGATCCCTCAGCCGCCGCTGCAGCAGGATGTCCTTTTCGCGGTCGTTCAGGACATCCATCGACTGGGTCAGAAGCGCGCGGCGGTTTTCCAGTTCGTCGCGTTCGGCATAGGCCTCGGCCTGATCGGCCTCCTCATCCTCCAGCCAGTCCTGCCACTGGGTGGTGGTGTCGCCGTCCGAACCCACCGTGGCGTTCAGCGATGCGTCGCCGCCCGACAGGCGACGGTTCATCGAGACCACCTCTGCCTCGGTCACGTTCAGATCATGCGCGATCTTCTCTACATGTTCGGGCAGCAGATCGCCTTCTTCCAGCGCGCCGATCCGGGCCTTGGCCTTGCGCAGGTTGAAAAACAGCTTTTTCTGGGCCGAGGTGGTGCCAAGCTTCACCAGCGACCACGAGCGCAGGATATATTCCTGGATCGAGGCGCGGATCCACCACATCGCATAGGTGGCAAGGCGAAAGCCCTTTTCGGGGTCGAACCGCTTGACCGCCTGCATCAGGCCGACATTCGCCTCCGACACGACCTCGGCCTGCGGCAGGCCGTAGCCGCGATAGCCCATGGCGATTTTCGCCGCCAGACGCAGGTGCGACGTGACCATCTTGTGCGCCGCTTCGGTGTCCTGATGGTCCACCCAGCGCTTGGCCAGCATGTATTCCTCTTCCGGCTCCAGCAGGGGAAATTTGCGAATTTCCTGCATATACCGGTTAAGCCCCTGTTCAGGGCTCGGCGCGGGAAGGTTTCCGTAATTGCTCATATGTGCCCCTCAACTCCTGTCGGTTTGAATTCAATATATCAACTGAACCAATCAGTTCAAGTTCCACCCCTGTCACAGAATTAAACACCTCTTGTGCAGGATTCCGTCGAAAAATTATGAATATGACGGTTTTTCACAGCAATTTGCGCGGTGTTTCAGCCCCGCAGCGCCGCGATCAGGGCTGCCATATCCGCCGGCAAAGGCGCCTCGAAGGCCAGTTCCTGCCCGGTTTCGGGATGCACAAAGCCCAGGGTGGCCGCATGCAGCGCCTGGCGCGA
This sequence comes from Actibacterium sp. EMB200-NS6, assembly GCF_001305615.1. Lineage (GTDB taxonomy): Bacteria > Pseudomonadota > Alphaproteobacteria > Rhodobacterales > Rhodobacteraceae > Actibacterium_A > Actibacterium_A naphthalenivorans. Next base: position 2,745,085 of record NZ_CP010869.1, read on the forward strand.
AAAGGCCGCCGCGGCGGCGGCACCGGCAGCACCCACCGCCTTTTCCGCCAGCTTGCGCCGCCCGCCATAGGTCTGATCACCGATCAGGCCGAATCCCGCATGCGCCATATGCACCCTGATCTGATGGGTCCGCCCGGTCTCCAGCCAGCAATCGACAAGCGCCGCCACGCCCGGCGTGCCGAACGCCTCTTCGACACGCGCGCGGGTCACGGCATGGCGGCCGCCCGAGAACAGCACCGCCTGTTTCTGCCGGTCGGTCTTGTGCCGGGCGAGCTGTGTGGTGATCTTCAGGATATTCCCGGCCTCGAAACTCACCCCGCGCACGCCGCGCAGGCGCGGATCACCCGCATCGGGCACGCCATAGACCACGGCCTTGTAGTGCCGGTTGACGCTATGCGCTTCGAACTGGGCGGCCAGGCCGGTATGCGCCTTGTCCGACTTGGCGGCGACGATCAGGCCGGAAGTGTCCTTGTCGATCCGGTGCACGATACCGGGCCGCTTTTCGCCGCCGATCCCCGACAGCGTGTCGCCGCAATGGGCCAGCAGCGCGTTGACCAGAGTGCCCGACGGGGTGCCCGGCGCCGGATGCACCACCATGCCGACCGGTTTGTTGACGACGATCAGGCTCGCGTCTTCATATACCACCTCCAGCGGAATCGCCTCGGGGCGCGTCTCCACCTCTTCGGCCTCGGCAAAGGTGATGTCCAGCACGTCACCCTCGGCCACCTTCGCACGCGGGTCGATCAGCACCTGTCCGGCGCGGGAGACGCTGCCATCTGCGATCAGCTTGGCCAGGCGCGAGCGGGACAACCCCTCGGCCTCTGGCACGTCGCGCGAAAGCGCCTTATCAAGGCGGGCGGGCGGATTGGGCCCGATGACCACCGAAAGGCGGCGGGAGATGGACATGGACGAGGCTCCGATACAGGGGGAAGAGCCCCCCAACCTGCGGTTTCTGCGCATCCTCGTCACAGTGCTGACGGGGACGATGATTGCGGGCCTTTTAGTGATCATCGCGCTGCTTGTCATCCGCTTCTCGGGCGAGGGGCACGTGGTCGCCCTGCCCGATGAGATCGCTCTGCCGGACGGAAGCACCGCCACAGCCTTTACCCGCGGGGCGGGCTGGTATGCCGTGGTCACGACCGATCAGCGCATCCTGATCTTCGATGCCGAAAGCGGCGCGCTGCGCCAGGAGATCGCGGTCACGGCGGCCGAGTAGAAAAGTTTTCGGGAAAACTTTTGGGCCCGAAAATTCTTCGTGAAGAATTTTCACGTTTCGGGGGGGAACACTTTGCGCGCCAGAAGAACCCGTGACACCGCCGTGACAAAGCACAGCGCGCCAAAGCCCCAGGCCAGCGGTGCAAACCCGCCGGGCCAAAGGCAAAGCGCAACGAAAAAGGCGATGGTCTCGGTGCCTTCCAGCAGTCCGCCGGTGAAGTACAGCGATTTAACTCCCCGCGCGCTGGTCTGCATCCGGCGCTTTTCCGCCAGAATGGCGAACCCGAGGAACGAGGCCCCGTTGGTATAGAAACTGGCCAGCAGAAACGCGCCCGCCGCCCCGTTCGCACCGGGATCGGCCCAGACGAACCCCATCGGCACGGCGCCGTAAAAGACGAAATCGCTGAAGATATCCAGAAAGCCGCCGAAATCGGTCTTGCGTGTCGCCCGCGCTACGGCGCCATCCAGCCCGTCGGCCAGCCGGCTCGCCCCGATCGGCAGCAAGGCCCAGCCGGGCTGCCCCATCGCGATCAGCGCCGCCGCAATCAGGCCGAAGCTCAGACCGGCCAGCGTCACCGCATCCGCGCTGAATCCGGCGCGCGCCAGGCCCGCGCCCATCCGGTCAAGCGCCGGGTCGATCAGGTTACGCAGTCTGGCGTCAAGCATCAGGCTCTCCCGTTTCACGCCGGTTTCGGCCGAAACGACCCCCCGGCACAAGCCGGTTCGCGCGAAATGTGAAGCGATGTGAGAATGGTACCACCTCCCCGGCTCGAACGGGGGACCTCTTGATCCACAATCAAGCGCTCTAACCAACTGAGCTAAGGCGGCACTGGCGGAGGATTTAGCGCCACACAATTGCAATTGCAAGGGGTGGCCGGCGTGAAATGCCGGGCAGCGCCAATTGCGACTTCCCCGAACGCGGCAGACCCGCCACGGCCACAGCCAAGCGGCAACCGCCGCCCCGGCCCGTCCGTGCTCTTGCCTAAGATCGCGCAAAGCGCTAGGTCCGGCGCACGCCAGACAGGAGACCGCGCCATGGGTATCGACAAGGAAAGCGACATCGCCGCCAATCTTCAGATCGGCCCGACCACGTTGGGCATGGTGCGCATTTTCATCGAGGCCGAGGGCGTGGAGTTGCCGCTGGATTTCGACCCCGAAGAGGCCGAAGAGATCGCCGAGGAAATCCGCGCCGCCGCCGCCCGCGCCCGCGCCATGGCGCCTAAGGGATCCCGCTAGGGGTCACGCGCGGATCGCGCAGCGCCTGCAGCCGCAGTGCCGCGTGGCGCGCGAATTTCTGCACCATCACCTTGCGCCGCGCCGGGGCCAGTTTCGTTTCCGGCCCGGTCCGGATGATTTCGGCATCATAGGGATCGGCGATGATCAGGCCGGTATCGGCGGGCAAAAGCTCGGTCGGGAAATCCGCGCCAACAGCCCAGAAGAACCTGTCGCACCAATCCAGATAGCCATGCCATTTGTTGTCCGACTGGAAATCAGCCCGCGACGATTTGCATTCGACCACCCAGATTTCGCCCTTCGGACCCAGGGCCATGACATCCACCCGCAGGCCGGGCACGGGCACCAGCTCTTCCACGCTGACAAAATCATGGCTGCGCAGGTGGCGGCACACGCCGCGCGCCAGAAGCTGGCCGGGTTGCAGATCCTCATTCATGGGCGCAATGTGAACAATAGGGGAACAGATTTCAAGCGGCCGCTCATCACAATCTGCATGGCCACGCTGCGGGGCACTTGTTCTTCGCCCCCGCGCGACATACCTATCGGGGTGGCGGGTTCTGCCCTTCTCGTGACGAGGTCAAATTCCGGTGGCCTTAAGCAAATCCGAGGGAGCTGGCTCTGGCGTGGTCGTGGCCACGTTACCCGGCGCCCACCTGTATATACAGGTCCTCGGGAATTAGCTGCCTCAACGGTTGTTTGGTGGTCCCGCCGCATTCTCCTGCCCCGAACATGAAAAAAGCGGCCCCCGGGGCCGCCTTTCGCGCATGCTCCTGCCGCGTTCAGCGGCGCGGCGCGGCCTCATCCTGCACCGGCACCGGGATCGGCACCTCGTTCAGCACCGGCATGCGCCGGGGTTTGCCGCCGGACGTGTCATCACCATGATCGGCCATCCGCATCACCGAAATGCCGAACTGCACCCCGGAGAAGACAATGCCGTTGAACATGAACAACAGGAACCCCGCCATGTGGCCCGCTGTCGAACCCGACACCAGATGCCACAGGTTGGCCACGTTGAACCAAAGCAGCATCGAAACGAACCCCGCCGACAGGGCGAAGCCGACGACAGTTTGCCGGATGTAAAGGCGGACAAGTTTGGGCATGACAGAACTCCGCTGGACCACAATCACAAGATAACGCGGATTTGGGAAATTCCAATCGGCCATCGCGCCGCAGGCAGAGCGTCGCCGGGTGTTCAGAACGCCTCGGGCCTCGCCTCGCGCGCCATGTGATCCAGAACAGCGTTGACGAATTTCGGCTCGCGCCCTTCGGGAAAGAAGGCCTTCGCCACATCCACGTATTCGCTGATCACCACCTTGGGCGGCGTCTTACCCTCGACAAGCTCGGCCCCGGCGGCGCGGAACAGCGCGCGCAGGGTCGGATCGATCCGGGCGATGGGCCATTTGGCGACAAGCGCACGGTCGGTCATCTGATCGACCTTGGCCTGAAACGTGACAGCGGCGTCGAGCGTCTGGCGGAACAGGCCGGTGTCGGCCTCGGCCATCTCCTCGCCCTCGTAGACGGCGCCGATGCGATGGGTCTCGAACTCGTCGCGGACGTCATCGACCGTCTGGTTCGAATGCTCCATCTGGAACAGCGCCTGCACCGCATAGAGCCGGGCCGCGGATTTCATCTGGCGTGGGTTGGCGGCGGTGCTCATGCGCTGGCCGGCCCTTCGCTGTCGGCCGCGATCTGAAAGCTGCCCACGGGCTTGAAGCCGATGCCTTTTGTCTCGCTGCCCCATTTGCGGGACAGGGCGATCAGATGCAGCGCCGCCGCCGCCGCGCCGCCGCCCTTGTTCTGCTGCGCGGGATCGGCCCGCACCACGGCCTGATCCCGATCTTCCACCGTCAGGATTCCATTGCCGATGCAGGCGCCCTGCAGGCCCAGCAGCGTCAGCCCGCGCGAGCTGTCGTTGCAGACCGTGTCGTAATGGGTCGTCTCGCCGCGAATCACGCAGCCCAGCCCGACATAGCCGTCGAAGTTCGATTGCCGATGCGCCAGGGCGATGGCCGTGGGCACTTCCAGCGCGCCGGGCACCTCGATCAGGTCATGGGCGACGCCCGCCTCGTCCAGCACCGCGCGGGCCCCGGCGATCAGGTCATCGGCGATGTCCTTGTAATAGGGCGCCACGACGATCAGCACTTTCGCGGGCTTGTCGAAGCGCGGCAGCGGCAAGGTGTAGTGGGTTTCGGTTCCGGCCATGTCTCAGCCCTCCTGCACGATTTTACGGATGCCCTCGATCGACAGGCCATATCCCTCCAGCCCGACCACCTTGCGCGCGGGCGAGTTGGTCAGCAGGATCAGCCGGTGCAGCCCCAGCGCCGCCAGGATCTGCGCGCCGAGCCCGTACTGGCGCAACGTCTGCGGCGAGGCCGCGCTGTCGGTGACAAGCTTCATCGTCGTATCGCGCAACAGCACGACCGCGCCACGCCCTTCTTCGGCGATGATCTGCATCGCGCGCCCCAGCTCGCCGGTTGCGCCGCCGACGCCCAGAACATCCTGCAGCGGATCGAGCGCGTGCATCCGCACCAGCACCGGTTCGTCGGTGGTCAGATCCCCCTTGGTCAGCACGACATGTTCGGCGCCCTGGGTTTCATCGGTGAAGATGCGCATCATCCAGTCGCCGCCAAACTGCGAAGACACGGATTTCACGGCGCTTTCATTGACCAGATTGTCATGCCGCCGGCGATAGGCGATCAGATCGGAAATGGTGCCGATCTTCAGGTTGTGGCGCTGTGCGAAGGCCACCAGATCGGGCAGGCGCGCCATGGTGCCGTCTTCATTCATGATCTCGCAGATCACGCCCGACGGGTTCAGCCCGGCCAGACGGCTGACATCCACCGCCGCTTCGGTATGGCCGGCCCGCACCAGCACGCCGCCGTCGCGGGCGCGCAGCGGAAACACATGGCCCGGCGTGGCGATATCGGCGGCGCCCTTGCCACTGTCGATGGCCACCGCCACCGTGCGGGCGCGGTCATGGGCGGAGATGCCGGTGGTCACGCCTTCGCGCGCCTCGATCGAAATCGTAAAGGCGGTTTCGTGCCGCGAGGAATTGTAGGAGGCCATCAGCGGCAGGCCAAGCGCGTCGATCCGCTCGCCCGGCAGCGACAGGCAGATCAGGCCGCGCCCGTGCGTGGCCATGAAGTTGATCGCCTCGGGCGTGGCCATCTGCGCGGGGATCACCAGATCGCCCTCATTCTCGCGGTCCTCGTGATCCACGAGGATGAACATGCGCCCGTTGCGCGCGTCTTCGATGATCTCTTCGATCGAGGAGATCGCATCGGTATAGTCGGTGTCGTTCTGTTCGGCCATGTCGTCCACCTTTTCAGCGCTCGACTGTTAGCCCGGCGCGCGCGAAATGGAAAGCGCCGGATTGCGGTTTCACCCGAAGTAGCGGTCTGCCGGAAGATAGCCCGCCATGCGCCCGGCGACAGACCACTCCCGCTCCCACGCGGTGTCACCGATCATCAGCACGGCGTCCCGCGGAATCTTGCGCCCGCTCAGCGCGGCCTGCAACCGGTCGCGAAGCTGCGCCCAGCTTTCGGTAAAGGCCGGCGCCGCGAAGGCGTGATCGAAGCGAAGATCATGTGCCGCCTCGAGCTGCTGCAGAACGGTCGCAGGGTCCAGCGGCCGGTGCGCGGCCAGCGACCTGTCGCACGCGCGGATCGCGCGCAGCTTGTCGGCGCGGGCCCGCGGCAGGCCCGAAACGGACCGGTGCATCAAAAGCGCGTTCGACGAAAACAGGAAGGCCACGATATCGCGCCCGGTGGTGGCGCGCACGGTGGCATAGGTGCGATAATCGAGCCCGATCTCCTGCGCGCGCCGCACCCGCAGGCGCACGATCTCCAGGGGCAGGGTCGGCAACAGATCGGCGCGGGCCTTCTTCCAGCAATGGGTGCGCCAGCCGGTTCCGGGCTCCATCGTCGGGCCCTTGTTATGGCCGATCCCGCCTATACCGCGCCCCATTCGGCCAGCCGGGCCACGTAGCGGGCCAGGGTGTCGATCTCCAGATTGATCCGGTCGCCCACGGCCACGGCACCCCAGGTTGTCGCCTCTTTGGTGTGGGGGATGAAATTGACGCCGAAATCGGCGCCATCAACCTCGTTCACTGTCAACGAGGTGCCGTTCAGCGCGACCGAGCCCTTGGGCGCAATGAATTTCGCCAGCGCGCCCGGCGCGCGGAAGGTGACGCGGGTGCTGTCGCCCTCCTGCTGCATCGCGACAACCTCGGCGACGCCATCCACATGGCCTGACACGATATGGCCGCCCAGTTCGTCGCCCAGCTTCAGCGCGCGCTCGAGATTGACCCGTTTGCCGGGCGCCCAGCCGCTGATGTTCGTCTTGGAAACCGATTCCGCCGAGATGCTGACATCGAACCAGCCGCCCTGATCATCCGTCCCGCGATCCGTCACCGTCAGACAGACCCCGTCGCAAGCGATCGAGGCGCCGATGGCGATGGTGTCGGGCGCGTAGCCGGTGCCGATCCGCGCCACCAGATCGCCCTTCTGCTCCAGCGAACGCAGCGTGCCGATGTCGGTGATAATGCCTGTGAACATGTCCGTGCCTTTCTGTCTCCCAATGGATTAGCCGCCGCCACGGCCAAGGGCAAGGCGGTGAGATGAAGCCTCGCTGCCGCAAAGCGTGGAAAAATGCACTGAATTCTCCGCAAACCGGCGAAACAGGATGACAGGGGGGGCGGTTGCGGGCAGACCCTGCGGATAACCTGTAACGCAAACTGGCATTTCGGGCAGGCATGATGCAAAGCCAACTGGGCGAGAACCGGCGCTTTTTGTTCCTTCAGGGGCCGCACGGGCCATTTTTCGACCGTCTGGCGCGCATGCTGCGCACCACGGGGGCCGAGGTCTGGCGCGTCGGGTTCAATGGCGGCGACCGGGCGTTCTGGTTCGATGCCGAAAGCTATATCCCCTATGCCGCCGCCCCCGCCGCCTGGCCTCAGGTGCTGCGTGGCCTGCTGGACGAAAAGCATATCACCGATCTCGTGCTCTACGGCGATACCCGCCCGATACATGCCGATGCCGTGGCCATCGCCCGCGCGGCCGGGCTGCGCATCCACGTCTTCGAAGAAGGCTATCTGCGCCCCTATTGGGTGACCTATGAGCGAAATGGCTCCAACGGCCATTCGCGCCTGATGGATCTGTCGGTCGAAGAAATGGCCGCCGCCATGGACACCGCCGATGCCGACCACCCCGAGGCGCCGGCCCATTGGGGCGACATGCGCCAACACATCTTCTACGGCGCGGTCTATCACGCCTTCCTGATGCTTCGCAGCCGGCACTACCGCCAGTTCCGCCCGCACCGCAGCCTGACCGTGGGCCGCGAATTTCAGCTCTACCTGCGCCGGCTCTTGCTGCTGCCGGCCCATGCGGCAGAGCGGGCCATCGCCACGCGCCGCATCCGGCGGGGCGGGTTCCCCTATCACCTCGCGCTGCTGCAACTGGAACATGACGCCAGCTTTCAGGCGCACAGCCCCTTCACCCGGATGACGGAGTTCATAGAGCTGTGCATCCGGGGCTTCGCGCAGGGCGCGCCGGGGCATCATCATCTGGTGTTCAAGGCCCACCCGCTGGAAGACGGGCGGGCGCCACTGCGGCGTGACATCCGGCGGCTGGCGCGGATGCACGGGGTGGAAAAACGGGTGCACTATGTGCGCGGTGGCAAGCTGGCGCGGCTGCTTGATCACGCCCGCAGCGCGGTGACCGTGAATTCCACCGCCGCGCAGCAGGCGCTGTGGCGGGGGCTGCCGCTGAAGGTGTTCGGCGACGCGGTCTATGCCAAGCCGGAGTTCGTCTCGGCCCTGCCGCTGGCCGAATTCTTTGCCCGCCCCGACCGGCCCGACAGCCGCGCCTATCGTGCCTACCGCAGCTTTCTGCTGGCAACCTCGCAGGTGCCCGGCGGCTATTATGCGGTCAACGGCCGCCGCCAGCTGCTGCGCCAGGTCGTCGACATGATGCTGGCCGAGCAAGATCCCTATGACGCGCTGCGCATGGGAAACGCGGCAGCTTGGCAACAGTTGCATCTGGTCCGTTGAACCCCGCGCAAACCCGTGCTGGTTTTTTCGGCCCGAATTCTGTAGGTTTGGAAAAAAAGACCGAGGCAATTCGAAAAAGAGGGCCCGAGCAGTGAAATTCAAGACCTTGCGCAGAGCCGGGGCAGCCAGCCTTTTGGCATTTGCCACGCTTGCTTCCGCCTGCGGCGTTCCTCTGGTTCCACTTGTTTAACCCCGAGGAGCACAGGCAGTGACATTCATGGCAACCCGTGCGGCCAGGGCGCTGACCCTGTTGACGCTTGTGGCCACAGTGGCCGGCTGCGCCCTTCCCCGTTCCGGCCCCAACAAGCGCGAGATCTTCGAAGGATCCATCCAGAAAAGCGGCGACGCCTTCGTGGTGACAGTCAACGACAGGGTTACGCGGGCCACATCGGTGGTGCCCTCGCTCGGGTTTTCCAGCGATTTCCGCAATGCCGGGATCGTCGGCTCGGACACGATCCAGCCCGGCGACACGCTTGGCCTGACGATCTATGAAAACGTCGACGACGGGCTGCTGGCCGGCGAAGGCACCAACGCCAGTGTGCTGGACGAGGTTCAGGTTGACGGCTCGGGCTTTATCTTCATTCCCTATGCGGGCCGCGTCCGCGCCTCTGGCAACACGCCCGAACGGCTGCGCCAGATCATCACCGAAAAGCTGGATGCCCAGACGCCCGACCCGCAGGTCGTGGTGCGCCGCCTTGCCGGCGACGGATCGACCGTGTCGATCGCGGGCAGCATCGGCGCGCAGGGGGTTTACCCGATCGAACGGCCGACGCGTACCCTGAGCGCGATGCTGGCGGCGGCGGGCGGTATCGTGATCGAGCCCGAGATCGCGCAGGTGACCGTGATCCGTGGCGGCAAACGCGGGCAGATCTGGTTTCAGGATCTCTACAAAAATCCGCAAATGGACATCGCCCTGCGCGGCGGCGACCGCATTCTGGTTGAACAGGACACGCGTGATTTCACCGCCCTGGGCGCCACCGGATCGCAGCGCCGCGTGGCCTTCGAAAGCCAGACCCTTTCGGCGATCGAGGCGATCGCCCAGGTCGGCGGGCTCAGCTCCGGCCTCGCCGATCCGACCGGCGTGTTCGTCTTCCGCAACGAAACGCCCGAAATTTCCAATGCCGTTCTCGGCCGCGACGATCTGCAGGGCGATCAGCGTTTCGTCTACGTGCTGGACCTGACCGAGCCCAATGGCATGTTCCTGGCGCGCGATTTCGCAATCCGCGACGGTGATACCGTCTATGTGACCGAAGCGCCGTTTGTTCAGTGGTCGAAAACCCTGGGCGCGATCACCGGAACGCTTGGCACCGCGGGCGCGGTCACGACCCTGACCCAGTAAGCCCCGCCATGGCGGGACATGCCCCTTCCTTTGAACAGGCCGCCGGGCGGGATGATCCCCCCCGGCGGCTTTACGTCTATAACGGCGGGTTTCTGACCCAGGGCCGGGTGCGGCGCATTCTGGAACTGGCCGGCTATGACATCCGCCTGGGCGCGCCGGGGCCGGGCGATATGGTGGGGGTTTGGGGGCAATCGCCCACCGCGCCGCGCGGCGAGGCGGTGGCCCGCGCGCTGAACGCGCCGGTGCTGCGGGTCGAGGATGCCTTCCTGCGCTCGGTTCTGCCGGGGCGCGACGGGGAACCGCCGCTGGGCCTGCTGCTCGACAGCGCCGGCGTGCATTTCGACCCGTCCCGCCCCAGCGATCTGGAGCGGCTTCTGGCCACCCACCCGCTGGACGACACCGCCCTGCTGAACCGTGCCCGCGCGGCGGCCGAGCGGCTGCGCGCGCTGCATCTTTCGAAGTACAACGCCTTCGATCCCGACGCGCCCGTGCCCGATCCGGGCTATGTGCTGGTCGTTGATCAGACCGCGGGCGATGCTTCGGTCACCGCCTCGGGCGCCGGCAAGGACCGGTTCCGCGAGATGCTGGCCTTTGCCCAGATCGAACATCCCGGCGCACGCATCGTGATCAAATCCCACCCCGAGACCGCCGCCGGGCACCGCGCGGGCCATTTCACCCCCGATCAGGCGCAGGGGCGGATTTCCATCCTGACCGACCCCGTATCGCCCTGGCATCTGCTGGAGGGGGCCATCGCGGTTTACACCGTCTCGTCGCAGCTCGGGTTCGAGGCGATCCTCGCCGGGCACAAACCGCGTGTCTTCGGCCAGCCCTTCTATGGCGGCTGGGGGCTGACGCAGGATGAAAACCCGGTGCCCCGGCGCGAACGCCGCCTGACCCGGCCCCAACTTTTCGCCGCCGCGATGATCCTGGCGCCAACATGGTACGATCCCTGTCGCGACCGTCTGTGCCCGCTGGAAGACGCCATCGCCACGCTGGAGTCCGAGGCCCGTGCCTGGCGCGCGGATCGGCGCGGCTGGGTGGCCTCGGGGATGCGGCTGTGGAAACGGCAACCGCTGAAGCGGTTCTTCGGCGCCCATGGCCCGGTTCGCTTCGTGGACGATCTGCAGAGGGCCACACGGATCGGCGCGGCCCGCGACCAGCCGGTGATGGTCTGGGCGGGCAAGGGCGAAACCGCCCCGCCCGGAACCCACAGAGTCGAGGACGGGTTCTTGCGCTCGCGCGGGTTGGGCGCGCGGCTTGTGCCGCCGCTATCGCTGGTGACCGATGACCTTGGCATCCATTACGACCCGTCCCGCGAAAGCCGGCTGGAACGTCTGATCACCGCCTCCGCCACCCTGCCGCAGGGAGAGCTGGACCGCGCCGAGCGGCTGATCGCGCTGCTGCGCAAGGCCGGGGTTTCGAAATACAACCTCGGCCTCGGCGGCGCGCCCCTGCCCGACCTGCCCGAAGGCCATCGCATTCTGGTGCCCGGTCAGGTCGAGGATGACGCCTCTGTCGTGAAAGGCTGCGGCGCGGAGCGGAGCAATCTCGACCTGCTGCGCCGGGTGCGGGCCGAAAACCCCGACGCGGTGATCCTGTACAAACCGCACCCGGATGTAGAGGCCGGGCTGCGCCCCGGTGCCGTGGCGCCGGGCGATGTGCGGGCGCTCGCGGATCTGGTGCTGGAACGGACCGATCCCGTCGCGCTGATCGGCGCGGTCGATGCGGTCTGGACCCTGACATCGCTGCTGGGGTTCGAGGCTTTGATCCGGGGAGTGCCGGTCACCTGCCTTGGCGCGCCTTTCTATGCGGGCTGGGGCCTGACCACCGATCTTGGCCCGGTGCCCGCCCGGCGCCGCGCGCGCCCCGGCCTGACCGGTCTGGCCCATGCGGCACTGATCGGCTATCCGCGCTATTTCGATCCGAAAACCGGGCGCCCCTGCCCCGCAGAGGTGGTGGTGGAACGGCTGCAAACCAGCGATCTGCCCCAACCGGGGCCAATCAACCGGAGCCTGTCAAAACTGCAGGGGTTGCTGGCAAGCTCTGCGCATCTGTGGCGCTGAGAGGCGTCAGGCCCTTTCCCAGCAATGCATGACGTCGCCGCCCACGGCCCGTGTTTCGACCAGCGAAAAGCGCGGCGCCTCGGCCAGTGCATCCAGCCCCATCGCCCCGAGTGCCGGAAAGCCTTCGGCCCCGATCGCCAGACCGGCGGTAAAGCCCACCAGCTCATCCACCATCCCCGCCATCAGAAGCGAGGCCGCCAGCGCCCCGCCGCCTTCGCAAAACACCCGCGTCAGCCCGGCCTGCCCCAGCGCCTGCAACAGGGCCAGCGGGTCAAGCTGCCCGCCGGCGCCGATAGGCACCTCGATCAGCCGCGCGCCCAGCTTTTCCCACGCGGCGCGGGCCGGTTCGGGCGCGCTGTCGCCATGGCACAGCCAGAGCGGCACATCGCCCGCGCTTTGCGCCAACTTGCCACCCAACGGAAGATCCAGCCTGCGGGAACAGACAATGCGCAAAGGCTGCGCCGCAACGCCCATGCCGCGCACCGTCAGCATCGGGTCATCGGCCCGCGCCGTGCCACCGCCCACCATCACCGCGTCATGCCGGGCACGCTGTGCGTGCACCATGCGCCGTGCGCCGGGGCCGGTGATCCACTGGCTTTCGCCGGTTGCGGTCGCGATCCGCCCGTCAAAGGACGACGCAAGCTTCAGGGTCAGGGCCGGGCGCCCCTCTGTCCGGTTCAGCAGGAAACCGCGATGGGCGCGCCGGGCCTCCGCCGCCATCACGCCGGTCTGCACCGCGATCCCGGCCTGCCGCAGCATGGCATGGCCACCGCCCGCGACACGCGGATCGGGATCTTCCAGCGCGGTAACAACCCGCGCCACCCCGGCCTGTACGAGTGCGGTGGCGCAGGGCGGCGTCTGGCCGATATGCGCGCAGGGTTCGAGCGAGACATAGGCGCTTGCCCCCCGCGCCTGCGCGCCCGCCTGGGCCAGCGCCACAACCTCGGCATGGGGGCGGCCGCCCGGCTGGGTCCAGCCACGGCCGACGATGCGCCCGTTGTTGACGATCACGCAGCCGACGGCGGGATTGGGCCAGCAGCGGCCCTGCCCCCGCGCGCCCAGCGAAAGGGCCAGCGCCATGAAGCGCCGGTCGTCAGGGGGCTGGGTCACTCTTCTTTCGGGGTTGGCGGGCGCAGTTCGCTTACGAACCTGTCAAAGTCGCCCGCTTCCTGGAAATTCTTGTAGACGCTGGCAAAGCGCACATAGGCCACGGTGTCGATCCGGGCCAGCGATTCCATCACGATCTCGCCGATGGTCTTGGAGGGAATGTCCGTCTCGCCCATGCTTTCCAGCCGCCGCACGATGCCGGAAATCATCTGATCCATCCGCTCGGGTTCCACCGGGCGTTTCTGCAGAGAAATCCGCACCGAGCGTTCCAGCTTGTCGCGGTCAAAATCCTCGCGCCGGCCGTTTGATTTTATCACGATCAAGTCGCGCAGCTGCACGCGCTCATAGGTGGTAAAGCGCCCGCCGCAGGCCGGGCAGAAACGCCGCCGGCGAATGGCCACATGATCTTCGGCGGGGCGTGAATCCTTCACCTGGGTGTCGATATTTCCGCAAAACGGGCAGCGCATCGCCTCTCCCTCGGTGCTGGTCGCTTGTTATCCACAGGCACTATAGGTGAGCCTCAAGAGTTTGGGTAGGGGGGAAATGCTGCCACCAGTATATGTGGCCGGAGCGGCGTTTCGGCGTGAAATCAGGGGGATGCCGCTCAGCGCGAAAAATGCGCCGCCACCTGCCTTTGATGCGGCGCGCGGCGATGTTCGAACAGGTAGATGCCCTGCCAGGTGCCCAGCACCGGCCTGCCACCCGACACCGGAATCGACAGCGAAACCGGCATCATCGCCGCCTTGATATGGGCCGGCATGTCATCGGGCCCTTCCAGCGTATGCACCAGATAAGACATCGACGGATCGTCCGACGGCGGCACGAGCCGGCCGAAGAACGCCCTGAGGTCGCGCTGCACATCCGGGTCGGCGTTTTCCTGAACCAGAAGCGAACAGGAGGTGTGGCGCACGAAAAGCGTCAGCAAACCGTCGCCCTGGCCGGCGCACCAGCCGGTCACCTGCCGGGTGAATTCATAGAGGCCGGCGCCGCGGGTCGGAATGGTGAAGGTGGTCTGCATGCTCAGCCCTCCGCCGCGCCGCGCGGGCGCAGCGTGACAAGGCGCGTGCCCCCGGCGTTCAGCGGCTCGTCGGTGATGGCACGGTAGCCTGCGGCCTGAAACACCTGGACAGGGTCCGCCACGGCCTGGCCGGAGAAGACAGGCAGCCCCGCGCCAAAGCTGATCGGCTCCACCGTCAGCTTCACGAGGTCGATGGCCCCCGCGGCATGAAACCAGTCATGCACCCGCGTACCACCGAGGATCAGCCCGTTTCGCATCGGATGAACCGCGCCGACCCGTGCGGCCAGATCGCTCGGGCCCAGCTTTTCGGGGTTCAGCCAGAGCTGCGTCGGGCGGCGCCATCCGCCCGCCCCGGTCGACAGGATGATCCGCCGCCGCTCGGGCCGGTCCGCCGCCGCATGGGTGTGGCGGCCCATGATCGACCAATCCGCCGCCGCGACCTCGGCGAAGAACAGATCCTGCTCTTCGGCGCTGGCCCATACCTGCGGAGGCTCGCCGGGTGTGCGGGCGATGAACCCGTCGGCAGAGGTGACGAGGGCAAGGGTGAAACGCGGTTCGGGCATCACAAGTCCTGCGGGCGCGGCGGCATCGGCGGTTCAGAACGCGTCGAAATCCCAGTAGAAGGGCGTGATCGAACGACAGGTAGACGTGGCAAGGGCCGACAGGAAATTCTCGCCGACATCGATGCTGAGGCTGTAATCGCTCTCGGGCCGCGCCTCGGCCGCAGCCAGAAGTGCCTCATCCGGACGCACGGTAAAGACAACACCGGAATGGCCCGGCCTGCGCAGGCTCGGGCGGCGCGATTCCACCACATAGATGCGTTCGTTGGGCAGCAGCCGGAGTTTGTTTTCCACATATTCGCCCGCGGCGCACCAGTAGTTTCTCGCGCCATCGCCGGGCCGGCTGATCACCTCGAACTGGCCGGGTGTAGCCGGATCACCCAGCACAAGATTGCCGGTCGTATTGTGGTAATCGGGCATAACCTCGGGCAGGGCGCGCGGCGCGGGCTTTTCGGCACAGCCCGCCAGCAGGGCAACAGCAACACAAACGGCCAGCAGAGGTTTCATCTTCGCCTCCCAGAGGAAAGGCCGCGCAGTGCGCGGCCAGTTCAGAAAATCACTGATCCAGAAAACTGCGCAGCTTGCGGCTGCGGCTTGGATGTTTCAGCTTTCGCAGCGCCTTGGCCTCGATCTGCCGGATCCGCTCTCGCGTCACGCTGAACTGCTGACCGACCTCTTCGAGCGTGTGGTCGGTGTTCATGCCGATGCCAAAGCGCATCCGCAACACACGTTCCTCGCGCGGGGTGAGGCTGGCCAGAACACGTGTCGTGGTTTCCTTCAGGTTCTCCTGAATGGCGCTGTCCAGCGGCAAGACGGCGTTCTTGTCTTCGATGAAATCGCCAAGCTGGCTGTCTTCCTCGTCGCCGATGGGGGTTTCGAGGCTGATCGGCTCCTTGGCGATCTTCATCACCTTGCGAACCTTTTCCAGCGGCATCTGCAGCTTTTCGGCCAGTTCCTCGGGCGTGGGTTCGCGGCCGATCTCGTGCAGCATCTGGCGGCCGGTGCGCACCAGCTTGTTGATCGTTTCGATCATATGCACCGGGATACGGATGGTGCGCGCCTGATCCGCGATGGACCGGGTGATCGCCTGACGGATCCACCATGTTGCATAGGTCGAGAATTTGTAACCGCGACGGTATTCGAACTTGTCCACGGCCTTCATCAGGCCGATGTTGCCTTCCTGAATGAGGTCAAGGAATTGCAGGCCCCGGTTGGTGTATTTCTTGGCGATCGAGATCACGAGGCGCAGGTTGGCTTCGACCATTTCCTTCTTGGCCTGACGCGCCTCTTTCTCGCCCTTCTGAACCTGCTGCACGATGCGGCGGAATTCGGAGATATCCACGCCGACATACTGCCCCACCTGCGCCATGTCAGCGCGCAGCTCCTCGACCTTGTCGCCCGAACGCTCCACAAACGCCTGCCAGCCGCGACCCGATTTCTCGGCCACGCGATCCATCCAGGTCGGGTCAAGCTCATATCCGCGGTATTCGTCGATGAATTCGCGGCGGTTGATACGGGCCTGATCGGCGAGCTTCACCATCGCGCTGTCGATCTGCATGATCTTGCGGTTGATGCCGTAAAGCTGATCGATCAGCGCCTCGATCCGGTTGTTGTGCAGGTGAAGCTCATTCACCAGCAGCACGATCTCGGAGCGCAGCTTCTGATAGGCCTCTTCATCCCCGGCCGAGAACGTGCCGTCTTCGTTCAGCGTCGCCGACATGCGCAGATCCTGCATCTCGGCCAGCGTGGCATAGTCGCGCGCGATCAGTTCGAGGGTTTCCAGAACCTGCGGCTTCAGCGCGGCTTCCATCGCGGCCAGCGACATGTTGGCCTGCTCGTCCTCATCCTCGTCATCATCGGATTTGATCGGATTGCCGTCGGCGTCCAGCTCGGGCTGGCCATCTTCCTTCTTGGGCTCCCCGGCTTCGACATTCAGGTTCTGAACGACCGGTTCATCCCCCTCCTCGTCGTCCAGCGTGCGGCCGAAGGTGGCGTCCAGGTCGATCACATCGCGCAGGAGAATGTCTTCGTTCAGAAGTTCGTCGCGCCAGATGGTGATGGCCTGAAAGGTCAGCGGGCTTTCGCAAAGCCCGGCGATCATCGTGTTGCGCCCGGCCTCGATCCGCTTGGCGATGGCGATCTCGCCCTCGCGGCTCAGCAGTTCGACCGAACCCATTTCGCGCAGATACATGCGCACCGGATCATCGGTGCGATCCAGCTTTTCGGTCTCGGTCTGGGAAACGGCAACCTCGCGCGAGGTCGAGGTTTCGACCACCTGGGTCGAACCGCTCTGATCCTCTTCTTCGGCCTCTTCCTCCTCGATGATGTTGATGCCCATCTCGGACAGCATCGACATCACATCCTCGATCTGTTCAGAGGAAACCTGATCGGGCGGCAAGACCTGATTGAGCTGTTCGTAGGTGATATAGCCGCGTTCCCGCGCCTCCCCGATCATCTTCTTGACGGCAGCCTGACTCATGTCGAGGGTCAGTTCCTGCTCCTGATCTTCGGTCTTGCGGTCGTCCGTATCTTTTGCGGCCATTCTCTGCTCCTTAGGCGGGGAAGCTGATTCGGTCCCTCACGTGATCCGAATCAATAGCGCGAATCACGCGCCTGCACACCCGTTTAGCTGTGTTTCTTTATCCAATCGTCGCAGCAACGTCACGACGGTCGCCGCCCACCCTTGGTGAAGTTTATCTGTTCCAGCAGCCGGTCGAAGGAATTCCGCTCCTCCCGGCTCATGCGGGCACCGTTCGGGCCGATGTCATATTCGCCCTTGTCCTCGGTATCGCCGCGCCCGGCGCGGTTGCGCGCCTCGGCCACCTGTCCCAGACGCCAGGTCAGCCCCTCATCGGCCAACCCGGCCAGATCCTCCACCGCATCCTCGATTTCCCGCGCCGCCCCCCTTGCCGCGTCCAGCTTGGCCAGTTCCTCGGCCAGGCACATCATCGCCTTTTCGCTGTCGGCGCGATCCAGCAATGGCGGCGCGATCTGCACATGGCTTTGGGCAAAGAGCTTTTCAAGGGGGCCGGGCCCCAACGTACCGGCAATCGCCGCGCGCAACGCCTCGGGATCGTTTTCGCCCAGATGGGTCAGCAGCGCGCCCTGAATGCGCCGGTGATCATCGGTGACGAATTCCAGCCGCTCCAACTCTCCCTCGAACTCCGGCAGCAGCGCGGGGTGGGTGACCAGCGTGGCCAGAATCACGGCCTCGCGCAGCTCCTCCTCGAACCGAGGCGGGCCCGACACCAGCGCCGAGTTCCTGGTGGTCGGCATCGGCAGCGCCGGCGCATCACGCGGGCGCCACTTGCCGGGGCGCTGCTGCGATGTGCGGCGCTGGCCGAACAGCTCCCATCGCAGACGCTTGATTTCTTCGCCGTAATGGCCGCGGATCGACGGATCCTTGATGGTGGCGATCGCCTTGCGCAGATCCTTGTCCAGCGCGGCCTTGCGCTCGGGGCTGTCGAAAACGCGGCCCTCCGTTTCCCGCTGCCACAAGAGCTGCACCATCGGGCGGGCCTGATCCAGAAGCTTCTGCATCGCCCCGGCCCCGCCCGACCGGATCACATCGTCGGGGTCCTGCCCCTGCGGCATCAACGCAAAGCGCAGGCTCTGCCCGGCCTCCAGCTGCGGCAGCGCCAGATCAATCACCCGCATCGCCGCGCGCAGCCCGGCGGTGTCTCCATCCAGCGCGATGATCGGTTCGGGATGGATTCGCCACATCAGCTGCAACTGCGTGTCGGTGATCGCGGTACCCAGCGGCGCGACGGTGGCGCCGAAGCCCGCCTCGGCCAGCGCGATCACATCCATATAGCCCTCGGCCACGATCAGGGGCTTGCCCTTGCCGGCGGCCTCACGCGCGGGGCCGTGGTTGAAAAGGCTGCGGCCCTTGTCGAACAGCTCCGTCTCGGGCGAGTTCAGGTACTTGGCATTGTCATTGGGATCCATCGCCCGGCCGCCGAAGGCGATCGCCCGGCCGCGCGCGTCGCGGATCGGGAACATGATCCGGCCCCGGAACGTGTCATAGGGCTTGCCGCCCCGCTGGCTGGGCTTGGCCAGCCCCGCCCCCATGATCAGATCGGGCGTGATCCCCTTGCCGGTCAGATGGTCCCACAGCCCCTGCCACATATCGGGGGCAAAGCCGATTTCCCAACGCTCCTGCGCCGCCTCCGACAGGCCGCGCCGGGCCAGATAGGCGCGCGCGTCGCCGGCTGCGGCGGTTTTCGACTGCAGCCGGTAGTATTGCACCGCCTGCTCCATCACCTCGATCAACTGGCTGCGGCGATCGGATTTTTGCTGTGCCTGCGGATCGCGCGCGGGCATGGTCATCCCGGCTTCGGCGGCGAGAATCTCGATCGCCTCCATGAAGCCAACATTCTCGGTCTCGCGAATGAAACTGATCGCGTCGCCCTTCGCATGGCAACCGAAGCAATAGTAATAGCCCTTGCGGTCATCCACGTGGAACGAGGCGGATTTTTCCTGGTGGAACGGACATGGCGCCCACATGTCGCCCTTACTCTGGTTCGACTTGCGCGGATCCCACATGACCTTGCGGCCCACGACCTGGCTAAGGGACGTGCGGGTGCGAAGCTCGTCAAGGAAACCGGGGGGCAGACTCATGACAGACAATATCGGTGCGCAGGCACGAAGAGTCTAGCATCGGCGGCCGGGAAACTTTTCCACCGCTCAGCCCTGCGCGGCGATGCTTTTGACGGCGGTTTCAAGTGCGCGCCGCGCCGTTTGCGCCATGGAGCGCATCACCAGCAACTCGAACCGGTCCGGCCCGGCACATGTTACCGACGCCATCATATGCGCCAGTTCGGTGCGCGCGGTATGGCCCGCCGGGAACCCCTCCGTGCGAATGTCGAGCGGCGTGAGCCGGGACAGCACCGCCCGCGCGCCCGCGCCTTCCAGCACGAGCATTGCCCAGCCATCGCTTTGGTCGGTCAGCGCGGCGCAGGCGCCCAGCCCCGCCGCCGGCTCCGGCCCCGCCAGCATCGCCTGCGCCCGCCCCCACCAGACGCAGCGCGCGGCCTCCGAGTGGCTCACCCGCCCGGGCGCCGGAAACACCAGCCCGTGTTCGGCCTGCAAGACCTGCGACACCGCATCGGCCTGCCCCGCATAAGGCGCGATCGAGGTAAGCCGGCCAGTATCAATGGCCAGCAGCCTGGCGCCCCCGGCCTCGAACAACAGCCCGGTTTCCAACGGTGGCTTGGCGGTGAGTTTAACCACGGGCCCGCTCCCCCTCCGGATCGAAGAACACCGGGTCGCATACCCGGCAGAGCGTGTGAACCCCGCGCAGGTGATCCACCAGAACCACCCTCTTGCCATGCCGCGCGCGGCCATCCTTCAGGAACGCCAGCCCCAGATCACAGCCCAGCATCGGCGAGAAACAGGCCGAGGTGACATAGCCCTGATCATTGGCGCTGACCGGCGTGGCGGCCTCGGAGAACAGATGCGCCCCGGCAATGATTGCGCCGCCGTCATGCACCGGGCGCAGCCCCACCAGCTGCTCGCGTGCGGGCCCTGTCAGGCCGGGGCGCTGCGCGGCGGCCTTGCCGATGCAATCCTTGCGCGCCGCGATCATCCGGCCCAGCCCAAGGTCAAAGGCGGTGGTGCGGCCATGCAGTTCGGCATGGGTCAGAAAGCCCTTTTCGATGCGCAGCACATTCAGCGCCTCCATCCCGTAAGGGCCGCCGCCCAACGCCTCTGCCAGCGTCAGCAGCATCCGGAACAGGCTTTCGCCATAGCGCGCCGGCACCGCGAGTTCATAGGCCTGCTCACCGGAAAAGGAGATGCGGAACAGCCGCGCGGCCACGCCCGAAACGGCCACCGGGCCACAGGCCATGAAGGGAAAGCTCTCGTCGCTGATCTCTTCGTCGATCAACGCGTTCACCAGATCGCGCGCCTTCGGCCCGGCAATCGCGAATTGCGCCCAGTGTTCGGTCACCGAGATCATGCGCAGATCCATCCGCGGCGCGACACATTGGTGAACGAATTCCAGATGCCGCATCACCTGCCCCGCCGCAGCGGTGGTGGTGGTGATCACGAAGTGATCCGCGCCCAGCCGGGCCGCGGTGCCGTCATCCATCACATGCCCGTCTTCGCGCAGCATCAGCCCATAGCGGGCGCGGCCCACCTTCAGGGTCGAGATCGTGTTGCAATAGACAAGATCCAGAAACGCGCCCGCGTCGGGCCCCTGAATGTCGATCTTGCCCAGGGTGGAAACATCACAGACCCCGACGGTGCTGCGCACCATCCGCACCTCGCGGTCGCAGGCCGCGCGCCAGCTGGTTTCGCCTCCCTGGGGAAAATACGACGGGCGGTGCCACAGCCCGGCCTCGATCATCGGCGCCCCGCGCTGCACCGTCGGCTGGTGCGCCGTGGTGAAACGCTCGGGCGCGAATTCCTTTCCCTGCCCGCCAGCCCCCCAAGCGGCGATCGAAACCGGTGTAAAGGGAGGCCGATAGGTGGTGGTGCCCGTCTGCGGGATCGTGCGCCCGGTGGCATCGGCCAGCACCGCCAGGGCGCCGATGTTGGAGTTCTTGCCCTGGTCGGGCGCCATGCCCTGCGTGGTGTAGCGTTTCATATGCTCGACCGAGGCGAACCCCTCTTGCGCGGCCAGCACCACATCCTTCACCGTCACATCGTTCTGGAAATCGAGCCAGGCGCGGCCCTTGCCCGGCACATGCCACAGCGGCGCGATATCATAGGTGCCATCCCCTGCCTTCGGAACATCGGCCGGCGCGGCCTTCAGGCCGAGCGCGGCAAGAGCCTCGCCGCCGGCCCGCGCGCCGGCGGCCAGACAGGCGGCGGTGGAAAAATCGCCGTTCGCCGCGCCGACGGCCACCATCCCGGGCACCGCATCCTCTGGCGGAACGAAGGCGGCGATGTCTTCACGCCAGATCGGCTTTGCGCCCATGTGGCAACTCAGGTGGACCGAAGGGTTCCAGCCGCCCGAAACTGCAAGGCAATCGCACTCAAGCGACACGTTGCGCCCCGTCGCGTCCCGCAGAGTGATCTGCGCCAGCCCCAGCCGCCCGGCCGTGGCCGTAACGCGCGCGCCGGCGAACACCGGAAAGTCACCGGCTGCCACCACATCTTCGCGCGCATCGATCACCGCTGCCACCTCGACTCCGGCCAGCGCCATGTCGCGGGCGGTGCGGTGGCCGCTGTCATTATTGGTGAACACCGCGATCCGGCGCCCCGGCGCAACGCCCCAGCGGTTCAGATAGGTGCGCGCGGCCCCGGCCTGCAGGATGCCCGGCCGATCATTTCCGGCAAAGGCGATGGGCCGTTCCAACGCGCCCGTGGCCAGCACCGCGCGTTTCGCCACGATCCGCCAGAAGGTTTCCATCGGCGCGTCAGGATGCGGGCGCGCGAGATGCAGGCCCACCCGCTCCAGCGCGCCGAAGGTTCCCTGATCATAAGCGCCTGTCACGGTGGTACGCCGCATCAGCCGCACGTTGGGCAGCGCCATCAACTCGGCCACGGCGCCCGCCGCCCAGGCATGGCCCGGCTGGCCGTCCACCTCTTCCACCTCGCCCTTCAGGCGCCCGCCAAAGCTGTGATCTTCGTCCGCCAGGATGACATCGGCCCCGCCCCGGCCCGCCACGAGGGCGGCCATCAGCCCGGCCGGGCCACCGCCGATCACCAGCAGATCGCAATGGGCGAAAGCCTTGTCATAGCGCGCGCCATCGTGCAGCCCCGACAAGGCGCCCAGCCCCGCCGCCCGGCGGATCGCGGGTTCGTAGAGCTTTTCCCAAAATGCCCGCGGCCACATGAATGTCTTGTAATAGAACCCCGCCCCGAGGAACGGCGCGAAGAGATCATTGACCGCCAGCAGATCGTGGCGCAGGCCGGGCCAGGCATTCTGGCTGCGCGCCTCGAGACCCTCATACAGTTCCTGCACGGGCGCGCGCACGTTCGGGATGGCCGCGGCGCCGTGCCCGATGGTCACCAGCGCGTTCGGCTCTTCCGAGCCGGCGCTGAAAATGCCGCGCGGGCGGTGGTACTTGAACGACCGGGCCACCAGCCGCACGTCATTGGCCATCAGGGCCGAGGCGAGCGTGTCGCCCTCATGGCCGTAGAGCCGCCTGCCGTCGAAGGTGAAGGGCACCGTGATGCGGCGGTTGACGCGGCCCTTGCCCGGAACCCTCATGCGCCGCCCTCCGCCACGTCGTGGACCAGCACCGCCGAAAGCACCTCATGCGTCACGGTATTGCGCTCGACCAGCAGCCAGGCCGCGCACCCCATCTCATGATACCACAAGTCGCGGGTCGGCCCGGCCGGGTTGTCGCGCAGATGCAGATACTCATCCCACGCCTCCGGCGGTGCATCCGCAGCGGGGCGGTGAAGATAGGCCTCATGCCCCAGATAGGTGAATTCGCGCCGGTCGCGCGCCCCGCACAGGGGGCAGATTATCCTCATCCCGCCCTCCTCAATGCAGGTTGTGCTGGCTGCCGGTGCCTTCTTCGTCCAGCAGATGGCCGGTGGTGAAACGGTCCAGCCGGAAGCGTTCAGCGGTGGCATGGGGCTGTCCGGTGGCCATCAGATGCGCCATCGCCCAGCCCGAGGCCGGCACCGCCTTGAACCCGCCGTAGTTCCAGCCGCAGTTCAGGAACAGCCCCTCGACCGGTGCCTTGTCGATGATGGGGGAGCCATCGGGCGTCATGTCCACGATCCCGCCCCAGCTGCGCAGCACCCGCGCCTTGCCGATCATCGGCATCAGGGTCATGCCCGCCTCCATCACATGTTCGGCCGCGGGCAGGTTGCCCCGCGCGGCGTAAGAGGCGTGGAAATCCAGATCGCCGCCGAACACCAGCCCACCCTTGTCGGACTGGCTGATGTAGAAATGGCCCATGCCATACGTCACGACCTGATTGATCACCGGCTTCAGCCCCTCGGTCACGAAGGCCTGCAGCACATGGCTTTCGACCGGCAGGCGCAGCCCGGCCATCGCCGCCACCTGCCCCGACCGCCCGGCCACGACAACGCCGACCTTGCCGGCCCGGATCGCACCGCGCGTGGTCTGCACACCGGTTACCCGTCCGCCTACGATATCAATCCCGGTGACCTCGCAGTTCTGGATCAGGTCCACCCCGCGCCGATCGGCCCTGCGGGCAAAGCCCCAGGCCACCGCATCATGCCGCGCCGTGCCGCCGCGCGGGTGCAAAAGGCCGCCGTGGATGGGAAAGCGGGTCTGCTCGAAATCGAGATAGGGCACATGGGCGCGCACCCCCTCTCTGTCGAGCAACACCGCATCGTCGCCCTGATTGATCATCGCATTCCCGCGCCGGGCGAAGGCATCGCGCTGGCCATCGGAATGGAACAGGTTGATGATGCCGCGTTGCGAATGCATCACGTTATAGTTCAGCTCGCGCTCCAGCCCCTCCCACAGCTTCAGCGAATGGCTGTAGAATTCGGAATTGCCCGGCAGGAAATAATTGGCGCGCACGATCGTGGTGTTGCGGCCGACGTTGCCGCCACCAAGATAGCCTTTTTCAAGCACCGCGATATTGCCCAGCCCGTGGTTCCGGGCCAGGTAATAGGCGCTCGCCAGCCCGTGGCCGCCGCCGCCGACGATCACGATGTCATAGGCCGGCTTCGGTTCGGGGTCGCGCCATTGCCGCGCCCAGCCCCTGTTGCCGCGCAGCCCTTCGCGGAACACTCTGAAGCCTGAAAAACCCATGCGCATCTCCGGATCACCGGAGTTCAGAAGAACAACTCCGCCCCGATACCGCAACGTCCATTTGCGCTGTTTTGCGCCGCCGGATGTCGCATTCGGACCATGTGCGCGTTACAGCCCCTTCGCCCGGTAGCTTTCGGCGACGCGGGTGATGGCCACGACATAGGCCGCCGTCCGCAGATCCGGGATATCCTCGCGCCCGTGCCAGACCTCGCGCATCGACTGATAGGCGGTGCGCATCGTGTCATCGAGCCCCGAGCGCACCAGCTCCAGCTCATCGGCCCCGCGCAGGTAGCGCTCCTTGAAATGTGGTGTCAGCGACCACGTGTTGCCCAGCGCCTCCGACAGGGTTTCAAGCTGATCCACGATCAGCTTGTGGCGCGCCTCTTCCTGCCGGCGCTGCATCCGGCCAAAGCGGATATGCGACAGGTTCTTGACCCATTCGAAATAGGATACCGTAACACCACCGGCATTGGCGTAGAGATCGGGAATGATCACGGCGCCGCGCCCGCGCAGAACCGCATCGGCGCCGGCGGTGATCGGGCCGTTCGCCGCCTCGATGATCAGCGGCGCCTTCACCCGCGCGGCATTGCCCAGGTTGATGACCCCCTCGACCGCAGCGGGAATCAGGATATCGCATTCCTCTTCCAGAAGCACCGCCCCATCGGCCAGATAGGCCCCTTCGGGGCACCCCTGCACCCCGCCGTTGACGCGGATCCAATGCGCCACCGCATCCACATTCATGCCATCCGGATTGAACAGCCCGCCGTCACGCTCGATGATGCCGGTGATCCTGGCGCCGTCCTCGACCGAAAGGAACTGCGCGGCGTGGTAGCCCACATTGCCCAGCCCCTGAACGATGATCCGCTTGCCCTCGAGCGTGCCCGACAGACCCGCGGTGGCGATATCCTCGGGGTGGCGGAAAAATTCGTGCAGCGCGTATTGCACGCCCCGCCCCGTCGCCTCGACCCGGCCGGCGATGCCGCCGCCATGCAGCGGCTTGCCGGTGACGCAGGCATTGGCATTGATGTCGGTGGTGTTCATCCGGTTGTACTGATCGGCGATCCAGGCCATCTCGCGCTCGCTGGTGCCCATGTCGGGGGCCGGCACGTTCTGGCTGGGGCTGATCAGATCCCGCTTGATCAGCTCATAGGCAAACCGGCGGGTGATCTGCTCCAGCTCGTGCTCGTCCCAGTCCCGCGGGTTGATGCACAGCCCCCCCTTGGAGCCACCGAACGGCGTTTCCACCAGCGCGCATTTATAGGTCATCAGCGCCGCCAGCGCCTCGACCTCGTTCTGATTGACCTCGGTGGCATAGCGGATGCCGCCCTTGACCGGCTCCATATGTTCGGAATGCACCGAACGGTAGCCGGTAAACGTGTGAAGCTGCCCGCGCAGCCGCACCCCGAACCGGACGGTATAGGTGGCGTTGCACACCCTGATCTTTTCCTCCAGCCCCGGCGGCAGGTCCATCCGCGCCACGGCCTGGCTGAACATCAGATCCACAGATTCCCGAAAGCTCGGCTCGTTCGTTCCGGCCATTTTATCCCTCCCACAGGCAGGCGCATTGTATCGCGACTCGGTCTGACCGAGCCTAGGGCCTGTTTTCCATAGCACCACCCGAAATTTCGTTAAGGATAGCTTGAACTGGGGCAGCAAAGTGCTGAAAGCCTTGCATTTGTTTCCCCCCGGGGCGCAGTGATCGCACCCGGCGCGGAACTGGCCCCGGCTTTGCGACAGTGCCCCGAGTGCGCCACAGTTCGGCCGTAATTTTCCGCCACACCAAGCGTTAGAAGGCGGGGCCGACGTCCGCATCCATTGTGTTTCATTGTGCGGGCGAAGTTGAAAAAGGACGAGTATGATGTCGCTTCGGATTGAAAAAAGAAGCACTTTTGTAATGTTGAAACGCGCACGGTCTGCCTGGTCGGGGCGGCTGAACCGTTTCCGGCGTGACGAAGACGGTTCGATGATCTTGTTCGGCCTCTTTCTTCTGATCCTGATGCTGATGGCCAGCGGCCTCGCAATCGACACGATGCGCGCCGAATACACCCGTACCACCATCCAGAACACGCTGGACCGCGCCGTGCTGGCCGCCGCCGATCTGAACCAGACCGAAGACGCCAGATCCGTGGTCATCGACTATTTCGACAAGGCCGGAATGGCGCAATACCTGAACGCGGACTCCATCGTCGTGACACATTCCACCGCCGCCGGGCAGTTGAGTTTCCGCCGGGTGTCGGCAACCGCCTCGACAGAGGTTGATACGCTGTTCATGTCGATGCTCGGCGTCGACCGGATCGTATCGGGCGGGGCCAGCACCGCCGAAGAAGGCATCACCGATCTCGAGATCTCTCTTGTCGTCGACGTGTCGGGTTCCATGGGCTGGTCGTCGAGCAGCGGGTCCACGAAAATCTACGAGCTGCGCGAAGCCGCCAAGGATTTCTCATATTACATGCAGTGCAACCCGAACGCAGAGCGCAATTCCAACGAACCCTGCACCGTCGAGGATGGCAAGGTTTCGATCTCCCTCGTGCCCTATGCCGAACAGGTCACCGTCGGCTCCACCCTGCTGGACAAGCTGAACGTGTCGAACGAGCATCAAAGCTCGGATTGCGTGACATTCTCAGGCTCCGAATTCCACGTGACCGCGCTCGACCCGCAGGTAGAGCTGTCGCGCACCGGGCATTTCGATCCCTGGAATTCGTCGAACTACTATCCGTCGTCCTGGACCTGCCGCACCGACAGCTGGCGCGAGGTCAAGCCGTTCATGGAAGACCACAATGACGTCTTCACGGCAATCAACCAGCTTTCGGCCGGAGGCAACACCTCGATCGATCTGGGGATGAAATGGGGCGCGGCCCTGCTGGACCCGACGCTGCGCCCCGCGATCCAGACCCTGACAACCGAGAATTCGGGCAATGGCACCCCCGTGGTGGACGCGGCCTTCGCCGGCCGGCCCTATGACTATACCCAGGAATATTCGATGAAGGTCGTGGTGCTGATGACCGATGGCGTCAACACCGACCAGCATTACCTGAAGGATGGCTATCGTTCGGGCCTGTCAGAGGTGTATCGCAATACCGATCCGAACTATTCTAACCACTTTTCGATCTACAAAGCCGCAACCGGGAAATACTATTACACCCACGACGGCACCTGGAACGACTTTCCATTCGGCGATGCCGATGGTGAGGTCGTGACCGTGACCAACACCAGTTGCACCTGGACCTGGTGGCGCGGCTATCGCTGCACGACCACGACCGAGGAACAGGTGATCAATCAGCCCGGCGCCGCGGTGCAGATGAACTATCAGGCGGTGTGGGAGCGCTTCCCGACCGATTGGTACGCGCAGTGGAGCTGGCTGGAGGATCCGGTGGCTGCCAACGGCACCTCGACGAAAAACGCCCGGCTTCAGGACATCTGCTCGGCAGCCAAGCAACAGGGCGTGATCGTCTATACGATCGGCTTCGAAGTGTCCGGGGACGCCGACAACGTGATGTCGCAATGTGCCAGCACGCCGGGCCACTACTTTCCCGCCAACGGCAGCAACCTGGCCGAGATTTTCGGCGTCATCGCCAGCTCGATCAACCAGCTGAGACTGACCCAATGAGCCACGGCCTGATGACATTCGCAGGGCGGATCGGCCGCCGGGCAAAGCGCCTGCTGCGCCGCGAAGACGGCACAGCCACGATGGAGTTCGTGATCATGTTCCCGGTGTTCATGACGCTGTTCCTGTCCAGTTTCGAACTTGCGATCCTGATGACCCGCCAGGCGTTTCTGGAACGCGCGGTAGATATGACGGTGCGCGACCTTAGGCTGGGCACCTGGCCGAACCTGGATGCCGACCTGCTGAAATCCGAGATCTGCAGCCATCTGGGCAACCTGATCTCCAACTGCTCGTCCGAGCTGATGCTGGAACTGACACCGGTCAACCGGGCAAGCTGGACCCTGCCGAACCCGGCCGCCACCTGTGTCAACCGCGGCGCCGATGTTCAGCCGGTGGTGACCTTCACGGCGGGCACGCAGAACGAAATGATGATCGTGCGCGCCTGCGCGATGGTTGATCCGGTGTTTCCGGGCACCGCGCTGGCGCTGCTTCTCGAAGAAAACGTCGGCGACGGCTTTCCGCTGATCGCAACCTCCGGGTTCGTGAACGAGCCGGGAACGGGAACCTGAGCGATGATGGAAACAATCTGCAAACGCCTGCGCCGCTTCATCGCCGAAGAAGACGCCACGATCACCGCAGAAGCGGTGATGACCCTGCCGGTGCTGGTCTGGACCTATGTCGGCAGCCTGGCCTTCTTCGATGCCTATGACGCCAAGAACGTCAACCAGAAGGCCGCCTATACGATCAGCGACATGCTCAGCCGCGAAACCGCGCCGGTCAATGCCCTCTATATCCAGGGGCTGGCCAACACCTATGATTATCTGACCACCGGGCACGGAACGGATTCCCGCATCCGGGTGACGATCGTCCGCTGCGCGGACAATTGCGCCAATAACGATGCCTCCCGCGTGATGACGCGGGATTGGTCTTACGGAACCGGAACACTTGCCCCCCTGACCGATGGCGATCTGTCATCCTATCTGGACGTGATCCCGATCATGCCGGCGGGCGACCGGGTTATCCTGGTCGAAACTTTCGTCACCTATACGCCCGCGTTCAACGTCGGGCTGGATCAGCGCAGCTTCGAGAATACCGTGGTGACCCGCCCGCGCTTCATGGCGACGATCCCCTGGGGCTAAGCCTCGTCCGCCTGCGCGCGTTCATGCAGCCGCGCGGTCAGGATTTCGGCCATGAACTTGGTCTGGCCGGCGGCGGTCACGCCGCCGACGCCGACACGCCGCCCCAGCCGCCACCACATGCCTGGCGCCCAGGCCCGCCCCGGCGCCGTCTTCAGGTGCAGCACGAAGCCGTTGGTCGGTTTCATCGCGAAAGTGCCACGCTCGACCGCCTCGATCTGATCGATCCGCGCCAGCTCGCGCCCGGCATCATCGACAAGCGCCTCTTCGGTCAGCCGCAGCCCGCGCCCCGTTGCCCGGCGCATCATCTCGGCCAGCCACAGCATCAGGATGCCGAACACCAGCATGAAGACCTGCCAGCCCGGCGCGTCATGCGGGCGCGCCAGCCCGATGTACAGAACGACACCGCCCAAAAGCAGCAGAACACCGATGCCGAACACGCGGCGCGGCAAAGAGGCGGAAACGGTGGCAAGCACCTTGGTCATCGGGGTCTCCTGAAAGGTCCGCCGCCGGTTTAGCCGCCGCCGCGCGAAAGATCGAGAGGGCGTTCACCCGACGACGAACCGGTGCTGGGTATCAGAGGGCAGCGGCAGGCGCAGCCAGATCGGCATGTGATCGGAAAAATCATGCTCGAACCGGGCGTATTCAGGCGCGCCATCCGGCCCCCGCCCCGGCCCGGCCTCGACGAACAGCCGGGTGAAATCGAACATGCCATAGTCGAACCCGTCGGGGCCCAGCGTGCCGGCCAGCCCGTTGTGCCGCCCGCGCGGCAGCCGGTCGTCCAGCGCGACCCAGGCGATATGGTCAAAGGTTTCGTCCTTGCGCGCATTGGTGTGCAGGCCACCGTCCAGGAACGGAAAATTCACCTTGGCCGTCAGCCCCCTCTCGGCGTTCAGGTCGGTGATGTAGGTCTCGATCCCCCGTCTGCGACGGTCGAGGCTGGATTCGAAATCAAGGTTCAGATCGGCCATCAGAAGATAGATCTTGCCATCCCGCACCACCGTCTGCGCGCTGTCGATCAGCAGCCATTCGAGCAGGGCAAAGAATTCCTGCTCGCGCTCGCGCTTGTTCTTGCCCGACACCAGATGCGCGTTGACGCAATAGAACGCGTAGCTGCCCTGCGGCCCGTCGATCACGAATTCCACAAGATGCGGCGACCGGATGAACTGCACGAAATTATCCAGCCGGTCGGCGGCCAGCCGGGTGGTGCCGCTGATCCAGTGCAGGGCACGGTCCAGAAACCCCGGATCGGCCGTCTCGCCAAGCTGATTGGCGATCGAGGTCGCCATCGCCGCGTTGATGTTGGACAGGATCGCGGTACGGTCATAGGATAGATCCGACGCCAGATCGCCGCGCCGCACCCGCGCGGTATTGAACAGAAACGCGCTGCGTTCGGCCATGCCCTTGCGATTGCGCGTCGGCGCCCGGCCCGTCACGTCGGAAATCACCAGCGCATAGGCGCCCCCCGCCGCGTTCAGCCGGTCGCGCAGCGCGTAGATCGAGCCGGTATCGCTCTGCACCTCCTGTATCGCCACAAGGTCGCATTCCCGGCAGAACCGTTCAATCATCGCAAAGGCGCCGGGGCTTTTCTTCGGCCCGGTGCCATCGGCGAGCGCGCCGAACTTGCGGATGTTCCACGAGGCCAGAACAACCGATCCCGCGCGCCGTTCGGGCATGCCATAGGCCGCCGGGCCGGCCTCGAGCGTCATGTTGATGCGTTGCCATTCGGCGGCTGAAAAAGGTGCGGCCATCTGAAATCTCCCGAAACAATGCCCCCATTCTGCCTGCCCCGGCGATTCCCGCAAAGCCCGGCGCACGCCCGCCCCGGCCTTGCGCGATGTTCCGGCACACCTGCGCCGATGGCCGGGCAGCATCGCCTTGCCCGCGCCCCCCGGGGCGGGCTAAGGTCACGCAGGTTTCGCCAATGGACATCATGCCCCGCGCCACGTTCTTCCTGTTTTTGTGCCTTCTCGGCAGTTGCGCGCGGTTTCCCCAGATCACGGCGGCGGTCGGCGAGGGCGCCAAGAACGCCCCCTTCCCCGCGATCCAGCCGATGGATGCGGTGCTGGCAGACGCGGCGCAGGTGCAAACCGACGATGAGACAGGCGCCCGCCTTGCCGCCCGCGCCGAAACGCTGCGCCGCAGGGCCCGCGCCCTGGGCGGCCCCGTTCTTAGCCGGACCGAACGCCGACAGCTGCTGGACGCGGTATCACGTCATGCGCTTTAGGCGCAGCCGCGTTGCAAGCCCCGCCGCAACACGCTAACACCCGGTCGATCGCGGCACATCTGCAGGAGTTTCCCTCATGTCCACCCCCCTGCGGCTCGGCCTTGCCGGGCTTGGCACCGTCGGCACCGGCGTCGTCAAAATCATTCAGAACCATGCCGGTCTGCTGGCCGCCCGCGCCGGGCGGCCGGTCGAGATTTCGGCGGTCTCGGCCCGTACCCGCGGCAAGAACCGGGGCGTTGATCTTTCGGACTATGGTTGGGAGGATGATCCGGTGGCGCTGGCCACCCGTGACGATGTGGACGTGTTCGTCGAACTGATGGGCGGCGCCGACGGGCCGGCCAAGGCCGCGACAGAGGCCGCCATCGCCGCGGGCAAGGATGTGGTCACCGCCAACAAGGCGATGCTGGCGACCCACGGTCAGGCACTGGCCGAAGCGGCCGAGGCGCGGGGCGCGCTGATCCGTTTCGAGGCGGCCGTGGCCGGCGGCATCCCGGTGGTCAAGGCCCTGACAGAAGGGCTGGCCGGAAACAGGATGTTGCGCGTCATGGGCGTGATGAACGGCACCTGCAACTATATCCTGACCCGGATGGAAAACGCCGGCCTGCCCTATGCCGAGGTGTTCGAAGAGGCCAGCGCGCTTGGCTATCTCGAGGCCGACCCGACGCTGGACGTGGGCGGCATCGACGCGGGTCACAAGCTGGCCCTGCTGGCCTCCATCGCCTTTGGCACCCGCGTGGCCTTCGATCATGTGGAACTGGAGGGGATAGAGCGGATCTCGATCGACGATATCCGCCATGCCGCCGATATGGGCTTCCGCATCAAGCTTCTGGGTGTGGCGCAGATGACGGGCCGGGGGCTGGAACAGCGCATGTCGCCCTGCCTCGTGCCCGCGGGCTCGCCGCTGGGCCAGCTTGAGAACGCCACCAACATGGTCGTGCTGGAAGGCGATGCGTCGGGCCAGATCGTGCTGCGCGGCGCCGGCGCGGGCGAAGGCCCCACCGCTTCGGCGGTGATGTCCGATGTGCTGGACATCGCGCGCGGGATCCGCCTTTCCACCTTCGGACAACCGGCGGCCACGCTGGCCGCGCCGATCCCGGCCAGGGCCACCGCCGCCGCGCCCTATTATCTGCGGATGGTGCTGCAGGACAAGCCCGGCGCGCTGGCCAAGGTGGCCACGGTGCTGGGCGAGGCCGGGATTTCGATCGACCGGATGCGCCAGTACGACCATGCCGACACCACCGCCCCGGTGCTGATCGTCACCCACAAGACAACGCGCGACGCGCTGGATCACGCAATGGGCGGTTTCGCAGCCACCGGTGTTGTCGTGGGGCACCCTGTGGCCATTCGCACCGAAACGCTCTGACCCGCGCCTTGTGTCACCCCCCCGTCACCGGCTAGGTGTATGGGCAAACCGCTTTCACGTCACAGGATTTCATCATGTCGCAACCCATCGATTTCAATGACCGCATGCTCTCGCTGGGTCTGGCCCGCGTTTCCGAAGCCGCAGCGATGGCTTCGGCCCGTCTGGTCGGCCATGGCGACGAGAAGGCCGCCGATCAGGCCGCGGTGAATGCCATGCGCGACCAGCTCAACAAGCTGGATATCCAGGGCGTCGTCGTTATCGGAGAGGGCGAACGGGACGAGGCGCCGATGCTCTATATCGGCGAAGAGGTCGGTTCGGGCACCGGCCCTGCGGTCGACATCGCGCTGGACCCGCTGGAAGGCACCACCCTGACCGCCAAGGACATGCCCAACGCGCTGACCGTCATCGCGATGGCGCCGCGCGGCACGCTGCTGCACGCGCCGGACGTGTATATGGACAAGCTGGCGATCGGGCCGGGCTATCCCAAAGACGTCGTGTCGATGGAGATGTCGCCATCCGAGCGTGTCGCCGCACTGGCCAAGGCGCGCGGCTGCGCGATGAGCGACATCACACTGTGCGTGCTGGAGCGCCCGCGCCACGAAGACATGATCGCCGAGCTGCGCGAAACCGGCGCCGCGATCCGCCTGATCACCGATGGCGATGTGGCCGGCGTGATCCATTGCGCCGAGGCCGAGATTACCGGCATCGACATGTACATGGGCTCGGGCGGGGCGCCCGAAGGCGTGCTGGCCGCTTCGGCGCTGAAATGCATGGGCGGGCAGATGTGGGGCAAACTGTTGTTCCGCAACGATGATGAACGCGGCCGCGCCGCCAAGGCCGGGATCACCGATCTGGACCGTATCTATTCGCGCGACGAACTGGTCACGCAGGACGTGATCTTTGCCGCCACCGGCGTGACGGACGGGTCGATCGTGAGGGGCATCAAGCGCGAGCCGGGCTATCTGACCACGGAAACCATCCTGATGCGCTCCAAAACCGGCTCGGTCCGCCGGATGATCTATCGCAACCCGGTGAAGTGATCCGCCCCGCGCGCGCATCCGGCCAGGCGGGCGTCTTCGCGGATCTGCGCGAGGAAAGCCCGCGAGCGCCTGAGGGGCGCCCGGCGTGGCCTGGCGCCGCTTCATGACCGGGCGTGCCTTCCTGAATGTCGAATGCTCGGCCACCGGCCGGCGCTGGGTCGGCCCCAGCGGCGAGGATGACCGGCTGTCGCAGGCGATGGAACAGATCACCCGCCTGCCCGCCGCCGTCTGCCGCATCCTGACCCGCCGGGGCGTGGCCCCGGACGAGGCAGAGGCTTTCCTGGCCCCTGCCCTGCGCGATCTGCTGCCCGACCCGCTGACGCTGCGCGACATGCACCGCGCCGCCGAACGGTTCCTGCGCGCGGTGGACCGGAACGAACGTATCGCGGTCTTCGCCGATTATGACGTGGACGGCGGCGCCTCTGCCGCGCTGCTGCTGAGCTGGCTGCGGCAGATGGGCCGCGACGCCACGCTTTATATCCCCGACCGGATCGATGAAGGCTATGGCCCCAACGTGCCCGCGATGCAGGCGCTGGCACGGGATCACGATCTGATCATCTGCGTCGATTGCGGCACGCTCAGCCATGAGCCGATCGCGGCGGCGCGGGGGGCCGATGTGGTAGTGCTGGATCATCACCTGGGTGGCGAAACCCTGCCCCCCGCGCTGGCGGTGGTGAACCCCAACCGGCAGGACGAAACCGGCGATCTGGCGCATCTCTGCGCGGCCGGCGTGGTGTTCCTGATGCTGGTCGAGGCCGGGCGTCAACTGCGCATCGCGGGGCGCAAGGGCCCGGATCTGCTCGGCTTTCTCGATCTCGTGGCGCTGGCCACCGTGGCCGATGTGGCGCCTCTGACCGGCGTCAACCGCGCGTTGGTACGCCAGGGGCTGACGGTGATGGCCCGGCGCCAGCGCCCCGGTCTCGTGGCGCTTGGCGATGTGGCGCGGATGGATACCGCGCCCACGCCCTATCACCTGGGCTTTCTGCTGGGGCCGCGGGTGAACGCCGGCGGGCGCATCGGCAAGGCCGATCTGGGGGCGCGGCTGCTCTCCACCGACGATCCGGCCGAGGCCGCCGCGCTGGCCGAGCGGCTGGATCAGCTCAACACCGAACGGCGCGAGGTCGAGGCCGCCGTGCGCGACGCCGCGCTGGCGCAGGCTGAAACTCGGGGGCTGGACGGGCCGCTTGTCTGGGCCGCAGGCGAAGGCTGGCATCCCGGCGTGGTCGGCATTGTCGCCTCGCGGCTGAAAGAGGCCACCAACCGCCCGGCCATCGTCATCGGCCTGGACGGGGACGAGGGCAAGGGCTCCGGCCGCTCCGTTTCCGGGGTCGATCTGGGCGCGTCGATCCAGCGGCTCGCGGCTGAGGGGCTGTTGCTTCGCGGCGGCGGGCACAAGATGGCCGCCGGCCTGACCGTGGCGCGCGACAAGCTGGAACCGGCCATGGCGCGCTTGGCCGAGCTGCTGCACAAACAGGGCGCCGGTACCGCCGGCCCCGCCGACCTGCGGCTCGACGGGGTTCTGATGCCCGGCGCCGCCACGGTGGAGCTGATCAGCCAGATCGAGGCGGCGGGCCCCTTTGGCGCGGGCGCGCCGGCGCCGCGCTTCGCCTTTCCCGACGTGCAGATCGCCTTTGCCAAGCGCGTCGGCGACAGCCATCTGAAGATCAGCTTCGGCGACGGGCTCGGCACCCGGATTGACGCCATCGCCTTTGGCGCCTTCGACACCGGGCTCGGCCCGATGCTGGAGCAGCACGGCGGCGCGCGCTTTCACCTTGCCGGGCGGCTGGAGATCAACACCTGGGGCGGGCGGCAGCGGCCGCAATTGCGCCTGGAAGACGCGGCCCCGGCCTGAACGCGGGACGCAGATCGGAGCCTGCCCACGCCCGCGTTCCGACACCCTGCGGCGGGCCTGAACCTGCCGCGCGACGACGCTCTCAGGTACATTGGAAATTCGCGCAATAATTCGAAAAACCCCCTTGCGCCCCCCGCTCAATTTCCCTAATTACCGCGTCACGCCAAGGCATGGCCCGTTCGTCTATCGGTTAGGACGCCAGGTTTTCAACCTGGAAAGAGGGGTTCGATTCCCCTACGGGCTGCCACTTCGCTTTGTAAGATATTGATTTTACTCAATACTCCAAAAAGTCGAACATCTCCCCCACAATCTACCCACGACGGGGTGACCCTTAAAATCGGATATTCAGGCGTTGCGACAGGCTGGAAATGATCGCGCATTCGTGAACGCCCCGCTTGCCCTGCCCGGCGGTTGCGCTGCATAGTCGGCGCAACATTTGTCGAAAGGTTGTTGTAGGATGATGTCCCGATGCGACCAATCGCGAAACCTTAACCTATACGATGAAAGCTAGAGCATATCGGTCTTGATAGCAGCGCGAAGTCAGAGCCGCGCCCAAATGGACCGGGTGCTCATGCGAATTCTCCGCCCGATTGCTCATCCAGCGGCCGGTATGCTGCCAAGATCCTTGAGCTTAGCACTACTTTGGCAGAATTTTGCTGATCTGATAATCTCCGGATTCACGGGAGGCGTTTTGAGTGATTCATAGGGAGCCAGCTTTGAGGGAGGCTGGCGGTTTATGGGGAACTGGCGGAGCGATCTGGAAACCTGGCTGGCGCCGTTTGTAGCGGCGCTTGGACACAAGACGCGGGGGCGGATGTGTCCGGCCTATATTGCCGGGCTCATTGGGCCGGGTGATCGCAAGAGCGTGCAGCCGATGGCGGCGCGGGACGGGGCGGTCGGCTATGACCAACTGCATCATTTCATCGCCGACGGGGTCTGGGACAGCGCGCCGCTGGAGGCGGCCTTGCTGGCCGAGGCCGACAGGCTGGTTGGTGGCGAGGACGCCTTTCTGGTCATCGATGATACCTGCCTGCCGAAGAAGGGCAAACGCTCGGTCGGGGTTGCGCCACAATATGCCTCATCGCTGGGCAAAACCGCGAATTGTCAGTCCCTTGTCTCGGTAACGCTGGCCTCCCGCGAGGTGCCGGTGGCGGTGGGGTTACGGCTGTTTCTACCAGAGGTCTGGACCAACGATCCCGACCGCATGGCCCGGGCCCGGGTGCCGAATGATCGGCAAACGGCCCTGAGCAAACCTGCGATTGCCATCGAGGAGATCGACCGGGTGAGGGCTGCGGGTGTCCGCTTCGGCTGTGTGCTGGCCGATGCGGGTTACGGATCGAGCGGGCCTTTTCGCCAGGCTCTGAGCGCGCGCGGTCTCGCTTGGGCGGTCGGCCTGTCACGGCGGCAGAACGTTTATCCGGCAGATGTCGGGCTGGTCTTTCCCGAGGCCAGGCGCGGCCGACGCCGCAAATATCACCTCCCAGACCGCATTGCCGTTTCCGCCGAACAGATGCTGGATCACGGTAAATGGCGGAAGGTCAGCTGGAGACGAGGGACCAAAGGCAGGCTGAATTGCCAGTTCGCCGCAACCCGCGTCCACATCGCTGATGGCCACCGGCATCGTATGGCAGATGGCCGTGTGCAAGCCATGCCGGGTGACGAGGAGGCTTGGCTGATCGGCGAACGCCGTGCGACCGGCGAGCGGAAATACTACGCCTCGAACCTGCCAGCCGACACCAACCTCAAGGCGCTCGCCGCCGCCGTCAAGGCCCGATGGATCTGCGAACAGGCGCATCAACAACTCAAGGAGGAGCTTGGTCTCGATCATTTCGAGGGGCGGTCCTGGACGGGTATTCACCGACACGCGCTGATGACGATGATCGCCTACGCCTTCCTGCAATCCCGCCGCCTCAAGGCCGCGGGACGGAAAAAAAAGAAGGGGTGTATCCCCTTGACGCAAGTTTTGCCCCCCCCCCTGAAAGAACCTTTCACGCCGTGCCCTAAATGTTCTGCCCTCACGATTAACGATTGACTCCCCTGTCGTGAGTGCGCATCTGACACTCATGGAACATTCAGCATCCGACATCCTTGTGAACCGTTTGCGCGAGATTGACGCGACGATTTCTGACCTTGAGAAGGAGCGAAGCGAAATCAAGGTGGCGCTAAGTGTTGTGGCACGATATGTCACGACGCCAAATTCAAGTGCAGCAGAAAGCGTTGTCGAGCGCAAGGGTGATACAGATGAACCCACTGCAGGCGCGCCACGCCCTGACGGAATTCCTACACTGTGGGAAATGGCGCGCGAATACCTTTCTTCACGTCAGTCCGCGACAGCGGCGCAGGTGGTGGGATTCATTGACGGTAAGTATTGGCCTGGCGTGGTTCACGCCCAAGTCGGGCCGAGCCTGTATCGCTTTGTGAATGAGGGGCGCTTGAAAAAGGTCGGTCGGGGAGAGTTTTCGCTCCCCTCCGAAGAGAATGAGCCGCCCGAGGGCGGCTCAGAAACCGGGGAAGGTGACACTTCCTCAGAACATTTTGATCGAGACGACCTAGAGGACTCGATCAAACAACTCATCTGATCCTCTCAGACCAGACCCGGCACTGGAAGATGCCGGGAACTTAGCTGGGAGGTGGTTCTATGGAACCATTAACTCCCCTCCGGGCGGTGTGCGATGCTTTCATGGCTATCCGCTCGCAGCCCCCGTAAGGTGGGGTATCCCGCTAAAGGGACGGTGGGGCGGCTTTCGGGCCGCCCCATTCGTCATGCGGAAATTCTTATGCTACAATAGATTACAAGTCAAGAATCTTGGAGCAAATCCATCATGTTATCTCTATCTAAAGCGCAAAAAACCGGGAAATTAGAAGAGTTTATAGCTCAGGAAGAAGCGCGCGGCGTCGGCCAGATCAGCGCGGCGGAGTTCGATGAAACAGCCGCTACTGTGATCAAAACGCCGCTACAAGACGATCAAACATCAGGTTCGCTTCCCAGCGATGGTTCGCCCGGAAAGTGAACTCGTCCAAATACCGGCGCATGTGCTTCTGGCTGATCGAAACATGAGTGCCACGGATCGAATGTTTGAAGTGACGCCAGAAGCTTTCAACATGGTTTGTATGGTGCAGCGTGTCGGTGTCGGCATCATACACGGCCCACTCTTTCGCTCCATGCTTCACCGCAACATGCGAATATCCATGCTCTTTCAGTAAGCGGTAGCTGTAGAGTTCATCGGTCGATACGGTCGAGCCAGCCTCAACGGTTTTGAGTGTTTCGGCCCGAAGGGTTTTCAGTTTCACGTCAGGGATAATCTCGGTCACGAGACGCCCGCCGCGTTCCTTGAAGCCCATGACAATGGTTTTGCCAGCGGCACCGCGCCCACGTTTGCCGGGGCGCTTGCCGCCCACGTAAGCTTCATCAATCTCGACATGACCTTGAAGCATGGCTTTCAGGTCGTGCTTGTCCATCTGCTCACGGATTTTGTGACCGATCCGCCATGCGGTCTTATAGGTCACCCCAAGTTGACGTTGCAGTTCCTTGCCGGAAACCCCGTGCCGCGTCGTGACAAACAGGTAGATCGCATAGAACCAAACCTGGAGCGGCGTCCGGGTATCTTGGAAAATGGTGCCAGCCGTAGGGTAGACATGATCACCACAGGCGGCACAGGCCCACGCACGGCGGTTGCTCATGCGGTGGAAGGTGCTTTCAACACCGCAGGCTTGGCAAACGTGACGATCCCCGAAGCGAACGCGGAAGATGTGTTCAAGGCAGGCTTCATCATCGGGGAAGCGCTTGAAGAAATCGCGGACACTAAAGTCGGGGGATGCTGATTTGCTCTTTTCCATGCATCATATATAGCAAATCGGCTTACTTGCGTCAAGGGGATACACCCCAAAAAGAATCCCCGGACCGCCGCCGCAACCAACCATGCCAGCCGTCAGGCAAGCCATCCTCGACGCCTTCGCGAGACCACCACCAGGACGCTGCCCCCATTGTGAAAGGCTCATCGCAGAACGCCCAAAAAAAATTCTGCCAAAGTAGTGTTAGCCCCCAGGATCGCAGGCGGCCCGTCATAATCATACAGTCATGACCATACCGGTTTAGTTATTTATTCAATAATTTCAATGCCGATTCGCGATCCCGGCGCTTCATGACTTCGCTTTCCAGCATCGCCTATGCCTTCCCACCGCGTCCGCGGACGGGTGCTGATCGGGCGAGTGAAAGCTCGGCATCCGAAAACCTCCAGGGGCCGCGAACGCCGGGGATGCCATCGGGCGTGATCCGCAAACCTCGCGCAAGAACTTGGGGGTCGGCGAACACCTGTTCCATCGTGTTGATTGGCCCGGCGGGGACATTGGTGCGTTCGAGCGCCTCCAGAATTCGGGCAGAGCTCCAGCCGGCGATTGCAACCGAAAGCAACTCGGTCAACAAATCGCGGTTCTGCACCCGCTCGGCATTGGCGGCAAACCGGGCGTCACCAGGAAGCTGATCCAGCCCCAACACTTGGCAGAACCGGCTGAATTGGCCGTCATTGCCCACTGCGACGATGACGTGACCGTCAGCCGTGGCGAAAACCTGGTAGGGTGCGATATTGGGATGGCTGTTCCCCCGCCGGACAGGCGACTGTCCGGTGACGAGGTAGTTCATCGCCTGGTTCGCCATCGACGCGACCGCGCAATCGAGAAGCGACATGTCGATATGCTGGCCCCGCCCGGAGGTGTGGCGTTGCTCGACTGCGGCAAGAATACCGACCGCCCCATAAAGACCGGTCAGAATGTCGGTCACGGCGACACCCACCTTCTGTGGCTGTCCGTCCGGTTCGCCGGTGACAGACATCAGCCCCGACATCCCTTGAATTAGGAAGTCGTATCCGGGCCGGTCGGCATAAGGCCCGGTCTGGCCGAATCCCGTGATCGAACAATAAATCAGTTGCGGGTTCAACGCCGAGAGGCTGTCGTAGTCGAGGCCGTATTTCACCAGCCCGCCCCGTTTAAAGTTCTCGACCAGAACGTCGGCTCCGGCGACCAGTTCTCGCACCGCACGGCGGCCTTGTTCAGTTCGGAAATCGGCGGTGATAGAACTCTTGCCCCGATTGGCCGCGTAAAAGTAAGCCGCCGACCGGTCGCCCTCGCGCTCGATGAAGGGCGGGCCCCAGCGCCGCGTGTCGTCGCCCTCCGGCGCCTCCACCTTGATTACTTCGGCCCCCAGATCAGCCAGAATCTGGCCAATCCATGGGCCGGCGAGGATTCGCGCCAGTTCGACGACCCTCAGCCCAGCGAGTGGCCCCCCCATCAGAAAAATGCCTGCAGCCCGGTCTGTGCGCGGCCGAGGATCAGGGCGTGTACATCATGGGTGCCTTCATAGGTGTTTACCGTCTCGAGGTTCAGCATGTGGCGGATGACTTGGAATTCCTCGGAAATGCCGTTCCCGCCATGCATGTCACGGGCCATACGGGCGATGTCCAGCGCCTTGCCGCAGTTGTTGCGTTTGATCAGGCTGATCATCTCGGGGGCGGCGCGGGCATTGTCCATCAGCCGGCCCACCTGCAATGCACCCTGAAGCCCGAGTGTGATCTCGGTCAGCATATCGGCCAGTTTCTTCTGGAAAAGCTGGGTCTGTGCCAGCGGCTTCCCGAACTGCTTGCGGTCCAGCCCATATTGACGCGAGGCGTGCCAGCAGAATTCCGCCGCGCCCAACACGCCCCAAGCGATGCCATAGCGAGCGCGATTGAGACAGCCGAAAGGCCCCTTCAATCCCTCGGCATGGGGCAGGAGTGCGTCTTCGCTCACCTCGACGCCGTCCATCACGATCTCGCCGGTGGTGGAGACACGCAAAGAAAGCTTTCCACCGACCTTGGGCGCCGACAGACCCTTCATGCCCTTTTCAAGAATGAAACCTCGGATCTTTCCGCCGTGAGCCTCGGATTTCGCCCAGACCACGAAGACATCGGCGAAGGGGCTGTTAGAGATCCACATCTTGCTGCCGGTCAGGCGATAACCGGTCCCGGTCTTCTCGGCGCGGGTCTTCATTGAGCCGGGGTCGGAGCCGGCGTCAGGCTCGGTCAAGCCG
Source organism: Actibacterium sp. EMB200-NS6 (assembly GCF_001305615.1). Taxonomy (GTDB): domain Bacteria; phylum Pseudomonadota; class Alphaproteobacteria; order Rhodobacterales; family Rhodobacteraceae; genus Actibacterium_A; species Actibacterium_A naphthalenivorans. The sequence goes on from NZ_CP010869.1 coordinate 2,786,643, forward strand.
AAACAGCCGACTAGTTTTCCCGAGCACAGGCCAGGCAGATATCTACGGCGCTGCTCCTCGCTGCCATAGGCGTAGATCGGATAGATAACCAGGCTCGACTGCACCGACATCATGGAACGGTAGCCCGAATCCACCCGCTCGATCTCACGCGCGATGAGACCATAGGTGACGTAAGAGGCGCCAAGCCCGCCATATTCCTCGGGCACGGTAGCGCCCAGAAGACCCGCCTCGCCCATCTCTAGGAACAGCTCCGGCGCACTGATCTCGTTGCGGTAGGCCTCGATCACCCGCGGCTGAAGCATATCTTGCGCGAACACCCGCGCCGCATCGCGCAGCATGCGCTCATCTTCCATGAGTTGGTCCTCGAGACGGAAGGCATCCTCCCAATCGAAGCGCGACATATCGGGAGCGTCTTTAGTGGGCAGCGTATCTTTCATGGCCTTACCTCATGCAGTCGTATCGATTTCGAGATCGAGGAAGGGAGCATATTGCTGGGCGCCGAAAATGTCACCGTCGCCCGGGCTTCCGCTGGGGCGATCGCGCAGGATCGTGAACTTGATCGCATAGGCCGGATCGTATTCGACGAAATCGGTTATCCGCTGTGGATCGATTCGCAGAACTGCAGCCACCGTTTCGCGGCTTAGCGCCCCGGAGCGTTTCACCAATTCATACGCATCGAATTCGCGGAAGATCACATCGAACGTGATCTTGTCGGTTCCGGCATTCTTGCTACGGATGGTCTTGGCCAGATCGGAGAGTTTCTTAGTGGACATTGGTCGTCTCCGCGATTTCGACACCAATTTCGGCGGTGTGGAGGGGGAAAAGCTCTAGCGGTTCATCGACCGCCATGGTGTGGTTGACGGTCCAGCGATGGGCCGGGCTGGCCAGCATTACCTCATCGAACACGAACGAGACGCCACCGGCGGTGCCCTTTACGTCGGGCAGGCGGGCATAGAACAGCTGCCGGGTGCCGATCATGGCGACCTCCTCGGCCATTTCACGGGTTGGCGCCACGCCCTGAACACGTCGATCTCGGGGCATCGCAGACGATGTTGCTTTCCTCGCGTTGAACGACGCGCGTCTGATCTCCCTGCGGGTGGCGGCTCAGGGCACCGACCGCGCGATCCATGGCCGCAATCTATCTTGCGCGTTCGATATCGGTTTGGATGCAATCTGAATTCTGCCGCTTTGCTTGAGAATGACGCGACAACCGACCCGGTGATGCGCCAGCCCGGGAAGCCCGAGATTTCCTGCGCCCTCTCGGGGCACCCGGCGAGAACACCCCTTTAAAGCGCGCCCTCACCCGCGGGCCGGTTGGTGATCCAGCGGCACTGATAGGGGCGCATCAGGATATCCGGCCCGGCGGCTGAAATCCTCTCTCCGCTCAGCAGATCCACCCATTGCTCGCCGCCGATCAGGTTGATCGACAAGGGCGGCACCGTCAGCTCGTCCTTGCTGACGTTGTGCAGCGCGAAAATCGATTGGTCGCGGTTCAGGCTCTGGCGCCAGATCCCGAAGATACGCTCGTCCAGATGCAGGGTGAACTGGGTGGCGTTCGGGTGAAACGCGGGTTGGCGGCAACGCACCTGTATCCGCTGCCGCATGCCGCTGAGAACCTGCGCGTGCAGGCTGTCGGGATCGTCAAGCTGGGCGCGCAGCGTCGGGTAATCCCAGCGGTGACGGTTGATCGCCCGGTTGATGCCGGTCTTGGCGACCCCCTCGTAATCGTTCGGCGTGGCCAGAAGCGAATGGATGTAGAAGGCCGGTATCCCCTCCAGCGCCATGGCGATGGTCTGGCTGCACAGAAAGCGATCGACCTGCCATTCATCCTCGCCCTCGAAGGTGCCTTTCATCGCGTCGAAGAAGGTGATGTTCAGCTCATAGGGCGACTCGCCGCCACCGGCCAGCGCGCGCATCGACACCTTGCCGCCAAAGCGTTTGACCGTGTCGATCACCTTGAGCGTCTGTTCGGTATCCAGAATACCCTCGGCCGGGCGCATCCCGATCCCGTCATGCGAGGCGGTGAAGTTCAGATAGGCACAGCCCAGCTGCGCCGGCGGCATCGACACCTGCCAGCGCTTGAGATGCTCCGCCGTTCCGCTCAGAAGCGCGTGCAGCAACAGCGGCGGCAGCGAGAAGTTGTAAACGGCGTGCGCCTCGTTGCGGTTGCCGAAATAAGACAGGTTTTCCACATTCGGCACGTTGGTCTCGGTCAGCAGGATCAGCGGCTCGACCGCGAAATCGCATAGGATGCGCATGAGCTGCACGATGGCATGAGTCTGCGGCAGGTGGATGCAGGGGGTGCCGATTTCCTTCCAGATGAAGGCCACCGCATCCAGCCGGATGATCCGCACGCCATGGTCGATGTGCAGCCGCATGATGCGCAGGAATTCCAGCAGCACCTCGGGGTTGCGGAAATCCACATCGACCTGGTCATGGCTGAAGGTACACCACACGTGGCGGGTGCCGCTCGCCGTCTCGACCTCGCGCAACAGCGGGCTGGTGCGGGGCCGCACGACACTGCTCAGGTCATCCTCGGGGGTGGCTTCGAAAAAGAACTTGTCGAACGGTTCATGCCCCTGACGGTATTCGTTGAACCACGTGCCCTGGCTCGAGACATGGTTCAGCACCAGATCCGACATCAGCGTGAATTCATCCGAGATGCGCCGGATATCGGCCCAGTCGCCCAGATGGCTGTTGACCGTGCGGTAATCGGTGACCGCGAAACCGTCATCCGAAGTGAACGGAAAGAACGGCAGGATATGCACCGAATTGACGCTGCCCTTGAGATAGCGGTTCAGGAAATCATTCAACAGGTCCAGCGGCTTGTGCACACCGTCGATCAGTGAATTGCCATAGGTGATGACCATGGCGTCGCCCGACGACCACAACCGGTTGCCCGGCATCCGCGAGCGTTTGCGGCGGCTGCTGCCTTCGGGCCAGAAGGCATCGATAACCTGGGTGGTCAGGATGTCCTGATTGAGATCGGGATAGATGCGGCTGATCAGATCGGCCAGCTTGACGCTGAGGGTCGGCGGAGTGTTGGTCATGGCTCGGACTTTGCGGATTTCCGCCCAACTTGCCGAATATCCGAAGGGTTACAAGCCCTTCCCGCGCCGTTGCCGGTTCTGATTCGCAGCTTTTGCTTCAATGCAACGGTCTGCGCCGCGCGGTGCTCAGCCGTCGGGCGGCAGGATCATGATCGCCCGGAAATCGTTCACATTGGTCAGGGTCGGGCCGGGGGCGACCTGATCGCCCAGCGCCGCGAAAAAGCCGTGGCTGTGGTTGCGCTCAAGCTCCGCCTGCGGGTCCAGCCCCAGCGCTGCGGCGCGGGCCAGCGTATCGGGCGTGACCACCGCCCCGGCGACATCGGCCGCCCCGTCCACCCCGTCGGTGTCGCAGGCGATGGCGAAGATCCCCGCCGCCCCGTTCAGCGCCAGCGCCAGCGACAGGCAGAATTCGGCATTCGGCCCGCCCACCCCGTCGCCCCGCCGCGTGACGGTGCATTCCCCGCCCGACAGCAGCAGCACCGGCCGGTCGCCCTTTGCCATGGCCGCGGAAATGTCCAGCGCGCGCCGGGCCTGCGCCATGGCAACCTCGCGCGCCTCGCCCTCGATCGCGTCGCCCAAAAGCTCCACCCGCGCGCCCGCTGTCTCCGCCGTCGCCCTTGCCGCGTCCAGCGACTGGGCCGGGGCGGCGATGACCCGGTTTTCCACCTTCGACAACGCCGGCGCCTCGGGGGGCAGCACGCCCGTCGGCCCGCCCAGCACCGCCGCGACAGAGGCCGGCGGGGTGATGGCGCAGCGCGCCAGAATGGCGCGCGCATCGGCGGGGGTGGTGTGATCGCCCACCGTGGGCCCCGACGCGATGAAGGCCGGGTCATCACCCGGCACATCGGAAATCATCAGCGCCAGCATCCGCGCCGGATAGGCCGCCGCCGCCAGCTGCCCGCCCTTCACCCGCGAAAGATGCTTGCGCACCGTGTTCATCGCCAGAATGGGCGCGCCCGAGGCCAGAAGCGCGGCATTCACCGCCTGCTTTTCCGCCAAGGTGATCGCGCCGGCGGGTTGCACCAGCAGGGCCGAGCCTCCGCCCGAAATCAGCGCCAGCACGAATTCCTCCGGCCCCAGGCCGCCCAGCAGGCCCAGCATCCGCGCGGTCGCGTCGCGCCCGGCCGCGTCAGGCACCGGATGGGCGGCTTCGACGATCTCGATCTTCCGGGTGGGCCGCCCGTAGCCATAGCGGGTGATCACCAGCCCCTCGACCGGCCCCCAGGCCCGTTCCACCGCTTCGGCCATCCGGGCCGAGGCCTTGCCCGCCCCGATCACCACCACCCGTCCCGCAGGGCGCGGTGGCAGGGCGGCAGGCACGCAGAGCATCGGGTCAGCGGCGGCAACCGCGGCATCGAACAGGCCACGCAGAAAAGCGGCGGCATTGCCGCCCGCCCAGGTTCCGGTCATGTCGTCAGATCTGGCTGTCACCCCGGCCTCCGCCTTCGCATTGTCACCGGTTTTAGAATGCCGGTACCGCGAAGAGAAGCCAGAACCCGGATCAGCGCAAGAGCAGCGCTTGTTCCAAAGGGGTGTTTTCGGCGACGAGATCGGCAAGGCTGACCTTGTCGAGCGAGCTGTAGAACGCCGTCAGCGCATCCGACAACACGCCCCGCAAACGGCAGCAATCGATCAGCGGGCAGGTGTTGGTGTCATTGGCGAAGCATTCGGCAAAGGGCACACCGGCCTCCAGCTTGCGAAACACCGTGCCGACGAAAACCTGATCCGCCGGCTGTTCCAGCGTCACCCCGCCGTGGCGGCCGCGCGTGGTCTTGACCAGCCCGAACCGGCTGAGCGAATTGATCACCTGCGCCATATGGTTCTCTGACGTGTTGCACGCCTGGGCGATATCGGATTTGCGCACGACGCGCCCGGCATTCACTGCGCAGTACATCAGCGCGCGCATGGCGATATTTGTGCGGGTCGTCAATCGCATGGGAACCGGCCTTTCGAGGCTGTTTGCGGCAAATGGTCCATTGTGGATATAACATTTGCCATGCCGAAAACTTGATCGAGATCAGACATGCCAAGTGTAGCGGCAAAAATCCGGATCAGGGCGTCAACCTCGGCGCTTCACTGATATGAACGATGTTCATATGTCGATTGCCCCCTCCCCGCCTCCTCATCGGCGCAGAGCAACACGCGGGTTTTGACTTGGGTCAAAGCAGCCGTCCGAAAAACGTGCAGGAAAGACTAAACTTTTTCAGGAGGAGTCGCATGTCCCATCTCACGCAAATTCCAGCCTCTCGCAGGGCCTTTCTGGGGCTGGCTGCGGGGGGCCTCGCGCTGGCGGCGGCCGGCGCACCCGCGCAGGCGGCAAAGGTCAGGACATCGGCAAGGATCGTGATCCTGGGCGCGGGCGCCGCCGGCACCGCGCTGGCGAACCGGTTGGTGGAACGGCTGGAGGGGGCCAGCATCACCCTGATCGACGGGCGCAAGCAGCACCTCTATCAGCCGGGCTTCACCCTGATCGCCGCCGGGCTGAAACCCGCCGATTACTCGGTGTCGGAGACGGGCGGCTGGCTTCCGAAAGGCGCAAGCTGGATCGAGGAACCGGCAGCGGAGATCGACCCCGAGGCCAAGATCGTGACCACCGCGTCGGGTCAGAAAGTGGCCTATGACTATCTGATCGTCGCCACCGGGCTGACACTGGATTATGATCAGATCGAGGGCATGTCGCTGGATCTGGTCGGCCGCGAGGGCATCGGCTCTGTCTATGCCGGGCCGGATTACGCCGCCAAGACCTGGGCCTTGATGGACAGGTTCACCGACGAGGGCGGCATCGGCCTGTTCACCCGCCCGGCGACGGAAATGAAATGCGCCGGTGCGCCGTTGAAATACACCTTCCTGACCGACGATTACGCCCGCAGAAAGGGCACACGCGGCAAGGTCGAAATCAACTATGCGGCGCATGGCGGCAGCCTGTTCTCGGTTCCGATCGTGAATGAAAAGGTGCGGATGCTCTATGAGGATCGCGGCTTCAACACCGTTTACAACCACGTGATGAAGGCTATCGACCCCGGCAAGAAGATCGCCACCTTCGCCACGCCCGAGGGCGATGTGGAAATGCCCTATGATTTCACCAACGTGATCCCGCCGATGCGCGCGCCCGACGTGGTGATCAACTCCCCCCTGCCCTGGGCCGACAGATGGGTCGGCCAGGGCTGGGTCGAGGTGGACCAGTACAAGCTGCGCCACCGCCGCTATCCCGAGGTGTTCGCGGTGGGCGACATCGCCGGGGTGCCGAAGGGCAAGACGGCGGCCTCGGTCAAGTGGCAGGTGCCCGTGGTCGAGGAACAGCTTGTGGCCCAGATCGAAGGAAAGGACAGCGACGAGCTTTATAACGGCTACACCTCCTGCCCCCTGATCACCCGTATCGGCCGGGCGATGCTGGTGGAGTTCGACTACAACAACAACCTGACCCCCTCTTTCCCCGGCGTGATCGCACCGCTGGAAGAGCTGTGGATTTCCTGGCTGATGAAAGAGGTGGCGCTGAAGGCCACCTATAACGCCATGCTGCGCGGCAAGGCCTGAGAGGAGGGCGAGGATATGAAAGACCTGACGTTTCAAACCCTGATCGCGGTGTTCGAAGAGATCTTCGGCTTCTGGCTGTTCTGGGGCATGGTCGCCGCCGCCGTGATCGTCACGCTGGCCTATATCTACGTGCTTGTCCGCGACCGGTCACTGTCGATGCGCAAATTCTTCCTTGCACAGCTGTCGATGCCCTTTGGTGCCGTCGCGGCCGTGTGGTTCGTGATGGTCATGACCCATTCCCATGTCAGCGACATCGGCGGGCCGGTCGATGTGATCGTGTTCCTCGGCGTTGCCGTTCTGGGTGCGATCGGCTGCGCGATCCTCGTCTATACCCTGCAATCGCTGATGCGCGGCAAGGGTGATACAAGCTCTGATCTCTAGGAGGCTCTCATGAGCAGTTCAGACATTCCCGGCAGCGCGGCGCACAACCGGCTGGAAGAATACCCCATCACCTTCTTCGCGATGGTGATGGGGATGCTGGGGCTGACGCTGGCCCTGCACGGCGCCGAACGTGCGTTCGGCTGGGGCAGCGGGATGTCGGATGTGGCGCGGGGGCTCTCGATCGTGCTGTTCGTCGCGGTGGCAACGGGCTACGGGCTGAAGACGCTGCGCTATCCGGGCCATGTGGCGGCGGAATGGAAACACCCGGTGCGGCTGGCGTTCTTCCCCACCGTCTCGATCTCGCTCCTGCTGCTCGCGATCGCCACCCTGGCGGACTGGCCCGCCCTCGCCCGTGCCCTGTGGATCGCGGGCGCGGCGCTTCAGGGCGTGCTGACCCTCGCGGTGATTTCCGGCTGGATCGGCACCCGCAGCTTTCAGCACGGGCACCTGTCGCCCGCGTGGTTCATCCCGGCGGTGGGCAATGTGATTGTGCCGGTCGCAGGAATGCCGCTGGGCTATGTCGAGCTGAGCTGGCTGTTCTTTTCGGCCGGCATGATCTTCTGGGTGATCCTGCTGACGCTGGTGTTCAACCGGCTGACCTTTCACGACCCGCTGCCGGGCCGGCTGCAGCCGACGCTCGTGATCCTGATCGCACCGCCCTCGGTGGCGTTCGTGGCCTGGGTCCGGATGACGGGCGGCGTGGATCCCTTCGCCCATGTCCTGCTCAGCCTCGGCTATGTCTTCGCGGCGCTGGTGGCAACACAGCTGCCGCGCATCCTGCGGCTGCCCTTCGCGCTGTCGTTCTGGGCGCTGTCCTTCCCGCTGGCGGCGCTGTCGATCGCCAGCTTCCTCTATGCGCAAGAGGCCGGATCGGCGGCGCACAGGGCCATCGGCGCCGGGCTTCTGGCGCTGCTCTGCGTGGTGATCGCAGCGTTGCTGGGGCGCACGGCGCTGGCGATTTCGCGTGGCGAGATCTGCCAGCCGGAATGATGGTTCAGCTTCGGCGGGGAAGCACCAGCATCCCCGCGAAGATCAGCGCCGAAACGGCAACGATGCTGGGCCCCGCCGGCGTGTCATAGGAGAGTGACGCCCAAAGCCCGCCCAGCGCCGACACCGCCCCGACGACGACGGCCAGCACCGCCATGCCCTCGGGCGTGCGCGACGGGCCGCGCGCGGCGGCCGCGGGGATGATCAGCATCGCCACGATCAAAAGCGCCCCCACCACCTTGATCGCCACCGCGACCACAAGCGCCAGCGCCAGCGTCAGCACCATACGCTCGCGCCCCGTGTCGATGCCGCTGGCATGGGCCAGCTCCTCGTTCAGCGTAGAGGTCAGCAGCGCCGACCAGCGCCACGCCAGCAGCGCCAGCACCGCCAGCGCCCCGCCCCAGATGAACCCGAGATCACTGCGGCTGACGGCCAGAATGTCGCCGAACAGATAGGCGGTCAGATCGACCCGCACCCCCTGCAGGAACGACACCCCCACCAGCCCGAAGGCCAGCGCCGCATGGGCCAGCACGCCCAGCGTGGTATCCATCGCCAGCCCGCGCCCCGCCAGCGCGCTGACGGTCAGCGCCATCAGCAGCGCAACAACAAGCGTGCCGACAAAGATATTGACCGAAAACGCCAGCGCCAGCGCCACGCCAAGGATCGCGGCATGTGATGTCGCCTCGCCGAAATAGGCCATGCGCCGCCAGACCACGAAACATCCCAGCGGCCCTGCGGCCAGCGCCACGCCAAGCCCGGCCAGCGCGGCCCGCGTCAGAAAATCATCCAGCATGGCCCTGCCCCGCGTGATCTTCGCCGTGATCATGATCGCAATTGTCATGCGCGTGATCATGCGCGTGCTGATACAGCGCAAAGGCGCCGCCGGTGCCAAGCCCGAACAGCGCCCGGTATTCCGGCGCGTTCGACACAACGGTGGGCGTGCCCTGGCAGCAGACATGGCCGTTCAGACAGATCACCCGGTCGGACGCGCTCATCACCACATGCAGGTCATGCGATACCATCAGGATCGCACAGCCGGTTTCCTGCCGCACCTCTTCGATCAGGCGATAGAACGCGGCGGTGCCGGGCTGGTCCAGCCCCTGTGTGGGTTCGTCCATGATCAGGATCTGCGGATGCGCCAGAAGCGCCCGCGCCAGAAGCACGCGCTGGAACTGCCCGCCCGACAGCGCGTCCATCTGCTGTTCCTCGACACCGGGCACCCCGACCCGCTCCAGCGCGCCGGCCACATCCCGTGGCGCGCGGCGCACCGGCAGCGACAGGAACCTGCGCACGGTCAGCGGCATCCGGCCATCCAGCGTCAGGCGCTGGGGCATATAGCCGATGGTCAGACCGGGCAGCCGCCGCACATGCCCGGCCGATGGCGGGCGCACCCCCAGAAGCGCGCGCAGCAGCGTCGACTTCCCCGATCCGTTGGGGCCGACCACGGTAACGATCTCGCCCGGTTCGATGGTGAAATCCACGTCGCGCAGAACGGTGTCACCGCCGAAGCGGACGCTCATGTTTTCGGCGGTGATCAGGCTCATGCGCCCTCCTGGCAGGCGGGGCACAGGCCCGCCGCTTCGATGTTCAGCCGCTCGATGCGAAAGCCGACGGCCCTGGCCGCATCGCCCATTGCCGCCGCCACGCCCCCGCCCGGCGCCTCGGCCACCTGATTGCAGCCGGTGCAGATGAAAAAGGCCGGGCTGTGCGCCTCGCCCGGGTGCATGCAGGCGGCAAAGGCGTTCAGGCGGCGGATGCGATGGGCCAGCCCGTGTTCGACCAGAAACTCCAGCGCGCGATAGGCCACGGGGGGCTGCGTGCCGAATCCGTCTTCGGCCAGCCGCGCCAGCACGTCATAGGCACCCATGGCCTGGTGGCTTTCCAGCAGGATCTCCAGCGCCCGGCGGCGCACCGGGGTCAGGCGCAGCCCCTGCGCCCGGACCATATCCTCGGCACGCGCCAGCACGTCGGTGCTGCAGCAACTGTGATCATGCTCGGCAAAGGCAAGCGGTGTTTCGGCTTCGGTCATGGTTCCGCTCTTGACTTGTTACGATATAACATAACAATAGTATCCACCCGGATGCAACAACCAACAGGTTTCACGATGCGCTTGCCCATTTCCCTCGTTACAATGCTTTTGTCCACCCCCGCGCTGGCCGACGCGCCCGCCGTGGTAACGGATATCCCGCCCGTGCATTCGCTGGCCGCACAGGTCATGGGCGATCTCGGGACGCCGGTGCTGCTGCTGGACAAGGGCAGCGACCCGCACCATTTTCAGCTCAAACCGTCGCAGGCCCGCGCGCTGTCGGACGCCGATCTGGTGTTCTGGGTCGGGCCCGAACTGACCCCCTGGCTGGAGCGTGCCCTCGACGGGATCGGCCCCAAGGGGAAGGCGGTGGAGCTGATCGAACTCACCGGCCTGACCCTGCATCACTTCGGCGAAGAACACGCACATGAGGTAGAGCACGCGGCGGAGGAAGACCACGCCGGCGACGGCGGCGGCGATCACATGGCAAAGGAAGAGCATGACCATGACCATGACCATGACGGGCTGGACCCGCACGCCTGGCTTGATCCGCACAATGCCCGGCTCTGGGCCACTTACATGGCCGATGCGCTGGCCCAGGCCGACCCGGAAAACGCCGCCACCTATGCCGCGAACGCGGCCGCGGCGCTGGCGGGGATCGACCGGACAGAGGCAGAGGTGCGCCAAACGCTCGCCCCGGTTTCCGGCCGGCCGATCGTGGTGTTCCACGATGCCTATACCTATTTCGCCGAAGCCTTTGACGTGACCATCGCCGGCGCGGTGACGGTCGGCGACGCCGCCAGCCCCGGCGCGGCGCGGCTGCGCGCGATCCGGCAGGAACTGGGCGATGATGGTGCGGTCTGCATCTTCCCCGAGGTGCAGCATGACCCGGCCTATATCGGCGCCGTGATCGAAGGCAGCGGCGTGCGGCTGGGCGGGGCGCTCGATCCGTCGGGCTCGTCATTGCAGCCCGGCCCCGGGCTCTATGCCGATCTCATGACCGGCCTTGCCCGCACCATCGCCGATTGCGCGACGCAGGAGTGACCCCGGTTTCCCGCGCCGCGCCGATACGCTATCCCAAGGCGCGACGCACGGAGGGTACCATGGCGGAAACTGCAACAGACTGGGTCGCGGCCATCGCCGAGGGCGCCGACCTGCGCCTGATGGCGATGGGCGCGGGCGGCACGGTTCTGGCAACCGGCCGGGCCGCGCCGGAGGCCCTGCGCCGCAGCGTGGCAGAGCTGACCGGCGCGCTGCCGCCGGTGGTGGCCTGTGGCCTTGGCCAGGCCGGGCTGCGCAAGGTGCCGTGCAGGCCGCTTGACGACACGCTTGTGCAACGCCCGGTTCACGGCGTGCAACTTGCCGCCATCCCCGGCCTCGCGCAGGAGAGCCCGGCCCATGTGATGCAGGGGCCCGAAACCGCGATCGCCGGGTTTCTGGCCCTGAACCCGAAGTTCGACGGCGTTCTCTGCCTGCCCGGCGAAACCACCGTCTGGGCCCATATCTCCGCCGAAGAGGTGGTAAGCTTCGTCAGCTTCCTCACCGTCCCGCTGGCCCGAACCACCGCCCGGCTGCTGGGTCTTGACGGCGGCTGGGATGCGGCGGCGTTTTCGGATGCCCTGTCCGACATGATGGCCAAACCCGAGCGGCTGGCCGAACGGCTCGCCTCGCTCCGGGCCGAAGCGCAGTTGCGCGGGCCGCCCGAAGGCACCGCGCGGGCCCGGCTCTGGGGTGGCTTTCTGGGCGCGGAGCTGGCCGCCGCGCGGCCCTACTGGCTGGGCCAGCAGGTGGCGGTGATCGGAACCGGCGACATCGCGCAGCATTACGCGGCGGCGATCGCGGCACAGGGCCTGCCCCCGGCCGAGGCAGATGGCGCGGCGATGCGCCTGCACGGCCTGGGCCAGGCGCGGCTGTTGCTGAAACCCTGACGCAGCGCCCGGCGCTACCCCTCGACCGCAGCCCGGTACCAGGCGACAATCGCCCGCCGCTCCTGATCTTCCATGTAGGATACGTTCGCCGGCGGCATCGCATGGCTTGCCCCGGCCTGCAGGAAGATCTGCCTGGCATGGCGCGCAACCTCGGCCTCGGTCTCCAGCACCACGCCCTTCGGCGCGTGGCGCATCCCTTCCCAGCCCGGCTCTTGCGCGTGGCACATCGAACACCGCCCGAGCACGGTGTAATACACATCCTCGAACCCCTCCGCCGCGGCAAACCTCTGCTCGGCGGGGGTCAGCGCGGTTTCTTCCTGCGCGTCACCGGAATACAGCGGCACCATCGACAGCGCCATGATCGCGAGGAACAGCACCAGCGTGGCCGCCCATGTCCACAGCGGGTTGCCCTTGCGGGCGTGGACCGTGTTGAAATAATGCCGGATCGTCACGCCCATCAGGAACACCAGACTGGCGATCAGCCAGTTGTATTCCGTGGCGAAGGCCAGCGGGTAATGGTTGCTGAGCATCAGGAACAGCACCGGCAACGTCAGATAATTGTTATGCGTCGATCTCTGCTTGGCGATCTTGCCGTATTTCGGATCGGGCACCCGGCCCGCCTTCAGATCGGCCACCACCACCTTCTGGTTGGGGATGATGGTGAAAAACACGTTGGCGGACATGATCGTGGCGGTGAACGCGCCCAGATGCAGCAACGCCGCCCGCCCGCTGAACACCTGGCTATAGCCCCAGGCCATCACCACCAGCACGACATAAAGAAACAGCATCAGCCGGGTGTTATCGTCGCCAAAGCGCGACTTGCAGATCATGTCATAGGCCAGCCAGCCGAACCCGAGCGAGCCGAGCGAGATCAGGATCGCGCCCCAGACCGGAAGATCCAGCACCTCGGGATCGACGAGAAACAGATCCGCGCCCAGATAATAGACCAGCACCAGCATCGCGAACCCCGACAGCCAGGTGGCATAGCTTTCCCATTTGAACCAGACCAGATGCTCGGGCAGGCTGTCGGGCGCGACCAGGTATTTCTGGATGTGATAAAAGCCGCCGCCATGCACCTGCCACTCTTCGCCATCGGCGCCGCTGGCAAGGTTGCGGTCACGGTGCAGCCCCAGATCGAGCGCGATGAAATAGAAGGACGAGCCGATCCACGCGATCCCGGTGATCACATGCAGCCAGCGCACGGCGAATTGCGCCCATTCCTCGACCAGCGCCAGTTCCAGCATGCCCGTTCCCTTTCGTTCCTTTTCCGCCACGCTAACCCGCGCATGGCGGGCTTGTTAATATCCGCTGGCCCGGACGGCGTGAAAACCGTGAAAACCGGGCGGATCTGTGCGTTTTTCCGGCAGTTCACGCATGCGCGGCGCGCTCAGCTTCCGCGATAGGTGGAATAGCCGAAGGGCGACAGAAGCAGCGGCACATGGTAATGCGCCCCGGCATCGCTGATGCCAAATCGGATCGGCACCGCATCCAGAAACAGCGGCGCATCGCCCGCCTGCCCGGTGGCGCGCAGGTAATCGCCGGCGGAAAAGACCAGTTCATAGATGCCGGGCGCGAAATCACCCGGCGGCAGGATCGGCGCATCGGTGCGGCCATCGGCATTGGTCACCGCCTCGGCAATCCTGTCGCGGCCGTCGCCCGACACACGGTAAAGCGCGATCGCGATCCCCGGCGCCGGAACCCCGCGCGCCGTGTCCAGAACATGCGTCGTCAGATAGCCGTTGCTCATTGCCGCTTCCCCGGTTGCCCGCGCTCAGGCTGGGCGAATTGGCCGCCGCTGGCAATGCCAAATGCGCCCGGCCTGGCCCCTCTTGCGTTGCTGCGCCAATAGGGCCAGATTCGCGCCAGCAGCACAGGAACTCGCCCATGACAGACACCGCCCCCCGGTACCAACGCGACATGCTGGGATACGGCGCCACCCCGCCCGATCCGAAATGGCCCGGCGGCGCCCGCATCGCCGTGCAATTCGTCATCAACTATGAAGAGGGCGGCGAAAACTGCATCCTGCACGGCGATGCCGCGTCAGAGGCATTCCTGTCGGAAATCGTCGGCGCCGCGCCCTGGCCGGGGCAGCGCCACTGGAACATGGAATCGATCTATGAATACGGCGCCCGCGCCGGGTTCTGGCGCCTGCACAGGCTGTTCACCGGCGAGGATGTTCCGGTCACCGTTTACGGCGTCGCCACGGCGCTGGCCCGCGCGCCCGCCCAGGTTGCGGCGATGCAGGACGCCGGGTGGGAGATCGCCAGCCACGGCCTGAAATGGATCGAATACAAAGACGCCGCCCCCGAAGACGAACGCGCCGACATGGCCGAGGCGATCCGCCTGCACACCGAAGTCACCGGCGAACGCCCGCGCGGCTGGTACACCGGCCGCTGTTCGGTCAACACCGTCGATCTGGCCAGCGAGGAAGGCGGGTTCGATTATATCGCCGACATCTATTCCGATGATCTGCCCTATTGGCGCCGCCACAAGGGGCGTGACCAGCTTCTGGTGCCCTATACGCTCGATGCCAACGACATGCGCTTCGCCACGCCGCAGGGGTTCAACTCGGGCGATCAGTTCTACACCTACCTGAAAGACAGTTTCGACGCGCTGTATGCCGAGGGCAGCCATGACCGGGCCAGGATGCTGTCGATCGGGCTGCATTGCCGGCTGATCGGCCGCCCCGGCCGGATCGAGGCGCTGCGCCGCTTCATCGAATATGCCAAACGCCATGCCGGCGTCTGGTTCGCCCGGCGCATCGACATCGCCGAGCACTGGGCCGAAAACTTCCCGCCAGTGCCCTTCGACCGCCCGTCGGAGATGACGCGAGAGGCCTTCGTCCAGGCCTTTGGCGGCATCTTCGAACATTCCCCCTGGGTCGCCGACCGCGCCTTCAATCTGGAACTCGGCCCCGCCCATGACTGCGCCATCGGCGTTCATTCCGCGCTCTGCCGCGCCTTCCGTTCCGCCACGGCTGATGAGCGGCTGGGCGTGCTCGCCGCCCATCCCGATCTTGCCGGCAAACTGGCCACCGCCAAACGCCTGACCGCCGAAAGCACGGCCGAGCAGGCCGCCGCCGGGCTCGACGCCCTGACAGAGGCCGAACGGGCCGAATTCACCCGGCTGAACGATGCCTACACCGCGAAATTCGGCTTTCCCTTCATCATCGCCGCCCGCGACAACGACAAGGCCGCCATTCTGGCCGCCTTTCGCGCCCGGCTGGACAATGACTACGATTCAGAGTTCAACACAGCCTGCCGGCAGGTCGAGCGGATCGCCCTGCACCGCCTGAAAGATCTGCTGAAATGAACCGTCCCGAGCCCGCCCCCCGCACCTATTACGCGCCCACCGGCGGCCTGCCGGACCAGAACCAGCGCGCCCGTGAACATGCGCATTTCACCAATGCCTATGCCGTGATCCCGCGCGGGGTGATGTCCGACATCGTGACCAGCCTCTTTCCTGGCTGGACCCGCACCCGCGCCTGGGTGCTGGCCCGCCCCCTCAGCGGCTTCGCCGAGACCTTCGCCCAGTATATCGTCGAGGTGTCGCCCGGCGGCGGATCGGATCATCCCGAACCCGAAACCGGCGCCGAGGCGGTAATCTTCGTGCTGGCCGGCCACCTGCGGCTCGTGATCGACGGCGTCGGCAACGAGATGGAGCCGGGCGGCTATGCCTTCATCGGGCCCCACACCCGCTGGAGCGTGGCCAATGACAGCGACACGCCCACCACATTCGTCTGGATCCGCAAGCAATACGAGGCCGTGGACGGGATCGAACCGCCGCCGTCTTTCGTCACCAGCGACGACGCGGTCGAGCCGCTGGGCATGCCGGACACGGTCGGTTTCTGGTCCACCAGCCGCTTCGTGGACCCTGACGATTTGCGCTACGACATGCATGTCAACATCGTCACCTTCCTGCCGGGTGGCACGATCCCCTTTGCCGAAACCCATGTGATGGAACACGGGCTTTACGTGTTGCAGGGGCGCGGCGTCTATCTGCTCAATCAGGATTGGGTCGAGGTGGCCGAGGGCGATTTCCTGTGGCTGCGCGCCTTCTGCCCGCAGGCGTGCTATGCGGCCGGGCAGCGGCCGTTCCGCTATCTGCTCTACAAGGATGTGAACCGGCACCCGAGGCTTCAGCTTCGCTGATGGCCGGCGTGCTGATCCTCCTTCAACCGCTGACGGCCGCGGCCTTTGCCCCCTTCGGCGATGTGCTGGAGTGCGAAGGCGCGCCCGACAAGATCATCAACCAAGGTCTTTGCGGCCGCTACCACGACCGCGCGCGGATGGATTTCGGCCCGCAGGGCCGCGCCGGGCTGAGCCTGTTCCGGGCAGAGCCCCGCCAGTTGCCCCTGACGCTCGACATGGTCGAGCGTCACCCCGACGGAAGCCAGGCCTTCATCCCGATGAGCGCGCATCCCTTCGTGGTGATCGTCGCGCCGGACGAAAGCGGCAGGCCCGGCCGCCCGCTGGCCTTTCTGACCGCGCCGGGGCAGGCCATCAACTTTCACCGCGGCACCTGGCACGGCGTGCTGACACCGCTGCACGCGCCCGGCCTTTTCGCCGTGGTCGACCGCATCGGAAACACCGAGAACCTCGAAGAATACTGGTTCGACACGCCCTATCGCGTCGCTCCGGCAGGCGCAGACGCGCCGTGACCCGCCGGGGCGCTCCGCCGGCCCCACCCGGAAATTCGCCCAAATATTAGGCGCGCGTGCGAAACCATGACCAAATTGTGTCGCCACCGCACCACTGCGCCCCCCTCCGCCCCGCCGGATCGCCACAGGGTTTGGTGCGCCGACGCTCATCCCGTTCACTCTGTTCGTATCACGGCACGCAGGCCGCACGAGGGACAGCACACAGCCATTGCGGCACCGGCCTGACGCCAAGACCCGAGTTCACGAAACGATCAGAACGGAGTTCCGCCAATGACCAGCAAACCCGCGTCGGCCAGTTCCCTGATATACAAGCTGGATGATACCCCGCCACCGGGCCCCAGCCTGCTGGCCGCGATCCAGCATATCCTTGCGTCGATCGTCGGCATCGTCACGCCGACCCTGATCATCGGCGGGGTGCTCGGGCTCGGGGCCCATATCCCCTATCTGATCGCCATGTCGATGTTCGTGTCGGGCGTCGCGACCTTCATCCAGTGCAAGACGATCGGCCCCGTCGGCTCGGGCCTGCTCAGCCTGCAGGGCACCAGCTTTGCCTTTCTGGGTGCCCTGCTGGCGGCCGGATTCGCGGTAAAGGGCCAGGGCGGCACGCCGGAGGATATTCTGGCGATGCTGTTCGGCCTGTGCCTTGTCGGCTGTCTGGTCGAGATCATGCTCAGCCAGTTCATCGACAAGCTCGGCAAGGTCATCACCCCGACCGTCACCGGCGTCGTGATCACGGTGATCGGGCTGAGCCTGATCAAGGTCGGCTTCACCGATTTCGCCGGCGGTGCCACGGCGGGCGAAACCCTGGGCGCGCCGGTCAACCTGATCATGGGCTCGATCGTCGTGATCGCGATCCTGACCCTGACCTTCTATGGCGGCCCCCTTGTCCGGATTTCGGCGATCATGCTTGGCCTGCTCGTCGGCTTCGTGGTTGCCGCCGCACTCGGCAAGGTCGATTTCTCGGCTTTTGGCAACGCGCCGATGTTCGCCCTGCCGGTGCCGTTCAAATTCGGCTTCGCCTTTGATCTGACCCTGTTTGTGCCGATCGCCTTCATCTATCTGGTGACGGCGATCGAAACCAGCGGCGACCTGACGGCGAATTCCGTCATCTCGGGCCAGCCGGTCGAGGGGCCGCTCTACATGAAACGCATCAAGGGCGGCATCCTGGCGGATGGCGTCAATTCCGGCATCGCCGCGATCTTCAACACCTTCCCCAACACCACCTTTTCGCAGAACAACGGCGTGATCCAGATGACCGGCGTGGCCAGCCGCCACATCGGGATCTATATCGCCGGCATCCTGGTGCTCATGGGCTTCTTTCCGATCATCGGGTCGGCCTTCCTGCTGATCCCCAAGCCGGTTCTGGGCGGCGCGACGCTGGTTCTGTTCGGCACCATCGCCGTGGCCGGCATCCGCATCCTCGCCACACAGGAGATGGACCGCCGCAAGGTCTATATCATGGCGGTTTCCTTCGGCCTCGGCCTCGGCGTCACGCTGGTGCCGGAGGCCACACAGCACCTGCCGACCTTCCTGAAACAGGTCGTGGCAACACCGATCACCCTGTCGGGCCTGTCGGCGATCATCCTGTCGCTGCTGCTGCCCGAAGACGGCACGCCGCTGCTGGACCCGTCGATCGACTGAGCGCCCAAGGGCGGGCTATCCGGCCCGCCCCCACCCGCCGCCGCCGGGTGTCAGCATTTCGAACAGGCCACCCGCGGGCAGCTCGATTTCGTCATTGCCGCCCAGCACCACCCGGCGTCCGTCCGGCAACTCGGCGGCATTGCGCCCCACCGCGCCCGGCAGGCCGCCATCGACGCCGAAGGGCGGCACCTTGCGGTGTGAACACAGCGTCGTCACCGTCACCGGCACCAGAAACCGCAGCCGCCGCACCGCGCCGTCGCCCCCGTGCCAGCGCCCCGCCCCGCCAGAGCCCCGGCGGATGCCGAACGCCTCCAGCCGCACCGGGAACCGCTTTTCCAGCACTTCGGGATCGGTCATCCGGGTGTTGGTCATGTGGCTTTGCACAGCGTCGCAGCCATTGAACCCCGGCCCGGCGCCGGTGCCGCCGGCGATGGTCTCGTAGTTCTGGAAATCGTCATTGCCCCAGATGAAATTGTTCATCGTGCCCTGGCTGCCCGCGATCACCCCCAGCGCCCCGTAAAGCGCGTTGCACGCCGCCTGGCTGACCTCGGTATTGCCCGCGATCACCGCCGCCGGCCAGGCCGGGTTCAGCATCGAGCCTTCCGGCGCGATGATCCGCAACGGTTTCAGGCAGCCCTCGTTCAGCGGAATATCGGCCCCCACCAGCGTGCGGAACACGTAAAGCACCACCGCCCGGCAAATCGCATAGGGCGCGTTGTAATTGCCCGGCTGCTGCGGGCTGGTGCCTGTGAAATCAATCACCGCCGCCCGCGCCGCGCGATCCACCCGCACCGCCACCTCGATCAGCGCGCCATTGTCCATCGGATAGCTGAAACGCCCGTCGCGCAGCCGGTCGATGACGCGGCGCACGCTTTCCTCCGCATTGTCCTGAACGTGGTTCATGTAGGCCGACACCACATCGCCGCCATAGCCCGCCACCACTTTCAGCAGTTCCCGCCGCCCAGTTTCATTGGCCGCCACCTGCGCCTTCAGGTCGGCCATGTTCTGCGGAATGTTGCGGCACGGATAGGGCCCCCCGCCCAGCAGCGCCGCCACGGCCTCTTCCCGAAAGCTTTCCTGATCGACCAGCCGGAAATTGTCGATCAGCACGCCCTCCTGCTCGATATGCGAGCTGTCGGGCGGGGCCGATCCGGGGGTGCGCCCGCCGATATCGGCATGATGCCCGCGCGAGCCCAGCCAGAACCGGATATCCTCGCCGATGAACACGGGCGTCACCACCGTGACATCGGGCAGATGCGTGCCGCCGTTATAGGGCGAATTCAGCATGAAAGCATCACCGGGCCGGATCGCCCCCGCATTCTGGCGCATCACCGTCTTGATGCTGTCGGACATGGAGCCGAGGTGCACCGGCACATGCGGCGCATTGGCCACCAGATCGCCCGCCGCATCGAAGATCGCGCAGGAAAAATCCAGCCTTTCCTTGATGTTGACCGACCATGACGTGTTGGCCAGGGTCGCGCCCATCTGATCGGCCACAGACATGAACAGGTTGTTGAACACCTCCAGCAACACAGGGTCTGCCCCCGTGCCCGCCGCGTGCGGGCGGGCCTTTTGCGCCACCCGCTCCAGGATCAGATTGCCCAATCCATCCACCCGCGCCGCCCAGCCGGGTTCCACGATATTGGTGCCGGTCGCCTCGGTGATGATGGCCGGGCCGGTGATGCGCGCCTCCGCGCCGATCCGCGCGCGATCAAACAGCGGTACATCGCGGAACGTGCCGTCAAAACATACCGCGATCCGGTCGATCGCCTCGGCCCCGCCGCCGGGGGCACTGCCGGCCGGAGCCTCTCCGGTTTCGCCGATTGCCTCGACGCTGACCATATCGAAGAACAGTGCACGTTCAGGAGAGGTGAAGCCGAAACGTTTCTGATGCACCGCCTCGAACGCGGCCTGCATGTCCGCCGGGGGGCCAAACGGCACCTCCAGCGTCTGGTGAGAGCCTTCATAGCGCAGATGCGCGCGCGCCTCGGTGCGGATGGCGGCGGCAGGCACACCCTGCGTTGCGACCTCGGCGATCGTCGCGTGCCGCAGCGCCTGCAGCGCCTCGGCGGCGGCTTCGGCATCGGACAGCGCGGCGTCCACCTGCCGCTCCTGCATCGTGCGGATCTCGGCCAGGCCCATGCCATAGGCCGACAATACCCCCGCGAAGGGATGCAGGAACACCCGTTTCATCCCCAGCGCGTCGGCCACGAGGCAGGCATGCTGCCCGCCCGCGCCGCCGAAACATTGCAGCGTATAGCCGGTCACGTCATGGCCGCGCTGCACGCTGATCTTCTTGATCGCGTTGGCCATATTGTCGACCGCGATGCGCAGAAACCCTTGGGCCACCGCCTCGGGCGTTTGCGGCGCGGCGCCGGTTTGCGCGGCGATCCGCGCGGCCAGCGCCGTGAATTTCTCGCGCACCACTGCAACATCCAGCGGCTGGTCGCCCTCCGGTCCGAAAACCGCCGGGAAATGCGCCGGTGTCAGCTTGCCCAGCATCACGTTGCAATCGGTCACCGTCAGCGGCCCGCCCCGGCGATAGCAGGCGGGTCCGGGATCGGCGCCCGCGCTTTCCGGCCCGACCTGAAAGCGCCCGTCGCGGAAGCTGCAGACCGACCCCCCCCCGGCCGCGACCGTGTGAATATCCATCATCGGCGCGCGCATCCGAACGCCGGCCACCTCCGTCTCGAAGCTGCGCTCATACTCGCCCGCGTAGTGGCTGACATCGGTAGAGGTGCCGCCCATGTCGAAGCCGATCAGCCGGTCGAACCCCGCCATCCCGGCGGTCTTGACCATGCCGACGATCCCGCCGGCGGGGCCGGAAAGGATGGCGTCCTTGCCCTGGAACAGCGCCGCGTCCGTCAGCCCGCCGCCGGATTGCATGAACAGCAGCCGTTCGCAGGCCCGCCCCATGTCCAGCGCCCCTGCGACCTGATCGACATAGCGGCGCAGGATCGGCGAAAGATAGGCGTCGACCACGGTGGTATCCCCCCGCCCCACCAGCTTGATCAGGCGCGACGTACGGTGGCTGGCGGAGATCTGGGTAAACCCGACTTCGGCGGCAATCTCTGCCACGCGCGCTTCGTGAACGGGGTTCAGATAAGCGTGAAGGCAGGCGACGGCCACTGCCCGGATACCCGTGTCAAAGGCGGCCTGCAGCGCGGCACGGGCGGCGCCTTCGTCCAGCGGGCGCAACACGCGGCCTTCGGCATCCAACCTTTCGGACAATTCGGCAACCGTTTCATACAGTTGGTCCGGTCTGCGGATCTCCAGGTCGAACAGGCGCGGCCGGGTCTGATAGCCGATGCGCAGCAGATCTGCGAAGCCCTCGGTGATCAGCAGCAGCACCCGCTCGCCCTTGCGCTCCAGCAGCGCGTTGGTGGCGACGGTGGTGCCCATCTTGACCGCGCCGATCGCGCCTTCGGGGATCGCATCGCCAAGGGCAAGGCCCATCGCCGTGCGGATGCCGTGAACCGCCGCATCGCGGTAGCGTTCGGGGTTTTCCGAAAGCAGCTTGTGGGTGCTCAGCCGGCCGTCCGGGTGGCGCGCCACCACATCGGTGAAGGTGCCGCCCCGGTCGATCCAGAATTCCCACTCCGCGCCCATCGCAGCCCCCATGAAACCCATACAGGAAGTCGGGGATGGGGGCCGGAATGTCAATCAGAGGAACGGGGCGCAGCCTTGCGCCCCGCCGCGGGCATCAGGAGACGGGCGCGTCATCCTCTGCCAGATGGCGGTCTTCCTGCAGCTCCAGCCACATCGCGTTGACGACGGCGAACATGGCGGCCAGCAGAACCCCCAGGATCCAGGCGAAATACCACATGTCAGGTCCCTTTCCTCAGTACAGGCTCTCAGAGTTGCTGGTGACATCATCTTCCGTCACCTTGCCCCACAGCACTTTATAGACCCAAGCGGTATAGAGCAGGATCAGCGGCACGAAGATCACCGTCACCACCAGCATCACGAACAGCGTCAGATGCGACGACGAACTGTCCCAGACCGTCAGGGAGGACCGCGGATCGATTGTCGAGGGCAGGATGAAGGGGAACATCGTCAGCCCCACCGAAGAGATGACGCCGAAGATACCCAGCTTCGACCACAGCAGAGTCGAGACCTCGCGCCCGGCGCGCAGCCCGCGCATGGCCATCGCCATGCCGACAAAGCCCAGCAGCGGTGCGATCGCGATCCACGGGCGCGCGGTGTAGGACGCGCCCCAGCTCACACCCTTTGCAACTTCGGAATGCAGCGGGTTCGACGGGCCGTTGCGCACCACGTCATCGACCAGCGTATAACCGTCGATCCCGAACAGGAGCCACACACCCGCCAGCGCATAGCCGGCCATCGCCACGATGCCCGCGACACTGCCATAGGTACGGGCGCGTTGGGACACCGGCCCTTCGGTCTTCAGCGTCAGCCAGGCGGCGCCATGCTGCAGCAGCATCGCCACCGAAACCGCCCCCGCCAACAGCGCGAAAGGGTTGAGCAGGCCGAAAAAGCCCCCTTCATACATCGCCCACAGATCATCCGTCAGGCGGAAGGGCACGCCCTGCAGCACATTGCCCACAGCCACGCCGAAGATCAGCGCCGGCACCGCGCCGCCGACGAAAAGCGCCCAGTCCCACGCCGTGCGCCAGGTGGTGTCTTCGCGTTTGGAGCGGTAGGTGAAGGCCACCGGGCGCAGGATGAGCGCGGCAAGCACCACGAACATCGCCAGATAGAAGCCCGAGAAGCTGACCGCGTAGAGCGAGGGCCATGCCGCGAAAATGGCGCCGCCCCCCAGGATGAACCACACCTGGTTGCCTTCCCAGACCGGGCCGACCGTGTTGATCACCACGCGGCGCTCGGTGTCTGTCTTGGCGACGAAGGGCAACAGCGCGCCCACGCCCAGGTCGAACCCGTCGGTCAGGGCGAAGCCGATCAGCAGGACGCCGAGCAGAAGCCACCAGATGACGCGCAGGGTGTCGAATTCGATCAGTTCATGAAGGATCATCAGACTTACTCCGCAGGGGTTTCGGCAAACGGGCCCTTGCCGTCATGGGTCCGCAGGCGATGCGTGTGCCGCTCTGTCCAGACGTCGGTTTCGGCGACGTCCATATAGGGGCCCTTGCGGATGTATTTCAGCATCAGCCCCATCTCGATCACGAAGAGCACGGTATAGAGCGTCACGAACCCGGCAAGCGTCAGCAGCAGGTCGCTCACGCTCAGATGGCTGACGGACATCGCCGTGGGCAGCACGCCGTCCACCGTCCAGGGCTGGCGGCCGAATTCGGCCACGAACCAGCCAAGCTCTGCCGCGATCCAGGGCGCGGGGATCATGATCACCGCGAGCCGCAAGGCGGGGCGCGGAAAGCGCATGCCCCTGAAGCTGGCCATGAAGAAGAAATAGGTCATCGTGGCGATGAAGCCGAAACCGAGCGCTACCATGAACCGGAACGCCCAGAACAGCGGCCAGACCTGCGGCACGGTATCGTTCGAGGCGATGGCGATCTGCTTGTCGGTGGCATCGCGCGGATCGTCGACGTAGCGGCGCAGCAGGAAGGCGAAGCCAAGATCGCCGCTGTGCTCTTCGAAGGTTGCCACCACATCGGCGGGCGCGTCATCGCGCAACTCGCGGATCTGGGTCAGCGCGTCATAGGCGATGATGCCCGACCGGATGCGCGCCTCGGCGTTTTCCACCAGCTCGGCAATGCCCGGAATTTCGGTGGTCAGCGAACGCGTGCCGATCAGCCCCATCGCCCAGGGAACGTGGATGGCATAATGCGTCTCGCGCGCCTCGCGGTTGGGGAAACCCACCAGCGTGAAAGAGGCCGGCGCGGGCTGGGTGTGCCACATCGCCTCGATTGCGGCGAGTTTCATTTTCTGGCTGTGGGTGGCGGAATACCCGGATTCGTCACCAAGAACGACAACCGACACCGCGGAGGCCAGGCCAAAGCTGGCCGCGACCGAGATCGAGCGCCGGGCCAGTTCGGTGTGGCGCCCTTTCAGCAGGTACCAGGCCGAGACGCCCAGAACAAAGACCGCGGCGGTGACGTAGCCGGCCGAAACCGTGTGCACGAATTTGGCCTGCGCGACCTCGTTGAACATGACCTCGAAGAAGCTGGTCATCTCCATCCGCATGGTCATCGGGTTGAATTCCGCGCCCACGGGGTTTTGCATCCAGCCGTTGGCGATCAGGATCCACAGCGCCGAGAGGTTGGAGCCGAGCGCGACCAGCCAGGTGACAGTCAGGTGCGCGCGCTTGCTCAGCTTGTCCCAGCCGAAGAAGAACAGCCCCACGAAGGTCGCCTCGAGGAAGAAGGCCATCAGCCCCTCGATCGCCAGCGGGGCGCCAAAGATATCGCCCATATAATGGCTGTAATAGCTCCAGTTCATGCCGAACTGGAACTCCATGGTGATGCCGGTGGCGACACCAAGAACGAAGTTGATCCCGAAAAGCGACCCCCAGAATTTGGTCATCTGGCGCCAGATCGGCCGGTTGGTCATCACATAGACCGTCTCCATGATCGCGACGAGGACCGACAGGCCCAGCGTCAGCGGCACGAAGAGGAAGTGATACATGGCTGTCATCGCGAATTGCAGTCGCGACAACTCGACAATGTCCAGTTCCATGTCGTTCTCCTTGCTGGCGAGGATAAACTTGCCTCGCAAATACCTATTTATGCATATGCGACGATCGGCTGTGCCCAGCCTTGATATGGATCAAGCATATGCAGAAAATGTAATATCTACCCGACGCAAATCGTCGCCCCGGCCCATGCCCGCTCGGTGGCATTATGCGAGGCGATCAGGATCGCCGCGTCGGGAAGATAACCGCGCAGGCCGGCGAGAACCCGCATTGCCGTTTCAGCGTCCAGCCCCTCGGTCGGCTCGTCCAGCAGCAGAACGTCGGGCCGGCGCAGCAGAACCCGCGCCAGCGCCAGCCGCCGCTGCTCGCCCCCCGAAAGGCCGGCGCCCGCTTCGCCCAGCCGCCAGTCAAGGCCGCCCTTGGCGCGGAGCGTCTGCTCCAGGCAAACCGCGCGCAGCACCTCCCACGCGGCGCTGTCGGGCAGATCCGGGCAGGCAAGCGACAGGGCCTCGCGGATGCTGCCCGACATCAGCGCGCTGCGCTGCGGCAGCAGGGCCAGATGGCGGCGCAGGGCCTTCGGCGACCAGGCATCGACGGGATGGCCCAGCACGCGGACCGTACCGCCCTGAGGTGTCAGCAGCCCGGCGAGGATCAGCAACAGCGTGCTTTTGCCGCGCCCGCTCGGCCCTTCCAGCGCCACGGTCTGGCCAGGCATCAGACAGAGCGAAAATCCGTTCAGCACCGGCGCGCCCGCCGCACCACGGCTGAAACACACGCGCTCAAGCTCGATCGCCGGGGCCCCGGCGGCGGGCGTGGTCTGGCCCTGACCGGGGGCCGGGCCGGCGTCCGGCACGAGGGAATGCTCGACGCGCCGGGCGGCATCGCTCATCCGGCCCATCTCGGCCGCGGTGCGGCGCAGCGGGGCGATGGATTCCGCGAGCGCCAGCGCCATGAACACCCCAAGTGCTGCCACAGGCGCCTGAAACACCCCGGCACGCACCAGCCAGGCGCCAAGCAACAGCGCGCCCGCCACCACGAGCGTGCCCGTCATCGCCAGCAGCGCCCCGGCAAACCGCTCTGTCCGGTCCAGCCGCGCCCGTTCGGCGCCGCGCCGCCGGTCGGCGTCCAGCACGGCCTCGCGCTGATCGCCCAGCCGCCCATAGACCGCCAGATCATCGCGCGCGCGCAGCAGGTCGATCAGCCGGGCGCGGAACGCCTGCCGGGCCCGCTCGACCCGGCGCGAGGGTTTGTCGGCCGTGCGCGCCGCCCAGACCAGAATTGCACCGGCGGCAATCACATATGTCGCCACGACCCAGACCGCGACGCGCAGATCCACCAGCAGAACAAGCGCGGCAAAGCTGACCAGATGCGCCACCAGCGCCGACAGGATGGGCAGCGCAAAGCGCAGCGGGATGGCATCCAGCGCATCGACATCAGCCATCAGCCGGTTCAGCGCCAGGGCGCCGCGCAGCCGCACGAGCCGGTCATGGGGCGCCTGCGACAGGTGGCGCAGCAGCAGCGCGCGCAAATCGGTCAGGGCGCGCAACGTGGCATCATGGGTCAAGAGCCGTTCGCCGTAGCGCGCCGCCGTCCGGCCAAGCGCCAGCATCCGCACGGCCGCGGCGGGGCGGAACACGTCGAACACCGCCCCTGCCCCCACCAGCCCGGCCGCGGCGGCGGCGGTGATGAACCAGCCCGAAAGCCCGAGCAGCGCCACGCCGGCCAGCAGCACCACCACGCCAAGCAGCGCGCCGCGCAGCATCACGCCGGGCCGGGACGCCATGATCAGGCGCAGAATGCGGAACAGGGCGCGCATCAGCCAGCCTCCAGCGATACTTGCCTGTCCATCCGTGCGGCCAGCGCCGCGTCATGGGTGGCCACGATCAGCGTGGCCCCCGCGCGCGACAGGGCCATCAGCCCGTCGGCCACGGCCCGCGCCGTTTCGGCGTCCAGATCCGCGGTGGGTTCGTCCGCAAGCAGCACATCCGCGCCGGCATAGGCCGCGCGCGCCACCGTCAGCCGCCGCCCCTCGCCGCCCGACAGGCCGCCGCCGGCCTCGCCCAGCCGGGTCTGCAGCCCGCGCGGCGCGGCCGCCACCACATCGCCCACCGCCGCCGTTGCCAGCGCGCCCGACAGGCGGGCGGGATCGTATAGCGCGCCAAGCGTGACATTGCGGCGCAGGCTGGCGTTCAGAAAACGCGGCGCCTGGGGCACCCAGCCAAGCCGCGCGCGCCAGGCGTCGGCGGTGTCGTCCGTCAGCGGCCGCCCGGCGACCAGGATCGCCCCACCCGCAGGCTGTTGCAGACCGGCCAGAAGTGACAGCAACGTGGTCTTACCCGCCCCGCTCGCCCCTGTGATGGCAATGGATGTGCCCGCCGGAATATCCAGATCGGGAAACCGCAGGTCACGCCCATCCGGAAGCCTGAGCGTCAGCCCGCGCAGCGCGATATGCGCCGGGCCCGTCAGGGCCGGTTGCGGATCGCCGGTGCCAAGGATCTGACCGGCCCCGGCTTCGTGCCAGCCTGCAAGTTCCCCGGCCACCGCCTCGGCCGAGGCTTTATCGTGCCAGGCGGCGGACAGATCGCGCATCGGCTGAAAATAGTCCGGCGCCAGCAACAGCAGAAAGATCCCCTCGGCCGCGGTAAGGGGCGTGGCATAGGCGCCGAAACCAAGCTGCCCCAGCAGGCTGAACCCGACATAGACCGCAACCATGGCCACGCCGATGGCCGAGAACAGCTCCAGCACCGTAGAGGACAGAAACGCGATGCGCAGCACCTCCATCGTGCGCTGGCGCAGGCTGTCGGCCTCGTGCCGGAACCCGGCGACGACCGCATCGCCCGCATCCAGCAGCCGGATGTCGACCAGCGCCGACAGACGCTCTGACAGCAGATCGTTGAGCGACCCGATCTTCTGCATCTGCCGTTCGCTAGCCTCTTTGGCGGCCATGCCGACCAGCGCCATGAAAACCGGGATCAGCGGCCCCGAGACCAGAAGCACGAGCCCCACCGCCCAGGACAGCGCGAACGCGATGGCCAGAATCACAATCGGCACGACCGCCACGCGCATCCGGGCCGGGGCATAGCGTGTCAGATAGGGCTCGATCAGATCGAGCTTTTCAGCAGCCAGGGCGGCGATGGCGGCGGAGCCCGCGGTGCCGTTCCGGCGGCGCAGGCTTTCGCGGGCCACGATCTCTTTTCTCCGGGTCACGACGATCTTTTCGGCCGCACGAAAGGAAATCCCCTCGGCCACGAACCCAAGCCCCGCACGGATCAGGCCGATCAGGGCAAAGCCGCCCGCCGCGATGGCGGCCTCGACCATACCGCCTGGCGCCAGCAGGGCCGACAGCGCCCAAGCCACAAACGCCGCCTGCGCGATCCACAGAAGACTTGCGAAAACAGACAGTGCCGACGCCGCCTGAAGCGGCCGCCGGACCGGCAGCGCCATCGCCGCGAGCATGCGCCCTGCGTTTTTTCCATCACTCTGATCGGGATCGGCCACGTGCATGCCCAAAGATGTATCTCACAACCTTCTTTAATGAGACAACACCCTTGATGACCTGATCTGAATCAAGCCCGGCCAACTCTGTCACTGCCATCGGAACGGGCATGGCCCCACAAAGCATTCGCGGCCGGGCATGGCGCGAATGGCTGACAAATCCATGCGCCGGGCGGTTACTTTCCGGTTCGGTTCAACACCGCGCCGACGGTTTTCAGCATGATCGCGCAATCAAAAAGGAAGGATCTTTTCTCGAGATACTCCGCATCCATGCGCACCCGTTCATCATAGCTGACATCATTGCGGCCCGAAACCTGCCAGACCCCGGTCACGCCGGGTGTGGCGGCAAGGTAGGCCCATTGATAACCGCCGTATTTGACCAGCTCGGCTTCGATGATCGGGCGCGGCCCGACAAAGCTCATCTCGCCCTTCAGAACGTTCCAGATTTGCGGCAGCTCATCCAGGCTGGATTTGCGCAGAAACCTCCCAAGTTGCGTGATGCGGGGGTCTTTCTCCAGCTTGAAGTCCTTGGCCCATTCGGCCGCAGCGTCGGGGTTTTGCTCCAGATGCGCCTTAAGCTTCTTTTCGGCATCCACCACCATGCTGCGGATCTTCCAGCATTTGAATGCCTTTCCGTTCTGGCCGATGCGCACGTGCCCGAAAAATCCCGGCCCGCCGTCACATTTGGTGAGCGCCCACAGAAGCCCTGTTACGGGCAGCGCAACCGGAAAAAGCAGCAGCGCAAAAACGATGTCGAACAAACGCTTTCCGAATTTCGCATAGACGCCGTTCAGTTCTTGAGAATCGATGGGTCTTTCGAGCGAAACATCGACGCTCCGCCAACTTAAATGCTCCATAATGCTACCCCCGAGGCGGCCAATGGCCTCCGCGTAAAATTCAGTGTTCCAACAGCGCTAATAGGACTTCAAATAAACAAGACACCGAAGAACACACGAAGACGTGCTTCCCCTCCCAATTGAGAGTCTTCCGTTTTTTGGGCCCAGAGGACCAAGGACCGATCAAGTCGACTTGTACTTTAGGACAGCCTACAGGATGCACCCGCAGCAAGACACAGCGGGGGCGGTATTAGCGCCATTTTTTACAAAAAATTTAATTATCCCGCCCCGATAGAGCGGTTCTGCGCATTTTTTGCGCGCCCCAACACGCCCTTCGCTTCGCATTCGCAGCACGAACTGATTCTGCGGACGCGAGCGCGCCGGCGATTTGCCTCAAAAAGGCGCCGCTTTCACCTCATTCGGGCACTGCTTTTCCGATAGGCCGGTGTTGAAAACGCGCCGTCCCGGGGGTGCGCGACCTGTCCCAGGCGCGCCGGGGAAAAACGCCCGGCGTCGTGCGCCCTTGTCTCCACGCGGGGTAACTCAGGATGAAGCGAAAACCGGTGATCTTGCCGCCCGAAGACCCATGCGATGCTGGCGCCGGCTCGGCCAGAGGGCTCTGGCGTGGCGCGGCGCTGCTGATCCTGAGTACCGCACTGGCGTTTGCCCCTGCCGCGCCACCGGTTCAGGCCGCACAGGCTGCGGCCACGCCGCGCGGCAATGTCATTGTCATCACCGACGATCGTGGCGGGCAGGTCGGCGCGCGTGCCGCCGAGATCGAGCGCCTTCGCGCCAAGGGTGATCGGGTTGAAATTCGCGGGGGGGTCTGTCTTTCTTCCTGCACGATGTACCTAGGCCTACCGAAGGCCTGTGTGACGCCCGGCACTCGTTTCGGGTTTCACGGACCATCCTATTTCGGCGCCAAACTCAGCCCGCGGGATTTTGAATACTGGTCCAACGTGATCGCATCGCATTACCCGGAACCGCTGCGGTCCTGGTATATGCAGGAAGGCCGCACCCGGATCACGACCCATTTCCTGTTGCGCGGGCGGGATCTCATTCGCATGGGAATCCCAAGGTGCTGAACAGCGCAAATCTATACTCGGGCGACTGAGCGCATCACCGCTTGGGCCGTCCCGCGAGTATCTGATACCGGGCGGCCGGCAGAATCCGAAAACTCCGCCATAGCCGATCGCACGAGGGGATCAGCCCCCCGTGGTGCTTGTCGTGCTGGTGGTATTCGTCGTATTTGTCGTGCCAGAGGCACCGGCGAGCAGCCCCGCAACGCCGCCACCCGAGGAGGCCGGCGAAAGGGAGCCGATAAAGTTCGTCGCACCCGCTGCCGGGGGCAGCTTCAACAGCTCATCGGAACTCGAAACGCTCTGCGCCGTCGCCGGCGCCACTGAGACGATCAAAACCAGCCCGGCAATAACATTCTGAATGTTCATGGCAATCTCCGGTATCTATTTTCGCTTTCTGTATATCAGAAATCTGGCCCGCAAGACAGCGAATCACACGCGTAAAGCAGATAATTTTTCGCCGAAATTCCGCGCGCCGGCCGCCAATCTGCAACCTTATTGAGCAGTTTCGCCCAAACACCGTTTTCTACGATTTGGCCGCAGCCCTGCGCCGCGGCATCCAACATGGTATCTGCGCCCTCACCCCCCGGGGCAGCCACCCGAAGCTGCACCTAACACCGGCGGGCTCCTTCGCCGCATTATTCCGGCAGCTTTCCCCCAGAGCAGCAGGCCCGACGCCACGATAAAGACGCGCCCTGCCCGCCCTAGCCCGTTGGCGCGGCCGTCTGTGGAAATCTTTGCAAATGCAGCGTCCAGCCACTTTTGCTCTCTTTCTTACGCGCCATAATTGCAGCATAGTAAATGAAAAATTGACCCTGCAACGGCTCTGGGCCACGTTTACAGTGTCTGTTGATCGTGCGTGAATTCATGCGCCCCTAACGAAGGCCCCTCAGTTTTCCATGACACAGAATTTTCAAAACTTCAGCCCCAAGCTTTCGGCGCAGACGCAACCCGAAGATGCAGATGTGATCGATCTCGGCGCGTTGCTGGCAGCGTTATGGCGCGGGAAGTGGCTGATCATCCTGGTCGCCGCGATCGCCGTTCTGATCGGCGGCTATTTCGCGTTTTTCGTCGCAACGCCGCTCTACCGATCAACCGCCGTCGTCATTCTGGAAACCCGGGAAGAGAGCATTGTAAACCTAGACAGTGTGCTGGGCGGGCTGTCCGATGAGACTTCGGTGGTGAATTCCGAAGTCGAGGTGCTTAAATCGCGCGGGCTGATGGGGAAGGTCGTGCAACGGCTCGACCTGACCAATGATCCGGAATTCAACACCACGCTGCAGACGCCGAAACTGTCAAGCAGGATCAAAGGCGGGCTGTCAAGCCAGATCAAGGGCCTGCTGCGGCTGTCGCAGCCGGCGGCGGCGCTGCCCAGTGAAGATGTGGCCAAACGCACCACCGACAGCACCATAGACACGCTGCTGGGCAAGGTCAGCATTCGCAATGTCCCGGCCAGCCTTGTGTTCCAGATCACGGTTGAATCGGAAGACGCCCGGAAAGCGGCCCGGATCGCCGATACGATCGTGGATGTCTACATCCTCAATCAGCTGGAGGTGAAGTTCGAGGCGACAGAGCAGGCCACGAGCTGGCTGTCGGATCGCGTGGCGGAACTGCAGGTCGAGCTGGAGGCCTCCGAAGCCAAGGTCAAGGATTTCAATGCCGACGCGGATCTGATCTCGGTCGAGGCGCTTCAGGGCCTTGAGCGGCA
This sequence comes from Actibacterium sp. EMB200-NS6, assembly GCF_001305615.1. Taxonomy (GTDB): domain Bacteria; phylum Pseudomonadota; class Alphaproteobacteria; order Rhodobacterales; family Rhodobacteraceae; genus Actibacterium_A; species Actibacterium_A naphthalenivorans. Next base: position 2,818,536 of record NZ_CP010869.1, read on the forward strand.
GTTGAAGGAGCTGCGGGATCGCGTCAACTCTGCCGCCATCACCGAAGAAAACGCGCGGCAGCGTGTTGCCGCGCTCAGGGCCGCCACATCGCGTCCCGCACAGGCCGAGGTTGCCGATGACACCCAGTTGGACCGCTTGATTGCCCGCGCCGATACGGACCCTGCCACCGCGCAGGCTTTCGACACCCGGTTCGCACAGATCGAGATTCGGGCCGAACTCGAAGCATCTCGCGCGCTGAGCCAGCTCCGGGCGCTGAGAACGTCACAGGCAGAGCTTGAAGCTCAGATCGAACGTCAGAGTCAGGATCTGATCACCTTGCAGCAACTGACCCGTGAAGCCGAGGCCAGCCGTATCCTCTATGAGTATTTCCTGGCCCGCCTGAAAGAGACCTCGGCGCAGCAGGGCATCCAGCAGGCCGACAGCCGCGTCCTGTCGAACGCGGTGGTGCCCCGGGGCCCGTCGGCGCCGCGCGAATCCCTGATTCTGGCGATGTCGGGCATTCTGGGCCTGATGCTCGGCAGCGGCACGGTACTGCTGCGCGAGGCGCGTAACAATTCGTTCCGGTCGTCGCGCGAGCTGGAGCAGCACACAGGCTATACGGTGATGGGGCAAATCCCGCTTATTCCGGCACGAAACCGGAAAAGCGTTCTGAGCTATCTGGCCGAGAAGCCCACCTCCGCCGCGGCGGAAGCGGTGCGAAACCTGCGTACTTCGATTCTTTTGTCGAATGTCGACACACCGCCCAAGGTTATCCTCGTGACCTCGTCCCTGCCCGGCGAGGGCAAGACAAACAATTCCATGGCGCTTGCGCAAAACCTTGTCGGGATGGGCAAGAAGGTTCTGCTGATCGAGGGCGACATCCGGCGGCGGGCATTCAGCGAGTATTTCGAAGGCGTGCCCGAGCGCGGCCTGATTTCAGTGTTGTCCGGCGAGGCCAGGCTGGAGGATGTGCTGCATCACGACAGCAGGCTGGGGGCCGATCTTCTGGTCGGCGAGCGGACAACGACCAACGCCGCCGATCTGTTTTCATCGGAAAGCTTCCGCTCTTTCATCCGGGACATGTCGGCGCGCTATGATTTTCTGGTCATCGACACGCCGCCGGTTCTGATTGTTCCGGACGCGCGGGTGATCGCGCAGGTGGCCGATGCGATCCTGTTTACGGTGAAATGGGATTCCACCTCGAAACAGCAGGTGGAGGAAGCGCTGCACATGTTCGAAAGCGTCAACCAGAAGGTGACGGGCCTGATCCTGAACCAGATCGATCCCAAGGGGATGAAGCGTTATGGCTATGGCGGCAAATACGGATCCTATGCCGCCTATGGCACGAAATACTACCGCAACTGATAGCTGCCGCGTTCGTCAGATCACGGCCGCGCCGCCCCGGCTGGTGGCGGCGCCCGGTTGATCCGTTACCGCGTCGCCGCGACGGACGTGCTCAGCAGCGACGGTGTAAGCTGTTGAATCACGCGGTTCCAACGCGTGATCGGCTGTTCGGCAACGAAGACCACATCGTTGGGGCGCAGCTCGAACCGCGTTGCCAGCAGAAAATTCGCCGCATTGCGCCCGTCAAGCTGCCACGCGGTAACCGAGGCGAACTCTCGCGGGTCGGCCGAACCGCGCAGCACATAGATTTCACGCACATTCCCGGTTTGTGTCGGAATGCCACCGCCTTCGTTGTAAAGCGCGTCGGCTAGCGTCGCCTGCCGATCGAAGGGAAGCGGAAAGCGGCTCTGGTTGCCGACTTCGCCGGTCAGGTAGACATAGTCCCGCGCGACCGCATCCAGATCGAGCTGGGTCTGATAATTGCTGCGTGCCTCTTCCAGCGCGGCGCGGCGCAGCGTCACCTCGGCGCTCAGTTCGGTCAGGGCATCGGTGCGCGCCTTCTGACGGAACTCGGCAATGCGGATCTGCTCCTCGAAATAGGCCTGTGCCTGTTCGAGCCTGTATTCGGTATCGACGAAGATACTGTCGCCATCCACCAGCTGGATACGCTGCAACCCGCTGCGGGCGTAAAGCTCGGACAGCGGGATCTGATAGAGTGTACCCTGGCGGTACAGCCGGACCGAGGCGTAATCCTGATCGGTCACCGTGACCCCGCCAGCCGCCGCCAGCGCGGCGTCGAGATACAGAGGGGTCAGCGCGATTGGCGCAACCGTGGGCGAGGCGACCGCCCCCCCGATCGAGACCTTCTTGGAATTGAATTCGGCAATCTCGAGGCTGAACGACGGGTCGATCTGATTTTCCACCAGGCGCTGGAACAGTTCGGCCTCGGCCTCTTCCAGCGTCATGTCGGCGATGTGGATCCGCCCGACATCGGGAATGGCGATCGCGCCATCATCCTGAACGGTATAGCCCTGACGGCGGTTCTGGGCGGCCAGCAACCCGGAAAGCTCCTCGATCGTGGTACCCGCCTGCGGCGTCGCCAAAAGCACCACATCGCCCACGCCGATCTTATAGGGGCCGGGATCGGCGGGCGGCGGAATTCGGGTTTCGAGCGCCGCGGGGCGGTTTTCTGCCTGGAACGCCGGTTCCGGCAGGGCGCCCGCGCCGCGCAGGGTGCCCGCGGATCCCGCCGTCTGAGAGAACACCCCCGGCAGGGCCAGCGGCCGATAGGCCGACTGGTTCGCAAGCATCACGCTTTCCGACGTGATGGGCACAACGCGCACCTTCGATGCCTCGCCCGCGCCGCTTCTCACGGCGGGGCTTTGATATGCCAAGCCACAGCCCGAGAGAAGAAGAGCGAGACAGGAAACAGTCAGAATACGCATGAGCAAGACCTCCGCGAAGGGTAAGAGCAGGCACGCCGCCTGATCAAAAATATAGCGTAAAAACAGATACTTTGCAAAATCGAACCGAACCGCATCATCTCAGCACCTGTCTGGATGCCAAAGGACCGATTTCCGCGCCGGCCCATTGGCGGGATTGCATGATTTCCCCCCGCCCCGGATCGACCCAGTATAGGTTCTGGAAAGACTGATCCGCGCCCTGGCAACGTTCCTGCATCAGCCGGGTCGCGACCACGCGCTTGCCCAGATCCACGTCGCGGGCGCCGCGGCTGGCGATCTCGCAGACGTAGGTTCGGATCTCGACCTGATCCTCGCCGCCGAGATAGCTGTGGAACCGTTTCGCGGTGCCGGCCCGCCCCGACAGAACCAGCGCGCGCGATTGCGCGACGTCCGCCGTCATGAGATCGCCGCCCAGCCCGCGTGACCCGACCAGGAATCCGGAGCGGAAATCCAGGCTCACCTCATCCGCGCTGATCCAGTTCTCCACCCCGTCGCGCCTGACACGCCGCAGGAAGACGGCGGTCTGCTCGCGATCCTCGACCGCGACGATCAACGCCGGCACACCGGATTGAGAGAGCGCTTCGAACTCGGCCGAAAAATCCGAAACGTCATCATCCTGCGACAGCCACTTGCGGAGCTCGGGATTGACACCTTCCGTAGAGGAGCACCCCGCAAGGCCCGCCGCCAGCATCGCCAGAAGGAAAAGCTGTCTCATCGCCAGAACCTTCCCCAATGTTCCTGCAGCTCGGGGGCGTGATAGCCGCGCGTGACCTCATAAAGCCGGTTGCGCACATCAAGCCGCGCGCCACCGTCGCGCGTTACCGGGCGGATCACGGTGCCGAACCCGCGCTGCGACGGCTCGCCAGAGAGCCGGGACAGCGGAATCTGAATGCGTATGCCCTTGTCGAAGGAGCCTTCCCCGAACTCGTCAGAGGATACATCCGTCAGCGTGAAAAAGGCCCCCACCCGGATCCCGTTTCCGAATTCGCGGTCTAGGCTGAATGTCGCGCCCCAGTCGCCGGCAAGGTAGCGGCCGACATCGACCTGCCCCAGATAGCCCGCGCCCAAATCGTAATAGGCAGAGGCGTGGCCGGTCATGACATCGTAATCCTGAAAGCCGAAATCGATGTCATAATCGCGTTTGACCGCATAGTTCAGCTCTGCCCCGAGGGCGAGCGGCCCGGTCACCGGCTTCCACAACAGTTCGGTGGAAAGACCGCCGTACATGCGCTCAAGATACCCCGCCGTTACCCGCCCATAGAGATTTTCGCCCGGTCGAAAGAAGTACTCCTGGGTCAGATGCGTCAACTCGAGATCCGACTGGGTGTTGTAGAGCACCACGTCCGACCGCACATGCGGCAGAACCGAGTCGGAGACACGCGTCGCCTCATCCAGGTTGCCGATGATCGGCTGACGCAAACTCCCCGAGTAGACCAGCCCCCGCATCGGCGCGAAGGACGCGCTGAGTTCGGCGCCGATATCGGCCCGGACCGGATCATCGGGATCGAACAGCGACGGGGAAAGATAACCGTTCAGCCCATAGGCGAAACGCGGATAGACCCCGGCAAGAGCCTCGGTCCGGTCCAGCCCGCCCGCATCCGAAATGTCGGCGCGCACATAGCTTTTCCAGCTCCCGTCCAGCTCATGCTCCAGCTCTTCGAGATCGCGGCGTTTGATCGTGACGCTGGACATCGGCACGCCGTTTGCCACCGGCACGATGGTGAAGGTTTCAACAGACGGCGGCAGGGTGTTGGCCAGCACCCGCGCGGCACGCCCGATGGCCTGCGCGCCCACGTCATAGCGCCAGTTGGCCAAATGCACCGTGGCGGAACCGGCGCTCAGATCCAGCGCTTCGAGCGCCATCCCCTGACGCGCGAGCGCCGATCGCAGGCGCTCCTCCCCCTGAGAAAGTTCCTGCCTGCCCGTCACGCCCCAACTCGCCGCCGCGATCGCGTCGCGCGGCAGGATCGCCGGCGGGGCCTCTTCGATGCCGCCCGGATAGGGCGCGCTCTTCGGATCCAGGGTGTAGCTCAGCACCAGACCAAGCTCTGAGCCATACATATAGTAGGCGCCCAGATCGAACCCGTTCTTGAAGCTGTAGTTGGCGCCGAAGTTGAACGGGGATCGGTGATCCAGGCCCATGTTCCTGACTTCGCTGACGTTGTCATCGGATGAATATTCGAACAACAGCGCCAGTTGATCCGAATAGTCCCATTGCACGCCACCGAAAAAAGCAGCGTCACCGCGGAAAAACCGGCCCGTCTCGACCTCGCCGGTTCCGGCCCATGGTGGGCGATTGTCGAACCGGTCGGAAAACACGGATAATGGATTTGAAAAGCCACCATAGGTGCCCAACCGGCCCCAACCGATGCCGCCCGAAAGCTTTACCGATGGCGTGAGATGCCGGGTCGCGACAAAATATTCCGCCCCGTATACGCCCGTTCCGCCGAAATCGCGAAGCCCGAGGGCCACCGCCGGAAAATACCGCCCCTCGTCGGCAAAGCGGTACTGAAGGTCAAAGCTTCGGTCATAAAACGTGTTTGTGCCGTCCCGATACCCGTCGAGAGTGGCATACCGGAAGCTGCCGGAAAGCCGGGGGGTGATCTGAAAGCTCAGGGTATTTCGCAGAGTCTCGCCGAAATGCCCGACGGTGAGCGTCAACGCACCGTCAGGCATGCTTTCCGCCGTGGGCGTGTCCATCAGGCCGGTGGTGCCGTAGAACGACAACACCGGACGAGACTGCGCGCCCCCCCAGTCGGAGGGTATGCCAAGGGTTAGAATGCACGCCATGCCTGCCCAACTGGCGCGTCGATAGAAAATGGCCATACGGATCTGCCCCGATCCACCTAATTCTTTTCTCCACCCTAACAAAGCGACAAACAACCGCCCCCTCTTTTCGGGCAGATGCGGGCCGCTATGCCGGCGAATGTGATATTATTGATATTATCGCGGCACTTTCTAACGCCTGCATATCTGTCGAACCCTCAGGAAGCGCTAAAAAAGATTCACCTGCGTCTAAAAATTAGACAAAAACTCAAGCGCGCCCGCGAAAACCGCACTCTCGCTCTGAACCACCCGATTTCCCGGCGTGCAACACAGTTCGGTCGCGGCCTGCGACCGGTCGTCCCCGGGGACCAGCCGGCCAGGCGGAAACGATGAAGACACGGCGGGGGCAATCGCCGGACGCCGGATATGCCAAGGCGAACATGCCGAAGCCCGGATGCGCAGCGCTGCAGCGCCGCATTGACGGAGGCGCCGGCCCTGCTAGCCCGAATCCCGCCCGAGGCAAGGCGCGACATCCTATTTTTTGAGTGCCGCCAGACTCTTACACCTTACTTTCCAATACCATGCGCAATTGACATCGCCCTTCAAAGCTGGAAACGTCCGCATGACAAAAATCTTGCAGCTTTGGGGGGGAGCCGTGAATGCTCATTCGTCTGATCGACGGAATTAACGAGATCGTGGGGCGTATCGTTTCACTGGTCGCGATCATCTTTGCCGCGATGATCATCTACGATGTCGTCATGCGCTATGTCTTCAATGCGCCCACCCGCTGGGCCTTTGACGTGACGAGACAGCTCTATGGCTTCTATTTCATCATGCTTGGCGGATACGCGCTCCGGCATCAATCCCATGTGCGGGTCGATCTGCTGATTGAGCATCTTTCCGCCGGCGCACGCCGCTGGGTGGAGATCGCGGGCTACTTCATCTTCTTCTTTCCGTTCACCTGGGTTTTCCTGACCCGTTCCATCGAATTCGCGCAGCGATCGTGGAACCAGGGGGAAACCACGTATGGTTCGGTCCAACTGCCGGTATACCCGCTGAAAATCGCAATGGCCGTGGCCGCCGGGCTCTTGTTCATCCAGGGCATCTCGGAGGTGCTGAAGCTCGTTCTTCACAAGGAGGCCAAAAATGATTTCGCCTGAGCTTATCGCCATCGTCATGTTCGGCCTGCTTGTGATCGGGCTGTTCATGGGCCATCCGCTGGCCTTCGTTCTGGGCGGCACCGCGGTTCTTGGCGCGGTCATCGCCGGCAAGCCGATGGTGCTCGGCATCATCATCAACCGCATCTTCGGCGACGTGCTGGATAACTTCACCCTGATCGCCATTCCGCTATTCGTGCTGATGGCACGGTTTTTGTCGGATTCCGGCGTGACCGACAAAATGTTTGAATCGCTGCGGCTTTTGCTTGCGCAGGTGCGCGGCGGTCTGGCGCTGGCGGTGGTGTTCATCTCGATCCTGCTCGCCGCGACGACGGGCATCATCGGCGCTTCGATCACCGTGATGGGCGTGATGGCGCTGCGTCCGATGCTGCAATATGGCTACAGCCCGTCGCTGACCGCGGGTGTCATCGCATCTTCGGGGTGCCTCGGCATTCTCATTCCGCCGTCGATCATGCTGATCCTGATGTCCAGCTACTCGCCGCTGTCGGTGGGCGAGCTTTTCGCCGGCGCGATGGTGCCCGGTGTTCTGCTGGGCCTGCTGTACGCCGGCTGGGTGACGATCGTGGCGATCGTCCGCCCCGACATGGCCCCCGCCGTACAGCCCGATGAAAAGATCAGCCGCGGCGCCCTGTGGCGCATGCTGGCCGTCGAGGCGGTGCCGCCCCTGGTGCTGATCATCGGCATTCTGGGCACCATGCTTGCCGGTGTCGCCACGGCGACCGAAGCCTCGGCCATCGGCGCGGCGCTGGCGCTTGTCATCGTGATCATGCGCCGGAAGTTCGAGTGGAAGACCTTCTATGGCGCGCTTCTCGAAACCGGGCGCACCTCGGCCATGATCCTGTTCATCGTGGTCGGTGCCACGGCCTTTACCGGGGTGTTCAACATCACCGGCGGCCTGCGAGCGGTGCAGGACGTGATGCGCGGCCTCGACATGGCGCCTTGGATGCTGATCGCGGTGATGATGTTCATCGTCTTCATTCTGGGCGCGTTTCTGGACTGGACGGGGATCGTGCTTTTGTCGTTCCCGATCTTCCTGCCGATCGTGCAGGAGATGGGGATCAGCCTGCTGTGGTTCGTCGTGCTGATGGCGATCGTGCTGCAGACCTCGTTCCTGACGCCGCCATTCGGATATGCGCTGTTCTATCTCAGGGCCATCGCGCCCTCCAGCGTGAAGACATCCGAGATTATCGCCGGTGTGATGCCGTTCATCGGCCTCATCATCGCGATGTGCCTTCTGGTCGCCTTTTTCCCGTCCCTTGTGACCTGGCTGCCGGAAAATCTCTACGGACCCAAATAAACGGAGGAGGAAGACATGACTATCAAAACCGGAATTCTTGCGGGCGCGGCCTTTGTGGCCACGCTTTGCGGCCCGGCCATGGCCCAGCAAAGCTGGACCATGACCAGCACCTGGCCGTCGTCGCTCGAACTGATCGAGATGGACAAGCACTTCGTCGATCTGGCGAACAAGCTGGCCGGTGACGAGGTGAAAATCGACTTCTACGAGGGCGGCAGCCTGGTGCCGGCAGGCGAGGTGTTCGGCGCGGTTGAATCCGGCACCATTCAGGCCGGGGCTGACTGGCCCGGCTATTGGGCCGGACGCGACCCCGCGTTCTCGCCCCTGGCGACGCACGCCAGCCTGTTCAACGCCGTCGATTACGTGAACTGGATCCAGCAATGGGGCGGTGCCGACATCTATAACGAGGTCTACGGCCGTTTCGGCATGGTTTACCTGCCCTATACCGTCACCAACAACGAATCGGGCTTCCGCACCAACGCGCCGATCCGCAACACCGCAGATCTGAAGGGCAAGCGCCTGCGCCTGTCCGGGCTTGAACAGGGGCAGCTGCTGGAGCGGCTCGGCGGCAACCAGGTTTCGATGGCCGGCGGAGAGATCTATCAGTCGCTCGAGCGCGGCGTGATCGACGGGGCAGAATTCTCCACCCCGAATGTCGACTATTCCGGCGGCTTCCACCAGGTGACGAAATACTGGTCGACACCGGGCTGGCACCAGTCCTCGTCGGTATTCGGCGTGATGATCAACAAGGCCGCGTGGGACGCCCTTTCGCCCGGCGCGCAGGAAAAGCTGAAGATCGCCGCTGACGCGACGATGCTGTGGTCGCTCGCGTTCACCGAGAAGCGGGCCACCGAAGCCTATGGCAAGTTCCAGGAAGCCGGGGTCGAGATCACCCGTATGGATGATGAAACCCTTGCCGAAATCCAGACCATCGCCAATTCGGTGATCGAGGATGCCGCCTGCGCCAGCCCCACCTCGGCGAAGGTCTATCTCAGCCAGCTCGAGTATCTGAACGACTATAAAAGCTGGCGCGATGCCTCGGCCCCGTTCAACCTGGGCCGCACGCCGAACGGCCCGGATATCGAAAAGATCCGCGCCTGCGCCGGTCAGTAACGGCCTTTGAATGACACGGGGGCCCGCCGTTTTCGGCGGGCCCTTTTTCATGCGGCGAAAACGCCCGCCAATCAGCGGCATTCCGGCAATTCCCTCTTGACGCCCCCCCGTCCCTCGCTTACCTAGCCCTCGCTCTTGGCGGAGTAGCTCAGTTGGTTAGAGCAGCGGAATCATAATCCGCGTGTCGGGGGTTCAAGTCCCTCCTCCGCTACCATATCCCCTCAAGGGATTTTCCCCATAAAATCGAAGCACTTGGGCGATTCATCGCCCACTGACCCAGCGCTTCGCGGGGGGTGTCATATCACCCTAAACTGGCCCATTGGCGCTGACGTCAGACAGTCAAACTATTTTCCGGGTTGGTCAATGTGATCGGGCTTAGCCTGATCGGCCTTCTGCGCTGCGGCATAACCTGCCACGGGATTTTCCCTCCAGCGTCGACTAGAGTCCGCCCCAATCTGAGGACGAACAATAACCCAAGAGAAAGGCGCAGCAGCCAAAGCCCGAACGCACTCACCAAAACACTGGACCGGCGGAACAGACGTTCCACCGCAATGTCTCTCAAGCTCATCCTCTTATGCTGATGACCTCCTCAAGCACTTCGATCACGTGTGCGCAATGGGTCTCTGGCGACGCGGCATAGTGCACGCGCCGGGCGTAGGCCGCCCGCGACATCGCAGCGACGGTCGCGGTATCGCGCAACCTACCGAGCGCCCCGGCGAGCGCCTCGCGCCGATCGTAGACAATCCCATTAACACCATCCTCGACCATTTCGTGGGCAGCAGACCACTTTCCGACAATACATGGAACGCCCACACCAAGCGCCTCGCATGTCACTAGCGGGTAACCTTCGTACCACAGGCTGGGGAACACTAGCGCCCGTGCGCGCGCCAGCCACTGTGCAACCTCGGCGGGGCTGACCCAGCCCGCCAGCTCGGCCTCGGGATTGGCGGCGCGGATCTCGGCCTCCTGCGGGCCTGAACCCAGAAACACCGCCCGCACCCCTGCCACCTTTGCCGCGCGGGCAAAATCCAGCGCGCCCTTCTCGGGCATCAGCCGACCGATGAACAGGAAGACGTCATTGTTCTCGGCCGCGACGCGCGGGGCGTTCAGGTCGATCTCGACCGGGTTCAGAATATGATGTAGCTGCGCCCCTGCGGGCAGGTAGGGACGCATCGCAGCCAGCTGCGTTTCCGAAATATAGGCGATATGGCGCAGCTTGCGCGGCAATCCACCCGGCCCCCACAGCGCAACCTGCCGGGCCACCCGCCACCCTTTTTGCAGCCCCGACCGAGCGTCGCAATTGGTGCTCATGCAGCGCGGACCAAGCGGACGACGGGTGCAGATCTCTTCCTTGCGATAATCGTAAAACCCGCCATTCGGGCAGGCGAGGAAATATTCGTGCATTGTGAAAAGTGAGGGGAACCCCGCTCCGGTCAGCACGGGTCCGAGCGCAGGAGAAAGCGCGCGAGAGAAGCTGTGCGCATGAATCGCGGTGCGCACGGGGTCGAGTGGGGCAAGAGTAGCGCGCAGGGCACGCGCCGCCCCCACGTTCCAGATCCCGCGTCGCATCGCGCGCAGGCGGTTCGGATCATCGAGCACGTCTGGTTCGTTAAGGCAGATCACTTCCACGCCGCTTGCCGCAAGATCGGGGTCGACCGGACCGGTGGGGGCGAAGAAGATCACCCGGTAACCCATCGCCACCAGCCCCTTTGCCTCGATGAATGCCACCTTTGCAGTACCGCCGTTGAGGCGGGCGCTGTCGGTGGCAATGACGATGGTGTCCAACTGCGCCATGCTAAGTGTTCCCGAAACGGTCGTGGTAAATAAGGAAATCATCCGCGTAGAGGTTTTCGAGAAAGGTCTTGGCCTGAGGTCCGAGCGCAAGGTCGCGGGGGCGTTTGGACTTGTTGCTGTGGGTCGGGGCATACGTCTTGCCAAGACGCGTTGCGATTTCGCTCATACTCTCGTCGAAGGTTTCAACGCGGCCAATGTAGTCTACGATAACCTTGCTCTGGCGATCGGTAAGGTACCAGGCTTGAGGGGTAAAATGGACCCAGGACATGATCCTTGCCCGCAGGAACGGGTTCCGTGCCATTGCAGTCAAAAGAGCGTCGGGCGTGTCGAAGGCAGAGAGATAGCGAGCCGCGAAAGCGTTATCTTTATCGGTCAAAGCCCCAGTTTTAAGATAGTAAAATGCAGAAAAAAAGCGATCTGTTGGATCCCGCATCAGAGAAAAGGTGAAAAGACGCTCAAAGCGCTCAACGTCACGTGAGCGCCAACCGATTGCCGGGGCATGGCCGAACAATTGGTCGGTGTTGTACACAGCTTCGCAGACACTTATCCCCGCCGTTTTGGGAATGTGAACGAAAATTGCGCCGGAAACATCTTGTACCTCGCGGGGCGCGGCGTAAATCGGCAGGCCCCGTGACCAAAAGGCTATGAAATAGCGTCGTCCGAAGCCAGTAAGATGGGCTAACTCTCTCGGTCTCATGATAACTCCTTGCCGCGATCAACCGAGGCAAGACTCACCAACCGATCGATCAAGTCATTGAAGTTACGCGCGGCATCGAAGTGCGCGTGGGCATGTTTTAGCGCAGCATCGCCCATCTGCCGTGCAAGCCTCCGATCTTCGGCAAGGCCCCCTAATGCCTGGACGAACCCAACATCGTCCGCAGCGTCAGGCGTGAACCCGGTCTGGCCATCAATCACCAGATCGGGAATGCCACCGATGGCGCTTGCCACTGCCGGGAGGCCCGCCGCTGCCGCTTCGGCCAGCACCTGTGGCGACATATCGGACCGCGTGGGCAGGCAGAGCACGTCCATCGACGGCAACAGCTCCCCAACCAGCCGGTCGTTCGGCACCCGGCCATGCACGATCGCATGATCCGCGAGGGATCTGGAGGCCGGATCCCCGGACACGATATGCAGCTCGGCCATATCAGCCAGCGGTCCCTTGATCCACTCGACGAGACGGGCCGCCCCCTTGCGACGGATATCGTTGCCAATGAAGACTACCCGCAACTTGCCCGGCGCGTTGTCTGATCTGGCCTCTGGTCGGAACCGCTTCAAATCAATGGACGGCGGCATCACGGTGATCGCCGTATCCGCTACGCCACAATCGTCGCGCAACGATCCGGCCGCCCAGCGGCTCATCGGAAACATGTGGGCGGCGCCCCGCAGGAGTGCAGCCTCACGTGCCATGTCTTTCGGATTCCAGGCGTCGCGCGGCAGGTCACGCTCGATACCGGCGCGGGTGTTGTCGAGTGTGACTGTGAAAGGGGGCGCCGCCGGGGCCTGGGCGATGGCGGCAGCGGGCCAGTGCGCCGCAAAGTGCACGGCATCAGGTGAGAAAGTGCTCAACATGGCGCGGACGGTGCGCCCACTTCGCCCCGAAAAGGCGTCGATCGGGTCGATCCGCCGGAACAGATGGTCGCGTTGGCGCATGTTGTTGCGTTTGTGCAGGAGCGTATCCCAACGGCTGAGCGAGACCGAAACCACCCGCGCTTCGATATCCTCGCGCCCACGCAGCACCCGCTCGAGCTGGGCGCGATAGGTCCGCCATCCAAGCGCATCCTGAAGCACAAAGGCGAGGCGCGGGCGGTTCATTTCAGCCCGTCCGCGTCGGTTTCGAATGGCAGGCCAACAAGCGCCCGGCCCAGCAGAACGCCTTGCAGCAAAGATGCGATGATCATGCCTGTGATCACTCCGGAAAGACCGGCGTAATATGCGCCTGCGGCAGTCAGCGCCACTATCGCGCAAAAGGTTACAATGCGAATTTGAAGATTGATCCCGAAATTGCGGGTAGCCAGGAGCCCTGATTGCAAAATCGTGGCGGAGGCAGATACGCCCGCAGCCACCAGACATAGGGCAAGCTGGATGGCCAGTCCGGTATAGGCCGGCCCGAACACCGTCACCAGCACCCATTCCCCAATGACCAGCGCCACAACAGCCCCGGCGGCGGTAGACCCGGCGATCAGGGCGACAAGCTGGCGCAGGGTACGGCCGAATGCACGTTTGTTTCCGACAACCGAATAGTGCGCCAAGCGGGCAACGATGGACTGACCGATGGCCATGGTGACTGTCGTTACAGCCTGCATCGCATAGGCGACCACGGTGAACTGACCAAGCGCCGCAAGACCAAGGAGATGGCCGATCATGTAGCGCGGGGTCGAGGCCTGAAGCGCCGAAAGTAACGCGTTGAAGGCAAGTGGCAACGAGGTGACGGCAAGCAAGCGCACCTTTTGCGCTCGCAGCAATCCGTTGTCACCAGTAGCACGGGCCAGCCGCCCCGCGCTGCCAAGATCGAGACCGAGGGTGATCAGCGCCCACGCAACCAGCAACCCGCCGTAGGCGGCGGTGGTGGAGCCTGTAAGGACGATCACCCCCCAGAACAGAGCCGCTCCTCCAAACCCGCGCAAGATTAGCGAACGGGCCACATAGTTCATCCGCTCGCCCTTTTGGAACATGCCGTAACACAGATCGGAGAAAGTCTCGATGCCCTTCGCCGCGCCCAAGACAAGCATCACCGGCCGCATTTCCGGCCCGACGAAAACAAGCACTATGGCAACGATGATACCGTAGGCGACAGCGCTCGCGACGATTCGCAACATCCTGAATTCGCGGAAGCTGAATTCGGAGCGCGCGTCAGTCGCTTGATTTGCGCGAACGCCAAGATTGAAGAACCAGTAAATCGGCAGGATGATTGCGCTGGCAAGGCCGAAGCGCCCGACATCTTCCACGCTGGCAAACCGCGCAAGAGCAACAAGGATGAGGAACTGGCAGACGACATAGGAAATTTGCCCCAGCAGCCCCCATCCGACCAGCCTGCGCAGTCTGACCTTCGCCTCTCCTGAAGGGACGTCAACCATGGGTCTGCCCTGGCTTGAAATACGCATCCCAGATGGCGATATCCGGTGCGCAAAGCTTGCGCACTTGCTCCATCAGTTCGGGTGTGATTGTGGACTTCCGCGTGTCTTTTGACTGACGCCCCTTGTTTTCATGACCGACACGCACTCGCACGCCCAGCTCGCGCTTCAGGTCGGCAGTAAAGCCCGGAAGATCCTCAAGGCGACCCACCACGCTAAACTTTTCGCGCAGATTGGCGATTGCCTTTTTGATCAGAGCGGGGTCGGCAAGATCGGGAGCTTTCGGTTGTCCGGAATAGTACTCGACATAGCTCGCCCCGAGACGCCGCGCACGGTCCGTTTGCAGAAAATCGGCAAAACCCTCGTCAATGATGGCATGGTCGCCCTGTTTGCCGTAACTCCAAAAGTAATGTGACACAAAACGCGCCACGGGCTCACGCAGAATGGTCACGAACTTATAGCGATCGTAAAAACGCTCATACGCGACATCCGAAAAGGCCACGTGCAGAGAGATGCAGCGCACGTCGTCGAAAAGATGGTAGAGCAACATTTGCTCGCGCAGGTCCGCTACATCGATCAGCATAGCCGCACGGTCAGAACGCGCAGAAAACGCCTCAAAAGCACGAAAACTTTCATCAGGCCTTACTGTCGCCTGCGAAAGAATATATCGCTTGCGCAGCGCCCTACCCACCGAGGTTCCTCCGCATTTGGGGACATGATGAAAGACAAGGCGCGTTGGTATCGCGGCATCGGCCAGAGCTAAACGCACATTTTTTGCTGTGTCGACAATTCCCATTGGATATCAGATCCCAAATCCCCGACCGAAAGGTCCACATGGAGCTTTGCGGCAAGTTGCTTGTCTACGTCACTAAGCGCCCCTTGAGAGCAATCATCGATGCCTATTCTTTCACAACTAAAGGAGGCAACGCTCGGTGTACAGTTTGGCGGCGCCAAAGTCGCGTATTTTCAAAAAATTCCACCTAGTGAGCACAGTAATTTGGCGGAAACTCCGGAAAGGTAGCGGCGCCCCGACAACTCGCGCGGTGGTCAAGCCCCTCGGGCCAGAGTCGAGGTGCAATCAGCTCCACCAAAGAAGGGTGCCGGAGGCTTGGAAACTGATTGCGAGCTGACCGTAGCGGGGCGGGCTGCGGCGCCAATCCGCAAGATAGCAGAAGGCGTGTGATACCCGAATCCTCTCGATGCAGGCACAGACCGGGATATCGTTTGTGAGCACATCCAGGGGATGAAACCATAGCACTAAGGCGCAACGCCCCGGCAGGATCTGCACTTTCATCTGCGATGAGCCTGTTCACGCGGCATCTGGCAAAAGTCAGAAGGCCATATGAACACCACCTATTCAGCATACACCTCGGCAACTTCCCGAAAAAGCCTATCCATCGAGTAGCGAGCCCCATACAGCGCACTGCAGTTTGCACGCATCTCACGCAAACTGTGCTTGTTCAGGCTCATCAAGGTTTTCGCCAAGGCCTCGTCGTTCGCCTCAAAGGCGATGCCTGATTTTCCTTCCTCAAACAATTGTTCCATCCCGCAGCGCCGCGAGGTGATAACAGGTGTGCCATTGCGCAGGGCTTCTGGAATGACAAGTGGCAGCCCCTCCCAGCGTGACGGCACCACCAATGCGTCCGCAGAGGCGTACCAACTGTCGATATCCCGCCGATCGACCCAACCGACCATGTCTACCCCGTCCGGAACCTCAGGTTGATCCGCCTCACGTACCGCCGCTCCGATCACATGCAATACAATATCCGGGCGCTTTTCCCGGATTTTTCTTAACGCTGCGAAAAGAATATCGAGCCCTTTCTGTCGGTCGAACCTGCCAACAAACAAAAGATGAAGCTTGTCTGGTTCGCCTGCAAACAAGTCGGATCTCACATCGGCGGCAGGCGGCGGTACGGCATTTTCTATGAGTATCTGACGTCCGCCGTAGTTCCCTGTCGTTGCCACTTCGAGATCATGGATCGAAACGTTCACTACCACGTCCGCCAAACCACACAGCCGGCCCTCGATCGCCCGTACCACGCGGGCGCGAAAACTCTCGCCATACTGCAATGCGGCCCATCCATGGGCACAATATATCGTGCGTGGAAGCCCACCCAAAACTCGCATGGCCAATAAGACAGGCAATGAAAATGAGGAGTGGAAGAAGGCCACGTCGGGGCGCTGCGTGCGAGCCAGATTCCGGAAGGCTCGGATTTGCGCAAAAATCGCCATCGCCCCCCGCTTTTTCAGCGGATAGGTTATCACCCTCGACTCGTCACCCATGATAGCAGCATGTTTCGCGGGCATGAGAAACACCTGATCGAAAGCGGATGCATCCATCTCGGCGAGGCCTTTTTGGTAGGTGCCCACGCCGCCCATAGCGGTTTCGCAGAAATGGAGCACTTTGATTCGGTCTCGTGACGATCTCATGTTCTATCTCCAGCTATACTCAGGTGTAGGTAAGAGTCGCGCCCCCCGCTTGGCTAGCAAAAGTTGAGATTGCTTACCCCTCAGCGCGTCGCTTCGCTCTTGCTGCCGCGTCTTTCGCAGACAGGGTTCCGCGACCGCACAATCTTTACACATGATGGAATGGGTTCAAGTTGGTGTTGGGCGCGAAGAGCCACGAGGGCACTGGCTCGGCCAAGTTGAGCCATGTGGGCCGGGCGTTCCAGCGCCAGCGCCTTCATACGATCCCCAACCGCCTGCGGTGGCAGGCTTACAGCTTGATGCTCCCTCCAGACTAGAGCGGAAGGATGGCTAAGTGGCATCTAAGAAGTAGAAAGGTTATTGCTTCTTTGAAACGCTGGCATTGGTGGATACGAAAGAGATAATCGCTTGATATGCTTTTGTTTCTGAAAAACGATGATTTCGCAGCATGCGAATCCAAACAACACGAAAAGATGACGCCAGTGCAAGGAGTCAACAACCACGCTGCTTGCAAACTGCCCGACAATAGCGGCTAAAACAGCAATACGAATGGGTTGGCGATCATCTTGCGCCTTTATGCTCCGGAACAACAAATATATAAGAACGCATATAGCACCAAAAAAAGTTGCGAAGCCAAACCAGCCATTTTCCACAGCGACCTTTAGATAGATATTATGGGTAGCAAGTCCAAAGTCACTATCTGGGAAATGGGTTCTTCCAACGTAATGGCCAGGCCCGACACCTAGTGGCTTTCTTTCAACTACTTGCAATGCGTTCGCCCAGTTTTGAAAGCGATGACTGTCATATGATTGGAGTTGGAACCGCTTAAACAGAAAGTCCACCAAATTTAGCTTCTCCAACATGTATACACCGGCGCTGATAGCAGCGGCACTTCCCACCGTACTCAATGCAATAAATGTTACTAGCGTCTTGCGCCTTCTTGCAAATAGCAAAATCAAAGTTGACATGACAAAAATAGAAACACCTGTACCCAGCCAAGCGCCGCGGGAGAATGTCAAGAACATCATACCAAGTAGAAAGAATGAGGATATGAGCCTTAACGCTTGCCTGCCCACATCGGGACGAAGGGCGTTCCCCAACATCAGCAGCCCGGCAGACCCCATAAAGGGACCGTAGACATTTGGATCCTTAAAAAGAGGGGAAAGCCTCAGCCCGTCATCCGCCTTGAAGTACAAAGTTATTGGTCCGGGGGCCACTCGAAAAACCGCCAACATGCCGATGAACCCAGACACGCCAGCTGCAATGAAGAAAAACTTGTAAAACTTCTCTACGGCGTCTTCACCCAAAGCGTCGGTAAAGTGCGCCATCAGAAGTGGTATAAGAAGCATATATATCGTGATCGCGACATATCGACCACCAAAAGTTGCGCTTTTCCACGCGAAACTAGAGACTAAGTTGGCGAACAGATAGGCGGCGACAAGGTAAAAGAAGAATTTTAGATACCTGCTGACGAAAATCCGACCGGACAGCAAGAGAGCCAGAAAGGAGACCACAAAAGCAAGATCCGATGGAGCTGGCTCAATTATAACCACGAACAAAGAAATAAAGAAAACCAGAAGGAAACTATATGAAGTTAACTGCAATCTGGCTTGTATAAGATTCATTTTCTGCCCTCAAAAATCCTAATTTATATGCTATACACATCTGCTCAAAATCACCAACATTCGATCATACTAAGCTTGCCCACACAACGCAGTTGCACATCAATTTGCTCACGAGTTGGGCAGAAATGTGCTCATCGCTACGACGCCAGGGCGCATTCTGCCCGTTTGGTTAAGAATGCCAGCGCTACTTTATATTGCTGATCTAGGCCATGCGGGCCGATGAAAACTCGGAAGATCCGGTCGACGGCGCAGATGGATGATGCGGAACAAAACGCGCGAAGGTACCAGCTTGCCGATTGCCAAAACGAGGATGCCAACATGCGGCACAGGCGCGGCCGCGTCCTCCGCAACAGGCAGGCCGCGCCGGGCATCACCGCATCGCACCAGGCAGGCTACGGCTTACAACCGAATAAGATGGTTGTCCCAGGCGACCCGGTGGCTTTCGGCCCCCAGAACCCGGCCCTGCTCCATATGGATCACGGTGCCGTTTCCTGTCGTCGCCACAAACCCCTCCGGCCCCGCGTTGATACCACAAACGTCCCCTTGCGGCAGTTCGGCCGCGAAAACCGCGGTGTCCGTGTCGAACATCTGAATGGCGCCGCCCCGGGGCGAGGTGATCGCAACCGAACCGCCGTCCGACGAGATCGCAACGCTGCCGGCGTAGCCCTCCATCCGGCGGTGCAAATCGTCCGGCGCCTGCAGCAGCAGCACGTCGTCGCCATCACGGTGCAGGCCCAGAAGCGGCGGGTGAACCGCGCCGTCGCCCTGCCACTGCATGGCGAATGCCACCAGACCATCGTCCCGCACCGCCAGATGACGGATCGAGTTCAGGTGCAGATCGGCGTTCAGTTCGATCTGGCCGGTGACCTGCCCCATGCCATCCAGATAGGTCAGGTTGGGCCGCATCACCGGCAGGTTCAGCTTGGCACGGCCCGCATCCGGGTGGGTCTCGATCCCGCCGTTGGCCACGACCATGGTATCGGTTCCGGGCAGCCGGGCGATGTCATGCGGGCCGACCCCGCCCGAGGAAAACTCATCAATACGGATGTAATCCGTGCCGGCCTGCCAGACGCCGATACGGCCCTGCCCCGCCTCGTAGTCGTTCTCTGGCGTGAACAGCAGCGATCCGTCGGCGGAGAACACCCCGTGGCCGTAGAAATGCCGCCCCTCGGGCGCCTCCATCCGCGACCGGATGCCGCCGGAGATACAATCGAGCACGATGGCGAAGGTCCCCGGGCGGCGGGCAAAGGCGACCGCTTCGGGCCGGGAGGGATGCGCGGCAGCGGCGTGCCCCCTGTCGGGCAGCGGAACACTGAAAAGCGGTGCTCCCAACTCGTCCAGCCCGTACAGGTGATAGCTGCCGTCAGGCCGTTTCGCGGCGGACAGATAGGCCGGGTTTCCGGCATCGGCCCAGCTTGGTTTCGGCGCCAGCCCGGTGGCCAGCATGCCTGCCATGAATCCCCGGCGTGTGGTCATGTCAATCTCCATCCAATGCGTTGAATCCCGCCGCGACGCCAAGCGCCGGGCCAAGGTCGGCTGCCGCAATCTCTCTGATCCGCCCGATCGACTGTTGCAGCGCCTCGACGCGCAGCCGGCCCTGCGGGTCCGCCACCCCGGCGAAAACCGGATCGTCGAGCCGCTCGGTCAGATCGAGAGACTGGGCGAAGGCCGCGTCGAGCGTCGCCGACGCCTCGGGCGAGATGGATGCAAGGCGCTGCGCCAGATCCCGCAGGGCGATCAGCGAGAGCTGCACATGGCGCAGGGAACGGCCGGCGCGGCGGGCCTCGGCGCGGGTGGGGCGGGGCTGATCGAACGTGCCCAGCGGCCGCCCGAGCCGGGTATCGGCGGTAAACTGAAGTCCGGTGGTCAGCGCCTTGAACAGCTCCTGCAGCACCTCCTCGTCCGAGCGGTAGACATCGCTGTTCTCAGGCGAGATCAGCAGGGCGGCATAGTGATCCTGCCAGTCCGTCAGGATGGCCTGCGCGGTATTGTCGACATCGGCGGCAACCGCCCGGATCAGGGCACAGCGATAGGCGCCCGACCCCAGCGCGCTGATCTGCGGGTCGTAGAGCAGGAACTCCAGCGCATAGAACCCGCGCGCCGCGATCGAAACGGTTTGGAAGGCGTCGGCGCTTTCCACCACCGGATCCTCGGCTTCGATCATGGCCGACAGCGCCTTTGGCGTGGCGCTGCGGGGATCGGGCCAGAACGCCAGCGCGAAGGCCCTGTTGCCGGTCTCGGTCGGGCCGAAGCGCAGATGGCTGACCCCGATCCAGGCGTCGAAGGCATCGTTGAAGGCGCCCCGCAGGCCCTCCGACGCCGCCGCGCAATCGGCCTGCGCCGCCTGCGACAGGGCGGCAGAGGCCGACGCCAGCCGGGTAAAGCCCGGAAGGATATGGGCCTCGACCACATCTTGTATCGTGGCAGACCGG
Organism: Actibacterium sp. EMB200-NS6; assembly: GCF_001305615.1. Lineage (GTDB taxonomy): Bacteria > Pseudomonadota > Alphaproteobacteria > Rhodobacterales > Rhodobacteraceae > Actibacterium_A > Actibacterium_A naphthalenivorans. The sequence continues at coordinate 2,839,023 of NZ_CP010869.1, forward strand.
TCTTGCGCCCAGCCGGTCAGAGGCGTGATCACAAAGGCAAGGAGGATCAGGAAACGCATGTCAGAGGCTCTCCAGAAAACGGATCAGCGCGGCGCGGTCGGCTTTCGGCATGGCCACCACGGCGTCGCGCATCGGCTGTGCTTCGCCACCATGCCACAGAATCGCCTCCAGCAGGGATCTGGCGCGGCCATCGTGCAGAAAATAGCTGTGGCCGCTGACGGTTTGGGTGGAACCGATCCCCCAAAGCGGTGCGGTGCGCCATTCCATCCCGCTGGCGCGGGCCTCGGGGCGGTGATCGGCCAGGCCCTCGCCCATGTCATGCAGCAAAAGATCGGTATAGGGCCAGATCAGTTGAAAGCTCTGCTCCGGCTGATCGGTCAGACGGTGGGTCACGAATTTCGGGGTGTGGCAGGAAATGCAGCCGGTTTCATAAAACACATGCTTGCCGTGCAGCACCTGCGGATCGGCGATATCGGGCCGGGCGGGCACGGCCAGGTTGCGGCTGTAGAAGGTGACGAGGTCCAGCCCCTGCGCGTCGATCTCCAGCCCGTCATGCGCGGCGTCGCCGCCATCGGGGGCCGCGCGGCAATCGGCCTGCGCTTCGGTGCAATCTCCCCAGCCCGCTGGAAACAGCGGGCTGGAAATGCCGATGTCACCGGCAAAGGCGGCGGCCGACTGGTGGCGGATGGTCGGGGCGCCGGCCTTATGGCCGAACCGGCCCAGCATCGGGCGCCCGAATTCCACCGACCAGACGGTGTTGGCGCGGCCCGATACCCCGTTTCCGTCGCGGTCATCCGGGTCTGCCCCGGCCAGGATATCCTCGGCCGGGATCGCCTCGAGCAACCCGAGACCGATCATCTGCGACGCCACCCGGGGCGACAGCATCGCGTCGGGGTGCAGCGGGCCATAGCCCAGATCCGCCGCCGTATAGCTGGGCTTGCGCAAGGTCGCGGTTTCCCCCTCGGACAGCGCGACCTCGATCTCCTCATAGGTGATCTGCAGCCGGTACTCGGCCGGGTGCCCCGCCACGCTGAAATCCTGAAGCTGCGTGCCGTAGGTGGGATCGGGCAGCGCGCCCAGATAGTCCTCGATCCCGGTCATCGCGGTGCCGGGGTCGGCGGGGATCGACACGCGCAGGAACATGGAAACGGCGCTGTCCTGCGGCCCCTCGGGCGGGTGGCCCCGCCCGTCCTTTATGTGGCACCGCTGGCAGGAGCGGGCGTTGTAGAGCGGGCCGAGCCCGTCGGAGGCCAGGGTCGATGACGGGGACGACACCCAGAGCTTCTTGAACAACCCGTTGCCGACCTTGAAATCCAGCTCGCGCTCAAAGCTGATGTTGCCCGATGGCTGCGAAAACGCATCCGCGTTCGTCCGCCGGCGCACCGTGGCCGACCCGGCCGGCAATGCCTCGAATTTCTCGGGCGCGCTGAAATCATGGGCCGGGGCGGTCACCATCGCGATCCGGGCCGCCTCGTCCTCGGTGCGCGGGACAACGGGAAGATGAGGGTCGCCCGCCAGAGCGGCGGGCGCCCAAAACGCCAAAACGCCCCAAAGGGCAAAGCCGGCAGATTTGCATCTGCGCGGCGCGATATCCTGCTCAGGTCTTGCCATCGGTCTTTTCATACGGGGACCGGCTGACACCGAGGCGTCCCTCTGTCAGCCGCCTTGTTGGGGCCGGGGCACGGGCCGCGCCCCGGCGGTTAGCGATTACTGGAACACGGCGCCGGGGTTGTCCAGACTGTCGGAGCCTTCGAAGGCGATCTGGTCAAGGTCGAGCGTGGTGACGACGCGCTCGATCGTCCGGGTCTGGTCGATCAGCCCCTCGACCCCGCCCATGACCAGGGTTTCCCCCGCGAGATTGCCCCGCTCCAGCATCTGATCATAGGAAAACCCTGCCTCGGCCGCCGTCTTGATCCGGCCAAGTGCCCTCATCGTGGCCGACAGTTTGCGCTGCATCTCGGCATCGAGATCCGCATCCGTCGCGGCCACAAGATCAGACAGAGACGGACCGGACACCAGCGTGCCGTCAACCCGGACATATTCGCCCAGATAGACGTTCTGCACCCCCAGCCCGTCATAGTAGTGGCTGTTGTGGGTGTTGTCCGAGAAACAATCATGCTCTTCCTCGGGGTCGTTCAGCATCAGGCCAAGGCGCATGCGTTCGCCCGCCTGCTCGCCATAGGAAAGGCTGCCCATCCCGGTCAGGATGGCCGAGAGGCCGGCATCTTCATGCGCCGTCAGGGCATTGCGTGCCGCGCCGCCATCGGCCCATTGCGCCGCCATCCATTCCAGATCGCTGACCAGAAGATCCGTCGCCGCCTGAAGATAGGCCGCGCGGCGATCGCAATTGCCGCCGGTGCAGGCGTCGCCGGTGGCGTAATCCGTCCAGGGCCGGTTACCGGCCCCATGGGCGTGCCCGTTCAGATCCTGCCCCCACAGCAGAAACTCGATGGCGTGATAGCCGGTGGCCACGTTGGATTCGATCCCGTCCGCTTCGTGCAGCGTGTCGGCCAGCAGCGCGGGCGTGATCTCTGCCGCGTCAATGCTCTTGCCCGACAGGGTGAAGCCGGGGTTTGCCACGACGTTCAGCACCGCAAAGGCGTTTTCGTCGGTCGGCCCGCCGTAAGAGCCATCCACATAGTCAATCAGCCCTTCATCCAGCGGCCAGGCGTTCACCTTGCCCTCCCAGTCGTCAACGATCGGGTTGCCGAAGCGGAACGCCTCGGTCTGCTGATAGGGTACGCGGGCGGCAAGCCAGGCGGCGCGGGCCTGCTGCAACGCTTCGGCCGAGGGCGCGGTGCCAAGGGCATTGACCGCCACCTGCAGGCGCTGCGCGGTGATCAGGCTGTCGCCATAGGCCGCGGCGGCGATGTCGGCATAGGTTTCCAGAACGGCGGCCTTGTCCTGGGCCATCGCGCCGGTGCCGAGTGAGGCGCACAGGGCCACGGCTGCCGGAAGAAGAGGTTTCATCGGTGGTTGTCCTTTCAATGTAGTCTCGATGTCGGCGATTGCGGCGCCAAGGCATCCGCCCCGCCGCTCAGCGCCATGCGTTTGAGGGCAAGCCCCAGATCCTCGGCCAGCGCGGCGATGCAGGGCGCCAGATCGCACCGAACGATCAGCGTGGCGATCAGCAGCGCGTCCTCGCGGCACCCATCGGCGGCACAGGCCACGAAATTGGCGAAACAGCTTTCGTCGGCGCCCAGGCAACGGCAGGAAATGTCGTGCCGCATGAGCGGGCGCCGGCCGTGGCGGGTGCACAGATCACACAACTGCTCCAGCGTCATCGCCGCCGCCTGCCCCTGATCGGCACCAAGCGCCAGGGTGAAATCGCTGCGCACCTGATCCTGCGCCGCCGGGCCGCTGCACCAGAGCCGCAGATAGAAGACGGCCCCCGCCTCGACCGGCCCCAGCTCGGTGATGTGGCCGACGGGCACGCCGCCACGATGTGATCCCGGCCCGGTCATTTGGTCAGGATCAGCTTGCCGGCGCGGGTGATGCGCAGGGTGTAGACCTGTTCGTCCAGCACGATCCGGGCCTGAACCCCGCCCCGGGTCAGATCCTCGGCCCGGTAGCAGGGCAGATCGCCGTCCCGCGCCTGCGGGGAGTTATGTACGGAATCCGCCGCCATCACCCTGACTTTCCCGGCTGTTCAAAATGGTCGATAAGCCATTCAAGGCAGAACCGGCCCGTCAGCCCCGCCCCCACAGCCAGAGCAAGCAGTTCGGACCGGTCGCACCCCGGCTTCGTTTGGTCGTACTCGCGCACCCTGTGATCGTTCTGAACGCGTTTCATCGCGGAAAACCTTTCATCTTTCGATTCGGGCTTCCCCGTCGGAACGAGCAGGGTGGCTGGAACATTTTTAAATCTGACTTAAACAATAAGGATTGTCAATCCGAGTTTTTTGCTCGGAAAATAAGGCAATTGGCCATAGCGTCGCAGCCCGTCGCGGCATGTATCCGACGCATGCACCGGCTTCCTCCGCTGTCATTGATTCCGGTCAAGGCGCCCCGGCTCGCATCGACTATGTTGATCAAATGATGCCCGAAAACTCGCGCCCCGTTGCCATCGCCGTCGATCGCGGAACCGTCGTATTGCCCGGCGATCTTGCACTGCCGCCCGCGCCGGGCGGGCTGGTGATTTTCGCCCATGGCAGCGGCAGCAGCCGGTTCAGCCCGCGCAACCGGGCCGTGGCTGAAAGCCTGCGGGCGCATGGCTTCGCAACCCTTCTGTTCGACCTTCTGACCGAAACAGAGGCCGCCGACCGCGCCAATGTGTTCGATATCACCCTGCTGGGCCGGCGCGTGGCCGACGCCGTTGGCTGGGCCCGCGCGGACACGGAAACCGCCGATCTGCCGATCGGGCTGTTCGGGGCCAGCACCGGCGCTGCGGCGGCGCTGGTGGCGGCGGCCCGGATGCAGGGCGCGGTTTCGGCTGTCGTGTCGCGCGGGGGGCGGCCCGATCTGGCAGGCGCCGCGCTGCCGGACGTGCGCTGCGCCACGTTATTGATCGTAGGCGGCGCGGATCATGGCGTCATCGCACTGAACGAGGCCGCGCTCGCGCGGCTGACCTGCGAAAAACGGCTGGAGATCGTTCCCGGCGCCACGCATCTGTTCGAGGAGCCGGGAACATTGGCTGCGGTCATCCATCTTGCCGCCGGGTGGTTCGGCGCGCATCTGCGGCCCCCGGCGGGATAGGCTCAGCCCTCTTTCTCGACCTTGATCTTCTTTGTCTTCTCGACGATCTCGGAGGGCTTGGGCACGGTCACGGTCAGAATGCCGTCCTTGACCCCTGCCTTGACCGAATCGGGATCAATTTCGAAGGGCAAGGTCATCATCCGGTAGAACGAGCCAGAGGAACGCTCGATCCGGTGAAACTGGCGACCCTCTTCCTCTTTCTTTTCGTCCTTCTCGGATTTCTTCTCGCCCTTGATCGTGATGCGGTTTCCGGTCACCGACACGTCGACATCCTCCATCGCGATGCCGGGAAGCTCTGCCGTGATGCAAACCTCGCTGTCTGTCTCACTGACGTTCGAGCGGATCGTGAAACCCTGATCCTTCGGAAACGGCCCGCTGCCGAAATCATCGAGCAGCGTGTTGATCTGCTTTTGCAGGGAATAAAACGGGCTGTCGGTGTCTTCTTTGCCGCCAAGCCAGGATGTGGGCAGCCAGTCACGGTAGGTCATGCGATGTCCTCCTAGAGAATCAAACACGTGAGAAATCCATGGCCGAGTCGCGGAACTGTTTCGCTGATCTGCATCAAAATCCGGGAGGGTGCGCGCCGCCGTCTGCCGGCCCCGGCGGCAGGATGACACCGGCGGGAAAGACAACCGGCGCGCGGGCCGCATCGACAAGCCGGGCCAGCGTCGCCGGATCAAGCCCGGCCTGCCCAAGAAACACGACGGAGACGCTGGCCCGGCCAAGATGCGCCATCACCGCGCCGGGATCGGCCGCGTCCCGCATCGAAACCGCCCCGGCCCCCAAGCGTGCCGCGGCGGCGGCGATACCGGCGTGCAGCGCGCGCGGCGCAAGCACGGTGATCGGGCGGCCGATATCGCGCGCCGCCTGCACCGCCAGCCCCAGCGCGGCATCATCCGCAGCACCCCCGGGAATGAATACGACATCGCCACTGCGCAAGGGCGCGCGTCGATGGCCCAGCAGGATGAGATCGCCCTGCCCCGCGATTTCCGACAGCAGCGGCAGCACCTGTCCCCGCCGCCGCGAAAAAGACCAGCGCAGCGCGCCGCTTTGCGCCAGCCGCGCCTGAAACGCCTCTGCATCCCGGCGATAGGCGGCCAGCATCCGCTCCAGGCTCAGCGGCGCCGCGCCAACCGCCTGCGCCCCCCGCCCCGCCGCGCAGGACAGGATCGCCTCTTCCTCGATCAGCAGGCCGACAAGCTCGCGCTCGGTCTGCCGTGCGAGCCCCACGGCAAAGCCGATCGCGCCTTCGGCATCGGCGAAAGAGGTCGCGCCAAGGATGATGCGGCCGGTTGGCGCGGGGGTGATCATGCCTCGCCCCCGTCGGAATTACCCTGCCGGGGTGTCGCGATGAATCCCTTCCGGGCCTCGGCGAAGGCGCGCAGCCTGTCTTCGGCGAGGCGGTTGATGCTGTCGCCCTCATACAGACCATCGGGCAGGCGCTGCCCGGCGGGGCGGTCCGTCAGCAGGGTCAGCCCTTGGGCCACGGTGCGGATGGGGATGATGCGGAACGCCCCCTCGGCGACCGCGTCGACGACCCGTTGGCGCAGCGCCAGATGCTGGATGTTGGCATGCGGGATCAGCACGCCCTGCCGCCCGGTCAGCCCGCGCGCGGCGCAGATATCGAAGAACCCCTCGATCTTTTCGTTCACGCCGCCGATGGCCTGTATATCACCGAACTGATTGACCGATCCGGTCACCGCGAAGGACTGATCGATCGCCACGCCCGACAGGGCCGACAACAGCGCGAAAAGTTCCGCCGCAGAGGCGCTGTCACCATCCACGCCGCCATAGCTTTGTTCGAACACGATGCTGGCCCAGAGCGACATCGGGATGTCCGGCGCGAAATTCGTGGCAAGAAAGCCCGACAGGATCATCACGCCCTTGGAATGCAGCGGCCCGCCCAGTTCTGCCTCGCGCTCGATATCCACAACCTTGCCGGTGCCCACGCGCACCCGCGCCGTGACCCGCGACGGCCGGCCGAAGCGGAAGCCGCCCAGTTCCAGCACCGAGAGCGCGTTGATCTGGCCGACCCGCGCGTCTTCGGTATCAATCAGAAGAATATCGCGGGTGATCGCCTCATGGCTCAACTCTCGCACCCGGCCGGCGCGGATTTCGGCGGCGGCGACGGCCTGATCGATCTCGACATCGCGGATCGCGGGCTGACCCGTGCGGCCCGCCCAATAATCAGCCTCGCGCAGAATGTCGGAGATCCGGTCGATATTCAGCGTCATCCGTTCACTGTCATCGGCAATCCGGGTGCTTTCCAGCAGCGCCCGCGCCACACCCGCCGCCGACAGCGGCCGTATCCCCGCCTTGCGCGCGATGGAGCCCAGAAGCCGGGCGTAGTGATCGGTGGCCTCGGGCGTGCGCGGCACCGCATCATTGAAATCGGCCTGCAGCTTGAACAGCGTGGCGAAGTCCGGATCGACCGCCGCCAGCAGGTAGTAAAGCACGCGGTCCCCCACCAGGATCACCCGCACGTCCAGCGCAATCGGGTCCGGCTCGAGCGAGACGGTGGAGATGAGGCTCATCTCCTCGCCCGCCGAGATGATGCTGATCTTGCCGGTCTTGAGGCTGCGCTTCAGCGCGCCCCAGGCGAAAGGCTCGCTCAGCAGGGCGCGCGCGTCCAGGATCAGATAGCCGCCGTTGGCGCGTTGCAGCGCGCCCGGCTTTATCATGGTGAAATCGGTGAACAACGCGCCCATCTGGCTGGCATGCTCGACCCGGCCGATCAGATTGGCCAGGGTCGGCAGGCTTTCCTCGACGATCGGCGCGCCGGCCGGATCATCCGCGGTATGCGACACCATCGGGTTGACGACATAGCGCCGGAACTGGGGTTTGGCGAAATGCCGGCTCGTGGCGACGGGAAACGCCCCGGCCTGCGGGCCATCCTCGCGGATCAGGAACAGTTCGGGGTTTTCGATCAGATCCTTGCGCACCCCGGCAATGTATTTTTCGATCACCTCGACGCCGCGCAGATCGTGAAAGGCCTGGGCGATGGCCGCATCCACGCCTTCCTCGGCCAGCGCCAGGTTCAGCTCTTCGACACGTGCCCGGCTGGCCTTCTGATAGCGGGGAAGCTCTTTCATAACCTCCTCCATCTCGCGCCGGGTCTGATCGACCTGCTTCTCGATCTCCTGTTGCCGCGCCTTGGGCAGCTTTTCGAACTTGTCCGGCGAAATAACCGCCCCGTCGCGCATCGCGGCCACCGCATAGCCCATCGGGGTGCGCAGGATTGCCACGTCGCGGCCGCGCGCACGCTCGAACAGCGCGCCCATCGCCGCTTCGTGCTTTTCCGAGAATTCCTGCTCGATGGCATGGCGGCGGCTTTGGTAATCGTCGGATTCGAACAGCGTGGGAATGTCATTGGCCAGATCGTCGATCAGCGTTTCCATGGCGTGCTTCAGGCGCTGCGCCATCCCGGGGGCCAACCGCATCGCCCGTGGCTTGTGCGGCGCGTCGAAGTTGTTGACATAGACCCAGTCGTCGGGCACCGCGCGTTTCTGTGCGGCGGGCGCCAGAACCTCGCGCGTGGCATCGTGGCGGCCGCTTCCGGGCGTGCCCAGCACGAACAGGTTGAAATCGCTGTGCCGCGTCTCGGCGGCCATGCGGATGGCATCAAGCGCGCGGTCCTGACCCAGCCAGCCGTCGAGCGGCGGCAGATCCCGCGTTGTGTCAAAGGCAAAGGCGCCTTTGTCGAAACCTGCGGACAGGGCCGCCGGTTCCAGTGCTGCGGGCTTTGGCGGATGCGGCATCGGGCCCTCGTGTGACTGGTTGCGATCCGGTGTCACCAAACATGCTTCGGGATCCGGTGCCTTGAGTCAAATCAACTGGCCCGCGATTGCGGTGATCCTACTGCCGGACCATGCTGAGCGCCCAGGCCAGCCGCGCGGCCGCCTCGACACCGTCGATGACGTTGACCGGCATCTCGGCCCGCGCGGTCTCAAGCAGGGTCACCATTCCGGCACAACCCAGCACCACGCTTTCGACGCCGTCCATTTCCACCGCGCGGCGCATTTCGGCCAGCACGCGGGGGGCCGCCTCGGCCGGGTTGTCTTCCAGATCAAGCACGCGAACCCCGCTCGCCCGCACCCGGACCAGGGCGCCGGACAGGCCGTAAGAGCGGATGTTGTTTTCAAGAATGGGAACCGACACGCTCAGCGTTGTCACCACCGAAAACCTTGCCCCGGCCAGCGCGGCAAGGTGATAGGCCGCCTGCCCGATCCCGATCACCGGGCAGGCCGCCAGCGCGCGCGCCTCGGCCAGGCCGGTATCGTCAAAACAGCCGATCACGATCGCCGCGGCGCCATCATCCGATGCCTTTTGCACCAGATGCAAAAGCGGCGGCACCGCCCGGTCGCCATCCTGCGGCCCCTCGATCGCGGCGGGGCCACCGGTGGATGTCCAGCCCTCGAAAGCCGCGCCGGGCACGGCGGCACGGGCCGATGCCAGCATCGCGCGGGTCATCGCCTGGGTGCTGTTGGGGTTGATGAAGACGATGGTCATGCCCGGTCAGATCATGCCCTTGCCCGCGTCCGACCCTGCCCGAGACCGGCGCCGGGTGGCGATCCGCGCGGTCAGCAGGAACACGGCGATGATGAACAGCGAAAACACCGTGGTCAGCGTGCCCAGCGCGTAGAGGACGGGGGATGTGACATTCGTCGTCATCCCGTAGATCTCCAGCGGCAGGGTGTTGTAGCTGCCGGCGGTCAGCAGGGTGCGCGCGAATTCGTCATAGGACAGGGTAAAGCCGAACAGCGCCACGCCGATCAGCGAGGGCGCGATGATCGGGATGACCACATGGCGCAGGGTCTGCCATGCGGTCGCGCCCTGATCGCGGGCGGCTTCCTCATAGCTTTTGTCAAAGCGGTTGAAGACCGCGAACATGATCAGCAGGCCGAAGGGCAGCGTCCATGTCAGCTGCGCGCCAAAGCCCGAGGTGGCCCAGTGCACGGTCAGCCCGAGCTGCGAAAAGATCAGCCCCACCCCGAGCGAAATCAGGATCGACGGGATCACCAGTGCCGTGATGATCAGATAGAACACCACGTTCGAGCCCGCAAAGCGCTTGCGGAACGCCAGCCCGCCCATCACCGAGACCACGACCGTGGTCACCATCACCATCAGCCCCAGCACGAGGCTGCGCGCGAAAGAGCCCCAGATATCGCCCACCGCCTGCTGCTCGAACAGGTTGAAGAACCAATGGGTCGATACCCCGTTCATCGGGAAGGTCAGCCCCCCGTTCGGCCCCTGGAACGACAGGATGCCGATGGTCAGCGTCGGGCCGTAGAGAAACAGCAGGAACAGGCAGAAAAACGCGGCGAGAACGTAGAAAGACCGGGGGCGCGGTTCCATCACAGCTCCTTTCGGATATCGACAAAGCGCAGCAGCAGGCCGATCACGATCAGCACCGTCGCCAGAAGCACCACGGCGGTGGCCGCGGCCGAGGGGTATTGCAGCAGCGCGATGTCGTTGGAGATCAGCCGCCCGACATTGGCCGACTGGCTGCCCGACATGAAGCGCACGGTGATGAAATCGCCCATCACCAGCGTGACTACGAAAATGGTGCCGATCATGATGCCCGGCTTGGACAGCGGGATGATCACGTTCCACATGATCTGCGCGCCGGTGGCGCCCGCGTCGCGCGCGGCCTCGATCAGGGATTTGTCGATCCGCATCATCGTGTTGAAGATCGGCACCACCATGAACAGCGTGTAAAGATGCACGAACGCCAGGATCACCGCGAAATCGGAATAGAGCAGCCAATCCAGCGGCGTGTCGATCACCCCGGCCGAGATCAGCGCCGAATTGGCGATACCGTTGCGCCCCAGAAACGGGATCCATGAGATCATGCGGATGATGTTCGAGGTCCAGAACGGAATCGTGCACAGCAGGAACAGCGCGATCTGCCAGGTCTGGCTGCGCACATGGAAAGCCAGGAAATAGGCCACGGTAAACCCGATCAGCAGGGTGCAGGCCCAGGTGATGACCGCGTATTTGAACGTGTTCAGGAACACCTTGTAGGTGACGGGAGAGCCGAACAGGAATTCGTAATTCTCGAAGTCGAACGCCGGGACGATGGAAAATTCAGTCGCCTGCCAGAAGCTGACGATCACGATCATCACGATCGGCAGAACCAGAAACAGGGTCAGCACCAGCGTGAGCGGAGAGGCCAGAAGCCATCCCGAAACGGTCGGACGCGACAGAAATCTTTGCATGGGATCATCCAGCGGAAGGTGGATCGGGGGCGCCGCACGGGCGCCCCCGGTTGTGAGATCAGGCCGCGATGAACTCGTTCCACTTGCGAACCATATACTGGTTCTCGTCCATCACCGCGTTCCAGCAGGCGACGGCGCCCATACGGTCGTAGAACGAACCGCCGTCGCGCACCGCGCCCGCCTTTTCCATCACCTGCCCGAAGGGGTTGGTGATATCGCCCTCTGCCGGCTTGCCCTCGAACCAGAAGCCCCACTCATCGGCCGTCATGTAGTTCTTGGAGGTTTCGGGCACGGCCGAATAATAGCCCTGACGCATCAGGAAGCCGCCGACCCAGCCGTCGAGATACCAGTTGATGTATTCATAGGCCGCTTCCAGCTCGAGCCCGGTCAGGTTCTTCGACAGGCCGATACCGCCGCCCCAGCTGCGGTAGCCTTCCTTCAGCGGCTGATAGACGCAGGGGATGCCCTTGGATTTTACCGCGGTGATCGCGGGCGACCACATCGACTGGATGACGACCTCGCCCGAGGCCATCAGGTTGACGGATTCGTCGAAGCTTTTCCAGAAGGCGCGGAACTGGCCGGCCTTCTTGGCCTCGGTGAAGATCGCCATGGTCTTGTCGATCTCTTCGCGGGTCATGTTGCCCTTGTCGCCATAGGCGATCTCGCCCATCGCCTCGCAGACCATCGCCGCGTCCATGATCCCGATCGACGAGATGTCGAGGATGCTGGCCTTGCCCTTGAATTCCGGGTTCAGCAGCTCTGCCCATGTATTGATCGGGCGGCCGATCAGATCGGGGCGGATGCCCAGCGTATCGGCATTGTAGATCGTCGGAATCAGCGTCATCCAGCCTGATTCGTAGTCCACGAATTCAGTGCCGCCGGGGCCCTCGACAAAGCCCACGGTGTGGGGCGCCGTACCTTGGGCGATCTCGCTTTCGGGGGTCAGTTTGCCGTTGCGGAAGATGCCCACGATCTTGTCGTAGTTCTTGATCTTGCCGGTATCCATCGCCTGCAGGTTGCCGGTCGGCCAGACCTTCTTGCAGATCCAGTATTCGATATCGGCGATGTCGAAACTGCCCGGCTGGGTCGCGGCGCGCTGGGTGACGCTGTCGGAATCGAGCGCCGTCATCTCCAGTGTGAAGCCCAGATCCTCTTTCACCTTGTCGGCCACCTCATTGAGGTTCGACACCCCGGTGCCGAACTGGCGCAGCGTCACGTCCTTGATGTTCTGCGCCCAGATCATCGGCGCGCCCAGCGTGCTGGCGCCCACGGCGGTTGCGGCCCCTTTCAAAATGCTGCGGCGGCTGAGTTTCCCTGTCGTTATCGTCATGCTGTTCTCCTGTTGGTTTTCGCGTTTGCTCGGTCAGGCCTTCAAGGGATGAAGCTGCCCTGTCTCCCATGTCAGACCGATCCGGTCGCCCGGCTGTCTGGGATTGTTGAAAAAGATCGCTTCGGGCACCTGGGCGACCAGTTCCTGATCCCCCATGATCCGCGCGTTCAGCGATACATGCGTGCCCTGATATTCGATGCCCGTGACGCTGGCCTCGACCAGCCCGGTGCCGGGGCCCGTCACCTGCACCGCGTCGCTGCGGATGGCGAACGTCCCCTCCGGCAGGCCGACAACATTGTGCCCGCCCATGAACCGCGCCACGAACTCCGTCTTCGGGGCGTTGTAGACCTCGCGCGCGGGGCCGGCCTGTTCGATTACCGCGTTGTTCATCACCACGATCTCGTCGGCCAGGGCCAGCGCCTCGTCCTGGCCGTGGGTAACGTGCAGAAAGGTGATGCCAAGCTCGCGCTGCAGCTTCTTCAGCTCGCTGCGCATGCGGATACGCAGGAACGGGTCCAGCGCCGAAAGCGGTTCATCCAGCAGCAGCACCTGCGGCCGCGTGATCAGGGCGCGGGCCAGCGCGACCCGCTGCTGCTGACCGCCCGAAAGCTGATCCGGCATGCGGTCGCCAAAGGCGGTCATGTCCACCAGCTCCAGCATCTCGCCCGCTTTGGCGGTGCGCTCGGCGCTGGAAACGCCCTTCATCTTCAGGCTGAAGGCGACATTGTCGGTAACGCTGAGATGCGGAAACAGTGCATAGCTCTGGAACATCATCGCGGTACCGCGTTTTGCCGGCGGCAGCGCCGAAATATCACGCCCGCCCAGCAGAATGGATCCGTCCGAAACCGCCTCGTGCCCGGCGATCATCCGCAGGGTCGAGGATTTGCCGCAGCCCGAGGGGCCGAGCAGGCAGGCATAGGTGCCCGGTTTGAACCGGTGGTTGATCGCATCCACCGCCACGGTCGTACCGTAACGCTTGGTCAGCGACACCAGTTCAAGATCAAGTTTGGCGTTTTCCATCGGCCCCCCGCGCTTGTTGCGTTCTTTTGAGCCGCGCAACATGGCGCGCGACAATGACGAACAGCGCCGGGGACCGGGCCATGCCGCGAGTTGGCGCGTTTTTAAGCAAAAGTTGATTGCGCCGATTAATTATCGAACACAGTGTTGTATACAATAAGGATATATTACGGATGCAAAATCGGCGCCGCTTGTCGACCCATGCCAGGTCTGGCACATGATCGGAACGAGGATCAGTGATATGAACAAGCCCGCCCGTCCGGCCCCCAAGGAACTCAAGCAAAACGCGGCCAGTGCCACCGTCGCCGAAGGGCTGGAGCTTGCCATTCACGAACACCGGCTGGCCCCCGGCACCAAGCTGGGCGAAGACGAGATCGGCGAGATCTATGGCGTATCCCGCACCGTCGTACGCTCTGCCTTGCAGGCACTGGCGCATGAGCAGCTTGTTCAGATCGAGCGCCACCGCGGCGCGTTCGTGGCACAGCCCAGCCTGCGCGAGGCGCGCGAGGTGTTCGAGGCACGCGAGCTGCTGGAACCCCGCACCGCCCATTCCGCGGCACTGCGCGCCGTCCCCGAGGATATCGAGCGTCTGCGCCGGCATATCGAAGATGAACATGCTGCCCTTGCCGCATCCGACAGTGGCCGGGCCGTGCGCCTGTCGGGTCTGTTTCACATCGAGATTTCGCGGATCGCGGATCAGAACACCATCGCGGGGTTCATCGAAACCCTGATCGCGCGCTCTTCGCTGATCATCGCGCTGTACTGGCGGCGTGAAAGCGCGCTGTGCGAAAGCCATGCGCATCACGCGCTGCTGGAAGCGATCGCTGCCAATGACGCCAAGCAGGCCGAAGAGCTGATGCGCAGCCATCTGGTGGATCTGCATTCGGCGCTGGACCTGCGTGAAAAAGGCGCCGCGCCCCGCTCGTTGAAAGAGGCGCTGATTGGACCGGGTTGAGCATATGACCCGCGCGGATCTGGAATGCGTTCTGGGCTGGGCGGCTGATGAGGGCTGGAATCCTGGCCTGGATGACGCAGAGGCGTTTCTGGCTGCAGACCCCGAGGGGTTCTTCCTGAAACGGGTCGGCGGCGCGCCGGCGGCGGCGGTTTCGGTCGTCAACCACTCGGATGACTACGCCTTTCTCGGGCTTTACATCTGCGCCCCCGCGTTTCGCGGGATGGGTCATGGGCTGGATGTCTGGAACGCCGGGCTGGCCCATGCCGGCGGCCGGACGGTGGGCCTTGACGGTGTGCCGGCGCAACAGCAGAATTATGTGCGCTCGGGCTTTGTGCGCGCGGGCCGGACCATTCGCTACGAAGGCCGGGTAAACGGGCGCGACGCGGCCAACCTTCGCCCGATGCGGGCCTCGGATATCCCCGCGATCCTCGCGCTTGACGCGGCGCAGACGGGCACCCGGCGTGACAGGTATCTTTCCGCCTGGCTGACCGCCACGTCCACCCGGCAGGGCCTGGTTATCGAGAGGAACGGCGCCATCGCCGCCTGTGGCACCGTGCGCGCCTGTCGGGCGGGGGCGAAGATCGGTCCGTTCATGGCCCTCCGCGCGGGTGATGCCTCGGACCTGATGGCCGGGCTTGCGCGGATCATTGGCCGGGCACAGCTTTTCATCGACGTACCCGACAGTTGCCACGACTTTCACGACCTGCTGGCCGGTCGCGGCTTTGCACCGGTCTTCGAAACCGCGCGGATGTACCGGGGGCCCGCCCCCGCAACCGCCTACGCCCCGTTCCACGGGGTGGCCACGCTGGAGCTTGGTTGACCACCCGCCAATCCGCGCCTTCCCTGCCGCCAAATGCCCACATCGCAGAGAACCAGGGAGGAATTATTAACTGATTGATTTCAAACAGGATTACTTGGCGGTGCATTCTTTGCACCGGTAATGTGAAATTATAGCATTAGAAGTAAACATTAATACAGCGCAGGCTCGGCCCATGCTCGCGCCACGCTTCGCCCGTGGCACAATTCAGCCACAGGGGAAAACACAGATGACAGGAACCACCTCAAGACGCGATTTTCTGAAATACGGCAGCGGCGTGATCGGCGCCTCGATGCTGCCCTTTCTGAAGGCACTGCCGGCCCGTGCCGCGGGCGGCGACGTTCTGGTCGCCGTGACCGGCCAGACCATCAACAGCCTCGATCTGCACCGGACCGGCACCAACCGCGCCTCCTATCAGGTGGCGGTGAACTGCTATGACCGGCTGGTGTCCTTCGGCACCAAAGAGGCCCCGGGCGGCGGGCTTTCCTATGACTATTCGGTCATCGAGCCGGAACTGGCCGAAAGCTGGACCATCTCCGACGATGGGCTGACGATGACCTTCAAGATCAAGCCGGAGGCCAAATTCTGGGACGGCACCAAGGTGACCGCCGCCGATGTGAAATGGTCGTTCGACCGCGCCGTTTCGGTGGGCGGCTTCCCGACCGTACAGATGAAGGCCGGCGGCCTGATCGCGCCCGAGCAATTCGAGGCGGTCGATGACGAAACGTTCGTGATCCACCTTGAAAGACCGTCGAAGCTGAGCCTGCCCGATCTGGCGGTGCCGGTGCCGTTCGTCATCAATTCCAAGGTCGCGATGGCCAATGCCACCGCCGAAGATCCCTGGGCGATGGAATATCTGCACAAGACCCCGGCCGGGTCCGGCGCGTTCAAGGTGGCGAAATGGGCGCCGGGCGAACAGCTCGTCTATGAGCGGAACGACGACTGGGCCGGCGGCCCGCTGCCGGGGCCCAAGCGCGTCATCCTGCGCGAAGTGCCCAGCCCCGCCACCCGCCGCGCATTGATCGAGCGGGGCGATGTGCAGCTTTCCTTCGACATCCCCAACAAGGATGCCGCCGAACTGGCCGACAAGGTCACGGTCTATTCCACCCCGATCGAGAATTGCATGCACGTGGTCGGCCTGAACACCACGTTCGAGCCGTTCCAGGATCCTGACGTGCGCAAGGCCATCGCCTATGCCATTCCCTATGAGGATATCTTCCAGACCGCCGCCTATGGCCGTGGCGCGCCGCTCTGGGGCGGCAGCACCGAGATCGACGATATCGCATGGCCGCGCAAATCGCCTTATTACACCGACATGGACATGGCCCGCAGCCATCTGGAAAAATCGGCCTTCGCCAAGGGGTTCGACGTGCCGTTCTCCATCAGCCTCAGCCTGGCCGACTGGATGGAGCCCACGGCGCTGCTTATTCAGGAAAGCCTGGCCGGGCTTGGCATCACCAGCGAGATCGAAAAGATCCCCGGCGCCAACTGGCGCACCGCGGCACTGGTTGAAAAGCGGCTGCCGCTGCACCTGGAAAACTTCGGCGGCTGGCTGAACACGCCTGATTACTATTTCTTCTGGGCCTATCAGAAGGGGCATCTGTTCAATTCGTCCAATTATGAAAACCCCGAGATCGAGGCCTTGGTCGACGAAACCCTGCACATGTCGATGGAGGATCCGCAGTATATGCCCAACATCAAGCGCATGTTCGCGATCGCCTTCGAAGACCTGCCGCGCATCCCGCTCTGGCAGCCGGCGCTGAACGTCGCCGCGAACGGGGCCGAAGGGTATGAGTTCTGGTTCCACCGCCAGCTCGACATCCGGCCGCTGAAAGGGGCGTGAACCGGAATGTCCGCGCGCCTGACCTCTGTTCTTTCGCGCATCGCGCAGGCCATCCCGGTGGTGATCGGGGTCGTGGTCATCAGCTTTGTGCTGACCCGCGCCCTGCCCGGCGACCCGGCCGTGTATTTCGCAGGGGCGGCGGCGGATGAGGCCTCGATCGCCGAGGTGCGCGAGGCACTTGGCCTCGACAAGCCGATGCTGCGGCAGTTCATCATCTATGTCGGCGATCTCGCGCGCGGCGATCTGGGGCAGTCGATCTCCAGCGGGCGGCCGGTGGCCGAGGATCTGGCCAGCCGGCTGCCCGCGTCGCTGGAACTGACGCTGAGCGCGCTGCTGCTGTCTTGCGCGGTGGCGGTGCCGCTGGGGGTGCTGGCCGCAACGCGGCCGGGCTCGCCCGTCGATCACCTGTGCCGGGTGCTGGTCACGGCGGGGGTATCGCTGCCGACCTTCTTTACCGGCATCTTGCTGATCTATGTGTTCTACTACCTGCTGGGCATCGCGCCGTCGCCGCTAGGGCGGCTCGACTTCATCTATATCGAACCCGATCACGTGACCGGCTTTTACCTGATCGACGCGGCCCTTGCCGGGGATGCCGAGACATTTCTGGGCGCGCTGAAACAGCTTGTGCTGCCCGCGATCACCCTGGCGCTGTTCACCATGGCGCCGATCGCGCGGATGACCCGCGCGGCGATGCTGGGCGCGCTCAGCGCCGATTTCGTGCGCACGGCACGGGCGGCGGGGCTGACCAACCGCACGGTGCTATACGGCTATGCCTTCCGCAACGCGCTGTTGCCTGTCGTCACCACTCTGGGCATGGTGTTTTCCTTCACGCTCGGGGCGAATGTGCTGGTCGAAAAGGTCTTCGCCTGGCCCGGCATCGGCTCTTACGCGGTCGAGGCGCTGGTGGTGTCGGATTATGCCGCTGTTCAGGGCTTTGTGCTGGCGATGGCGTTTCTCTTCGTCCTGCTCAACCTCGTGATCGACCTGGCCTATACGCTGATCGATCCGCGCATCGGGTTTGCCGCGAAATGACACAGGTATCGCCAGACAGCGCGGAACGGCCCCGTTCGAGCGGCGCGCTTGACCACCTGATCTATGTGCTGAAGGCCAATCCGGTCACGCTGCTGGCCTTCGTGATGTTCGCGCTGATCGTGATCTCGGCGCTGTTCGGCCCGGCACTCGTTCCCTATGACCCGCTGCAATCGGATGCGGCCAACGCGCTCCAGGCCCCCTCTGCGGCGCATTGGTTCGGCACCGACAGCCTGGGCCGCGACGTCTTCAGCCGGGTGATCGTGGCCACACGGCTGGATCTGGTGATCTCGGTCGCGGCGGTGGCGCTGTCGTTCGTGCTGGGGTCGGTTCTGGGGGCTGTCGCTGGCTATTGGGGCGGCTGGATCGACGTGGTGCTGAACCGCATCCTCGACACGATCATGGCTTTCCCGCTGTTCGTGCTGGCGATGGGGATCGTCGCGGCCATGGGCAACACGATCGAGAATATCATCTACGCCACCGCCATCATCAACGTGCCGTTTTACGCGCGGCTGGTGCGGGCCGAGGTCAACATCCGGCGCGGGGCGGGCTTCGCGCTGGCGGCGCGCCTGTCGGGCAATTCAGACCTGCGCGTGCTGGCGCTGCATATCTTCCCGAACGCGCTGCCGCCGATGATGGTGCAGGTTTCGCTCAATCTGGGCTGGGCGATCCTGAATGCGGCCGGGCTCAGCTTCATCGGGCTGGGCGTGCGCCCGCCGACGCCGGAATGGGGGATCATGGTGGCCGAAGGCGCCAATTTCATCGTGTCGGGCGAATGGTGGCTGGCGGTGTTTCCGGGCCTGTGGCTGATGTTCGCGGTCTTCACCTTCAACCTGCTGGGCGACGGGTTGCGCGACATCGTCGATCCGCGCAAAAGGACGTGAACGCGATGCTGTCGATCCGCGATCTTGCCGTTTCCTTCCAGACCCGCCGGGGCGCGGTGAACGCCGTGCGCGGGGTCAGCTTCGATGTGGCCACGGGGGAGGTTCTGGGTATCGTCGGCGAAAGCGGGTCCGGCAAATCGGTCACCTCTTATGCGCTGATGCGCATCCTCGATGCGGGCGGGGCGATCACGGCGGGCGATGTCAGCTATTCCGGGCTCGACCTGCGCCGCGCCTCCGAAGCCGACATGCGCGATATTCGCGGGCGCGAGATTTCGATGATCTTCCAGAACCCGCGCGCCGCGCTCAACCCGATCCGCAAGGTTGGCCATCAGATCGAGGATGTGCTGCGCCGCCACGCAAAGGCCACCCGGCAGGACGCGCGGCAAAAGGCGATCGCGGCGCTGGAGGCCGTGCGGATCACCGATGCCGAGGCCCGCTATGACGCCTATCCGTTCGAGCTTTCGGGGGGCATGTGCCAGCGGGTCGTGATCGCCATCGCACTGGCCTGCGATCCGCGCCTGTTGATCGCCGACGAGCCGACAACGGGGCTGGACATCACCACCCAGAAGGCGGTGATGGAACTGGTCAGCGCGCTGATCCGGGCACGCGGCATGGGCGCGATCGTGATCACCCATGACCTTGGGCTGGCCGCGCAATATTGCGACCGGATCGTGGTGATGAAAGATGGGCAGATCGTCGAGACCGGCGATCCGGAGGCGCTGTTTGCCCGGCCCCGGCACGCCTATACCCGCAAGCTGGTCGACGCGACCCCGCGCGCGGGCGAGAGCATCCGAAGCCTGCTGCCCGCCGAGATCCGCACGCCCGACCTGCCCCACAAGGTGCATGAGCGCCCGATTCTGGCGGTGCGCGACCTGACCAAAACCTATCGCGGAAAATCCGGGCCGGTTCATGCGGTTCGTGGCATATCCTTCGAGGTGAAAGAGGGGCAAAGCGTGGGGCTGGTCGGGGAATCCGGCTGCGGCAAATCCACGACCTCGGAAATGCTGGTGCGGCTGCTCGATCCGACCAGCGGCGAGATCCTGTTCGACGGGCAGGATATCGCGGGTATTCCGGCCGGGCGCTTTGCCCGCAACCCGCGCCGGGGCGACATTCAGATGGTGTTTCAGGATGCGACCGACAGCCTGAACCCCCGCCACAGCGCCCGTCAGACCATCGCCGACCCGCTGCGCCGGCTTGGCGGGATGGGAGGGGCGAAACTGGCCGCGCGTGTGGACGAGCTTGCCGATCTGACCGGCCTGCCGCGAACGCTGCTCGACCGGTTTCCACATCAGCTTTCGGGCGGGCAGAAGGCGCGGGTAGGCATCGCGCGGGCAATCGCGCTGAACCCCCGGTTTCTGATCCTCGACGAACCCACCGCCGCGCTTGACGTCTCGATCCAGGCGGTGGTGCTGAACCTGCTGGCCGATCTGCGCGCGGCACTGGGGATGAGCTATCTGTTCGTCAGCCACGACCTGCATGTGGTGCGCCTGCTGTGCGACCATGTGATCGTCATGAAGGGCGGCGAGATCGTCGAACAGGGACCGGCGGAGCAGGTGATGGCATCGCCTGCCCACCCCTATACGCAAGAGCTTTTGTCGGCCGCGCCGAAACCGCCCGCCCGGCGGCTGGTGCCCGCGCCCTAGCCCCGGCTGCGCCCCCATTCGCGCATCATCACCGCCACCGCGCAAGAGGCCAGCCGCGCCTGTTCGTCATCGGCCCGGCTGGTCAGGATGATCGGGCAGGATGCGCCAAGCACGATGCCGCCTGCCTGGGCATGGGCGATGAAGGTCAGCTCTTTGGCCAGCATGTTGCCCGCCTCGAGGTTGGGCACGACAAGGATTTCCGCGTGGCCCGCCACCGCCGAGGATATGCCCTTGGTGCGCGCGGCTTCCAGATCGATGGCGTTGTCCATGGCCAGCGGCCCGTCCACCAGCCCGCCCTTGATCTGCCCGCGATCGGCCATTTTCGACAGCACCGCCGCGTCGATGGTCGAGGGGATGCGCGGGTTGACCGTTTCCACCGCCGACAGGATGCCGACCTTCGGCATCTCGATCCCCAGCGCATGCGCCAGGTAGATGGCGTTCTGAACGATATCGACCTTCTCTTCCAGATCGGGGGCGATGTTGATGGCCGCGTCGGTGACCATCAGCAGGTGATCAAGCCCCGGCACATCCATCACGAAAACATGCGACAGGCGGCGGTTGGTGCGCAGCCCGCCGACCTTCTTGAGCACCTGACGCAGAAGATCGTCGGTATGAAGATTGCCCTTCATCAGCGCCTTGGCGCGGCCCTCATGCACCATCTTCACCGCCTGCGCCGAGGCGGCGGAATGATCGGGGATATCCACGATCTCCAGCCCCGACAGGTCGGCGCCGATCTCTTCGGCGGCGGCGGCGATCTTCTTCGCACAGCCCACCAGGATGGGGTGCAGCAGCGTGTGCCGATAGGCCAGAAGCGCACCGCCGAGCGAGGCGTCATCCTCTGGCGCGACAACCGCCGTCGGCATCGGCTCCAGCGGTTCGGCGCGGGCCAGGATACGGTCGAAATGCGCATGGGTCTGCACTGTCAGGCCCGGAACATCGCGGATGTCGATGGCCACCTTGCGTTCCGGGGCAAGCACAACCGCCTCGCCCTCGGCGATGCGGGTGCCGTCGGCCTGTTCCACCCAGGTCTCGAAGGTGGCGAGATTGCCCTCGCCCTTTGACAGCAGGCGCACCTTGGCGGTGATTTCATCGCCTGCGTGGGCGCGGCCCAGAAAGGTGAGCATCTGGCTTTTGTAAAGCGTTCCCGGGCCGGGCAGGAAATTTCCCAGCACCCCGGAGATCAGCGCCCCCATCCACATCGAGGGCGCCACCGCCTCGGGCTTGCCATCCCCGTCACCGTCTTCCTTGGGAAGATGCATCGGGTTCAAATTGCCCGAGGAATTGGCGAAAACGTAGAAATCCTCGGCCCGGCAGGTGTGGGTGGTTTCCGCCTCCATGCCGATCTCCAGATCGGTCCAGGGGATATTGGTGTGCAACGTCATCAGAGCAGCCTCCTTGCCGGGATCAGGCGCCAGCCTGTGGGCTGAACGTAACCCTTTCGTGACCGGCCCCCAAGCGTTTCAGGCGGGGTGCCGCGGAATGCCGCGGCCCGCGCATCGTTTTGCGGCTGTCTCTTCCGGTTTCCCCGCGCAGGGCCTATCAAGGCGCATGCCTGTAACGCTCCATTCCCTCTCCGATCTGCCCCGCCTGCCCTTCGACGAGGTGATCGACGTGCGCACCCCCGCCGAATTCGCGGAAGATCGCATTCCCGGCGCGATCAACCTGCCGGTTCTCAGCAATGAGGAACGCGCCCGCGTCGGCACGATCTACACCCAGCAAAGCCCGTTTCTGGCGCGCAAGCTGGGCGCGGCGCTGGTGGCGCGCAATGCCGCACGGCATCTTGAAACCACCCTGGCCGACAAGCCCGGCGGTTATCGCCCGTTGGTCTATTGCTGGCGCGGCGGGCAGCGGTCGGGCTCGTTCACACTTATCCTGCGGCAGGTGGGCTGGCAGGCCGACACGATCGAGGGCGGCTATCGCAGCTTTCGGCGGCTGGTGCAGGCGGATCTTTATGAAAAGCCCTGGCCCTGCCCCGTCGTGGTGCTCGATGGCAATACCGGCACGGCCAAGACCGAACTCTTGCCGCTGCTGGCCGCCGAGGGCCTGCAGGTGATCGATCTGGAGGGGCTGGCGAACCATCGCGGCTCGCTGTTCGGGGCGATGACCGCCGGGCAGCCTGCGCAGAAGGGGTTCGAAACCGCGCTGGCCATGGCCGCCGCCGGGCTGGACCCGTCGCGCCCGCTGGTGGTCGAGGGGGAATCGAGCAGGATCGGCCAGATCAACATTCCCGCCGGGCTGTGGGCCGCGATGAAAACCGCGCCACGGCTGGTGGTTCAGGCACCGCTGGCCGCACGCGCGGCCTATCTGACCCGCGCCTATGGCGACATGATAGAGGATCGCGCCCGGCTGGACGCCACGCTGCGGCTGCTGGCCCCGCTACACCCGCGCGAACGGGTCGAAGGCTGGCTGGCGCTGGTGGCGCAGGGCGCGTTCGCACAGCTTGCCGCATCGCTGATGGCCACGCATTACGACCCGCGCTATGAAAAACAGCGCGGCCGGTTCGACGATCTGCCATCATACACGGTGGCACTTGAAACGCTGGACCCCGCCGCGCTCGCCGCCGCCGCGCCAGAGCTGGCCCGCGCCGCGCATATGCTCAGCGCAGGGCGATAAGCGGCGGGCCGTCCACGATTTCGCCGATACAGGCCGCGTGCGCACCCGCGGCCCTCAGATCGTCCAGAATGCGGGCCAGATCATCGCCCGGCACCGCGGCCAGCAGCCCGCCCGCCGTCTGCGGATCGCACAGCAGGGCGCAGCGGGCGTCGCCCGCATCCGCCCCCGCCACTTCCGACAGCATCACCGCGTTCTGCGGATAGAGGCTGGAGCGCACCCCGGCCTCGGCCAGCGCCAGCGCCCCGTCCATCAGCGGCACATCCGCCAGCCGCAGATCCGCCCCCGCGCCAGAGGCCCGCAGGATGGTCAGCAGATGCCCCGCCAGTCCATAGCCTGTCACGTCGGTCATCGCACGGGCCACCGGCGCCAGCACGCCCGCCGCGGGGCCAAGCGGCGCGGCCATCTGCGCCAGCGCGGCGGCGATGTCGGCGCCACGGGCCCTGCCCTGCATCTCGGCCGCGAACAGCGTACCGCTGCCGATCGGCTTGGTCAGGATCAGCGCATCGCCCGGCCGCGCGCCCGCCAGCCCGACGGGGGTGCCATCATGCAGGCCGGTCACGGTGAACCCCACCGTCAGCTCGGGTCCGACAGAGGTATGCCCGCCCACCAGATCGGCCCCAGCAGCGCCGAAAACCGCGCTGGCCGCCGCCATGATCTCGCGCAGCGTATGCTCCTGCATCCGGTCGCGCATGCGGGGCAGGATCAGCGTGGCAAGGGCGGCCTGCGGGCGCGCGCCCATCGCCCAGATATCGCCCAGAGCATGCACCGCCGCGATGCGGGCCATCATGTAAGGGTCTTCGATGAAGGCCCGGAAGTGATCCGAGGTGATCACCTGCACCCCGTCGCCATGGCGCAAAACCGCCGCGTCATCGCCCGCGCCATGCAGCACGTCCGGCCGCGTTGGTGCCGGCAGCCCGGCCAGCCCGCCCCGCAGCACGCCTGCCCCCGGCTTCGCCGCGCAGCCGCCGCAGGGCGGCACGCCCCCGGCCAGCATCTCGCCGACGCCCGCCGCCGCCTCTGCCGGGATGTCTTGAACGGCGTTCATCTTCGGTAGATCATGAAACTTCCCCATGAACTTGCGATCGATCCGGTCTTTCCAGCGCCACAGCGCATCACCTTCCAGCCGCAGGCCCAGCTTGTCGGCCACCGCATGTTTGCGCCCGGTCGAGATCAGTTTCAGGTAATCCTTTTGCGGATGGTAGCCGCGCCGGGCGCCCCCGGTCAGATCGGCGCGCAGGTTATGGGCCAGCACCGGCGCCTGCCGCACCGCGAACACCCCCGCCTTGGGGCGGGGTGCATGGGTCATATGGGCGCAATCGCCCGCCGCATAGATCAGCGGATCGTTCAGCGTGCGCAGATCGGGGCCGATGTCGATGAACCCGTCGGTCAGCTGCAGCCCGGTGTCCGCCACCCAGCCCTGCGGCCGCGCGCCCGCCGCGCCAATGGTGATGCCGCCGGTCAGCACCTCGCCGCCCTCCAGCTCCACCCCCTCCGCCGTGACCCGCGCGATGCGGATACCGGTGCGCAGATCGACACCCTGTTCGCCCATCTGCGCCAGCAGCGCCCGGCGCGCACCGTCGCCGATGCCGCGCAGGGCGGTGTCTGCAGCCTCCAGCAGCGTCACCTTTCCGGCCACGCCTTCCTGTGTCAGGCGATGCGCGCAGGCCAGCGCCAGTTCCACCCCCGCGACGCCGGCCCCGATGACCAGAACGCAAGGGGCGGCATCGCCGGCCCTGACCTGTGTCACGTACCTCTCCCAGCTTTCGGCGAAGGGGCCGAGCGGTTTGGCGGGCACGGCGTGTTCGGTGAACCCCTCCAGCGCGGGCAGGTCGGAGCTGATGCCGATATCGACCGAGGCAAGATCATAGAATACCGGTGCGCGCCCCTCGACCTCGATCAGCCGGGCGTCGCGGTTGATGCCGGTGGCCCGGCCCAGCACCAGCCGCGCCCCGGCGAAACGCGCCAGCTTCACCAGATCAATCTCCAGCTCATCCCGCGCATAATGCCCTGCCACCAGCCCCGGCAGCATCCCCGAATAGGGCGCGGTCGGGCCGGGATTGATCAGCGTCAGCCGCGTGCCGGGCAGCGGCTTCATCCCCCATTTGCGCAGGACCAGCGCGTGGGAATGCCCGCCGCCGATCAGCACCAGGTCTCGGGTCAGGGGAAGGGGGCTGTGCATGGGGTTGGCGTCCGCTGGATGTTACCCGCCAAGACTTAGCGGTCCGGGCCGCGTCATGAAAGGGGACGCCGCGCCGCGCCTAGTCATAGCCGGTCATTTCCAGATAGCCGCGCCCGGCGTGGCTGCCCGAGAACCGCACCGGGCCTTCCCAATAGGCAAAGCGCGTGCCCATCCACGCCTGCGGGTTCAGCGCGTTCACGGTGATGTCGAGCCCGCGCGCGGGCAGTTCCAGCCGCCAGCGCGTCGGCAGCTTGCGCCCGGCCACCCGCGTTTGGTTCAGCGGCGACATCCGCAGCACGCCATCGCCAAACGGCATCGCCCCGCCATCGGCCCCGATCCAGGTGCCCGAGGTATAGCCGCCCTCTGCCCCGCGCAGCCGGAACCCCATCAGCTTTTCACCACTGTCGAAATGGAGCGAGACCCAATCCCATCCGCTCTGATCCGCGTCCAGCGGCTGTGACGACCATTCCCTGTCCAACCAGGCTTGCCCGGACACGCGAAGGGGGCCTTCGGGCAGATCCAGAACGCCGTTCACGGTGTAGAACGGCTGCGAGTAATAATGGCTCGCCTGCCCGCTTGCCGATTTCACCGAATAACCGGCCTCGCCCTGCAACACGATCGGCCCGGTCGCGGCAAGCCGCAGGTCATAGGCGAATTCCGCGCCGGTGGCGGCAAGGCGCAGCCGGTCGGGCGTGGTGCCCGCCATTTCCCAATCGTCGATCCATGCGGCGAACGGGGCGGCGGTGACACCGGCCTGCCCGATCCCGCCGCGCGCCATCCGCTCGGCGACAAAATGCCGGTCGGGCGTGGTCAGCCCGGCGTGGCCGAGCCAGACCTGCGGCGTCGCCCAGCCGGTGCCGCCGCCCGGCGCCAGGGCCGAGCGGAACAGCGTCCATTGCACGCCGTAGTCGCGGCCGTCTTCGCCTGTCAGGTTGGCGGTGAGGTACCACCATTCGATGCGAAAATCGGGATGCGCGCCATGATCGGCGGGAAAGCTCAGTTCGGCGCCGCGCTGCGGATGGGCAAACCCCTCGCCCCCCGCGCCCAGCCCCGCAAAGCCCTGCCCGAAGACGGGCGTGGCCAGCCAGAGCAAGAATATAAGCAGTGCCCTAACGTTCATGCGCGAAGACTTTCAACAGGTCCGCCGGGGCTGTCCGCGCCAGGCGCCAGGCGGGCCAGGCGGCCGCCAGCCCCCCCGCCAGCAGCGCCAGCGCGCCAAGGCGCAGCCAGTCGGCCGGAAACACATGCATCGGAAGGCGCCACCCGAAGGCCGCAACGTTGACCACCGCCAGCAGCGCCCAGGCCAGAAGCAGCCCGACCGGCAGCGCCACCAACATCGTCAGCGCCGTCAGCATCAGCGCGCGCGCAAGCTCCAGCCAGGCCAGCCGCGCCCGCGTCAGACCCAGAGCCCAGACCGGCGCGAGCTGCGGCAGGCGCATGGCCGACAGGGTCAGCAGGCTGGTGAGGATCGCGAAGCCCGCGACGCCAAGCGTCAGGATATTCAGCGCGGCGGTCACGGCGAAGGTCTGTTCGAAGATCCCCATGGAAAACACCTTGATCGCGGCCTGATCGCTGACATTGTCTTCCGGCAGCCCGAAATCGTCGATCAAGGCGTGGGCCAGCACGGGTGCGGACTCTGGCGCGATGCTGACGGCATGGCGCAGCCGCGCCACATCGGGGAACAGCGCGGTCAGCCGGTCTACCGCGATCATCACCTGCCCGCGCGGGTTGCCATAATCGGAATAGACCCCGGCAATGATCATCCGCCCCCCGTCGGGCAGGATCAGCGGATCCCCCGGCACAAGCCCTTCACGGCGGGCGAGTTGCTCGTTTATCAACGCGCCCTCACCCGAAGCGACCCTGCCCCAGACATCCGGCAGGGCCGACAGCATCGGCCAGTTCCGGCGATAGGTCGGGTGATCGGCGATGCCCTGCACCGTGGCCGGCGCGCCGAACAGCGGCACCTCGACCGACCAGAGTGGAAGAAGATCGCCGGGCCGGGTTGCCAGCCAGGCGCGCAGCCGGGCGGCCTGTTCCTCGGTCTCGGCACTGACGTAGAGCTCGGCCGACAGGCGCTGATCCAGCCAGCCGGCGAAGGTCAGCCGGAAGCTGGCCACCATGGTGCCCACGCCGATATTCGCCGCCAGCGCCAGCAACAGCGCCATCAGCGCCAGCGACAGCCCCGGCAGTTGCTGCCGCGTGTCTGCCCAGAACCACCGCGCCAGAACGCCCCTGCCCGCCCGCGCGGCCCCGGCGAGCAGCGCCGCCAGCACAGCGGGAAGCGCCAGCGCCGCCGCCATCAGCAGCGCCCCCAGCAGGATGAACCCGGCCAGCAGCCCGGTGCCGAACCGCGCCGCCCCCAGTGCGACAAGCGCCAGCGCGCCCGCGATCGCCACCTGCCGCCAGAGCGAACGGGTGGTGGCGCGGACCCAGGCCCGGGGCTGCGCGGGCGCCAGAAGCGGCAGGCGCCAGACGCGCCAAAGGCTTTGCGCCGCGGCCGCCCCCGCCCCCAGCACCGCCATCGCCATGCCCCCGGCCCACCAGCCGGGGCGCAGGATCAGTGTGCCCGGCACCTCGGCCCCGTAAAGGCCGCGCAGGGTTGC
Organism: Actibacterium sp. EMB200-NS6; assembly: GCF_001305615.1. Taxonomy (GTDB): domain Bacteria; phylum Pseudomonadota; class Alphaproteobacteria; order Rhodobacterales; family Rhodobacteraceae; genus Actibacterium_A; species Actibacterium_A naphthalenivorans. The sequence continues at coordinate 2,866,848 of NZ_CP010869.1, forward strand.
CGCCACATCCGGCAGCAACGCCGCCGCGACAAGATAGCCAAGCGCCATGCCCGCCAACCCCGCAAGGATGGACAGGATCAGCACCTCCGCCACCAGAAGCCTTGTGAGCGCGACCAGCGGCAGGCCCAGCGCGCGCAGGGTGCGAAACATCGCCCGGCGCTGTTCAAACGCGAGGCCGATGGCCGCGTGGACGATGAACAGCCCGACGGCAAAGGACAGCAGGCCAAAGGCGGTCAGGTTCAGGTGAAAACTGTCGGTCAGCCGCGCGATGTCGGCCTCGGCCTGCGGCGCGCGTCGGGTCAGGCCGGGGGCGACGTCTTGCAGGGGCGTTTGCCGAAGCGGCTGATCCGGCAGCACGATCAGCCGCGACACCTGCCCCGGCGCGGCCAGAAGTGTCTGGGCGATGCCGATATCCATGATCAGCGTGCCGGGCAGGCTGTCATCCGCCACCCGCAGCGCAGGCAGGCCCGGCACATCTTGCAGCGCGGCGATGGTTTCGGCCGCACCGAAGGCGATGCCCGGCGGGGTCAGGAACGCGCGCAGATCGCCGTCGGCCTGCGCCGCGCCGCCACCCCCGGGGGTCTGCGGGGCTGTCACCGGGTCGATCCCGATCACGCGCAGGCGGGTTTCGCCCTGCCGCCACTGCCCCTCGAGCACCGGAGAGATGCGCCAGCCCCCGCGCCGCAGCGCAACGTAGACGTCCTGTGAAAACCGCTGCCCGTCTTCGGCCACAAGCTGCGGCAGACGGTCCTGCCCCAGCATCCCCGCCGCCCTGTCATAGCTGGCCCGCGCCTGCCCGTTGATCGCCTGCACCCCGGACCAGAGCGCGGTGGCCAGTGCCAGCCCGACAAGAACACTGGCGAGCTGCAGCGGCTGGCGGCGCCAATGCGACAAGAGCGCCAGAAGCGCCGCGCGATACATCAGGCCAGCCCGCCGCCGGCCAGATGCAGGCGCCGCTCCAGCCGCGCGGCCAGCCGTTCGGAATGGGTGACCATCAGCAACCCGGCGCCGGTTTCCGCGACCAGCCCAAGCAACAGCGCCATCACCGCGTCGCCTGTCGCCGCGTCGAGATTGCCGGTGGGTTCATCGGCCAGAATGAGCCGGGGCCGCCCGGCAAGCGCCCGGCCGATCGCCACCCGCTGTTGCTGACCGCCCGAAAGCTGTTCGGGATAGCGATCCATCAGCGGCGAGAGGCCAAGCCGTGCGGCCAACTGCTCCAGCCAGGCCGCATCCGCGCGCCCGGCCAGGCGGGCCTGAAACGACAGGTTGGCCGACACGTTCAGCGACGGGATCAGGTTGAACTGCTGAAACACCAGGCCCACGCTTTCGCGGCGCAGTGCGGCCCGGGCGCGATCGTCGAGCGGGGCCAGATCCTGGCCGGCCAGGCGCACCTGGCCTTCATCGGGCCGGTCCAGACCGGCGCACAGATGCAGGAGCGTGCTTTTGCCGCTGCCGGATTCGCCAGTCAGGGCCACGGCCTCGCCCGCATCCAGGCGGAAGGAGACATCGGAAAAGACCTGCAACCGGCCCGCGCCGGCTTCATACCCTTTAGCGACTTCTCGCACGTCAAGCAGCATTCACACCCCCCAAGCCTGTCAACCCTAGCCCGCCGCCACGAAAGTGCCAGCCCGATCGCGCCGGAGCGGCCGGAAAGAATGACGGCTTTACAAAAGCGCAACAAAAGCGTCGAGCCACTGTCACCTCGCCGCACTATGGGCGGTTCCGTCTGCGCGAGAGGCGCATACTGACACAGGGGACACATCCATGAACTTCACTCGTCGTACCGCATTGCAGCTGACCGGCGCCGCGCTGGCCGCGCCCGCGGTCCTGAAAGCCACCGACGCGCTGGCCTCGTCCGGCTCGGTCAAGGTCTTTGCCTGGCAGGACTATATCCAGCCGAACATCGCCGAGAAATTCGAGGCCGACACCGGCATCAAGCTGGAACTGACCACCTATGGTTCGAACGACGAGGCCGAATCGACCGTGCGCGCCAACGGCGGCAAGGGCTTCGACGTGGTCTTCCCGTCGATCACCAACTCCGCCGGTTATCTCGATGACAATGGCGAAACCTATTTCGCGACCGTTCCGGCAGCCGTGAACACCGGCAACGTGATCCCCTCTTTCCTGCGTGACAGCGCCAGCCTGGGCGGCCAGTTCAAGGGCGAGCAGATCCTGCTGCCGTTCGACTGGGGCACCGAAGGCATCACCCTGAACCGCGGCAAGCTGCCGATCGCCGATGCCGATATCTCTTTCGGCGACCTGTTCCTGCAGGAGGCCGCCAAGGGCGCCGCCGCGTTCCGCCAGAAATCGGCGATCATGGGCGTGGGCCTTTATCTGGACGCCGTCGGCGAAGTGCCGTCGAACCGGATGCTGGACGTGTACAAATCCGAAGACGACGCGCGCCGCGTCTGGGGCGCCGTGACCAAGTGGATCCTGGAGCACAAGGAAAACATCGGCGCCTTCTGGAACAACGCGACCGAAGCCACCGCCGCCTTCAAGGAAGCCGGCTGTGTGATCGGCCAGACCTGGGACACCACCGGGCTGCTGCTGAATCGCGAGGACAAGAACTTCGTCTACCGTGCGCCGAAAGAGGGCATCATCACCTGGCTCGACAGCTTCGGCATGCTGAAGCAGGCCGAGAACCCCGAACAGGCGGTGGCCTTCATGAACTTCATGCTGCAGCCCGAAGTGGGCGGCATGTTCGCCAACAACACCGGCTACAACTCGGCCGTGGCCGGCGCCGCCGATTTCGCCAGCGCGGAGTTCAAGGCGCAGTTCAACGAGGTTTATACCCCGGAGGTTCTGGGCAACATGTGGTGGTGGCAGGCCGATACGCCGTTCTTCGCCCCGATCCGCAACGAGTTCGTCGAGATCATCACCAACGCCTGATCCGCGATTTTTCTGCGAGAAACGGGGGCCCCTGTTGCCGGGGGCCCCGCATTCTTGGTGCCGGCCCGCCTGTGGCGCGCGCGGGAGCCTCCGGCGGGGATATTTAGGGAAAGATGAAAGACATGCATGGCAGGGACGTTACGCTGGACGGGGTTTCCATCACCTATCCCAACGGGTTTACCGCCGTGCATCCGACCGATCTGACCGTTGGCGCGGGCGAGTTCTTTTCGATCCTCGGCCCGTCCGGCTGTGGCAAGACGACCATCCTGCGCGCGGTATCGGGGTTCGTGGAGCCCAGCGCCGGGCGCATCCTGATCGGCGGCGAGGATCAGAGCGGGCGGGCGCCGAATGCGCGGCCCACGGCGCTGATATTCCAGAACCTCGCGCTTTTTCCGCTGATGAGCGTGCGCGAGAATGTGGCCTTCGGGCTTGAGGCGCGCGGTGTGCCCCGCCGCGCGCGCCTTGACCGGGCCGATGAGTTGCTGGCGCTGGTCGCATTGCAGGACCAGGGCGGCAAGAAGCCCACCGAGCTTTCCGGCGGGCAGCGGCAGAGGGTCGCGATTGCGCGGGCGCTGGCGGTGGAGCCGGCGGTGCTGTTGCTGGACGAACCGCTTTCGGCGCTGGATCTGAAGCTGCGCCAGCATATGCGCGCCGAACTTCGGGCGATCCAGAAGCAGACCGGCGTGACCTTCATCTATATCACCCATGACCAGGGCGAGGCGCTGACCATGTCGGACCGGATCGCGGTGATGAACGAGGGCCGGATTGAGCAGGTGGGCACGGGGGACGAGATATATTCCGCACCGGCCACAGCCTTTGCCGCCTCTTTCGTGGGCGAGGTCAATCAGTTTCGCGGCCGCGTCGTCGCGCTGGAGGATGGCATGGCCTATATCGACACCGGCGTCGGCCGGATGTTCGCCCGAAATCCGGCGGGGCTGGCACCGGGCGACAGCGCGATTCTGTTCGTACGACCGGAGAACATGGGTTTTGAACGGGGCGACCGGCCCGAGCCCTTTGGCAATCATCTGACCGCCCGGCTGGAACGGCGCGATCTGGAGGGGGCTTTCATCAATCTGCAGATGCGGGCGGCGGGCGCGGAGCAGCCGGTGGCGATGCATCTGACCAATAGCGGAGAGGGTCCGGCGATCAGCGCCGAAACCGACCTGCGGATCGGGTTTACCTGTACCGCCGCGCTGATCCTGCCCGAGGGGCCGCTGGCCCGCACCGGGCGCGAAGATCTGGCCGCGCGATGAAAGCGCTCTTGCGGGGATACGGGCGCGGGCTGGTGGCGCTGTTCGTCGCCGCCATTCTGGGCTGGGTGCTGGTGCTGATCGTGCTGCCGCAGCTGACCATGCTGGAGCGCGCCGTCACATCGCCCAAGCGACAGCTGGACAGTTCCATCGCCGGGGCGCTGGGGCGCGACGCGCGGACCTGTATCAGCGTTCTGGAGACCTATGAGGCAGACGCGGCGGCGGTGGCCCCGGCCGGCGGCGGCCTTGCGATCCCATCCGCTTCGGGCATGTCGGTGCCGTCGGCGGGCGGGATGGCGGTGCCTTCGGCGGGGGGCGCGGCCGGCGGAGCGACGCGGCCCTATATCCTTCAGTGCGACAGGGCCACTACACATACCTCGATGGTGCGCGGGGCCGGTGCGCGCGTCTATCTGGACGCGCTTTACGACCTGCCCCTGCTGTCGGTGGACGACAGCCTGCCGCTGCGCGAACAGATGGCGGCGGCCGGGCAGATCGCCGACCTTGCCGACGCGCTTTACAAGCGGTTGCTGGAGGAGGAGGCGCGCTCTTCCAACCTGACGCTTTCGAATTTCGGGGCGCTGGCCGGGGCGACGCTGATCCCGCTGTCGCCGGCGCAGCGCGAAATCGAGGCGCGGCAGCTTTCCAACCGTCTCTTCACGCTTCTGGGGCTGAGGTTCGAGCGCGGGGGCGAGGTCTACAAGCGCCTTGGCCTGATCACCCTGACCCGCACGCTGAGCTTTGCGATCATGGCCACCGCGCTGGCGTTGGTGATGTGTTACCCGATGGCCTTCAAGGTGGCGCTGGCCACCCCGCCCGAGCGCGCAACCTGGCTGTTTCTGGGCCTTGTCATCCCCTATGCGATCGTCGAGCTGATGCGGATCTACGCGTGGACCGCGATCATCGACAATCAGGGCCTGCTGAACGCGTTTTTCGACCTGATCGGGGTGATCGACATGCAGGCGGGCGAGGCCATCCAGTTCAAGCGGATGCCCGGCACGATCTTCGTGGTGATCGTCTATACCTACGTACTGTTCATGGTGTTCCCGATCTACAACGTGATGTCGACGCTCGACCGCAACCAGATCGAGGCGGCGAAGGATCTGGGCGCGCGACCGTGGCGGGTGCATTGGCGCGTGATCATCCCCCATTCCAAGCCGGGCATCGCCGTTGGCTGCATCTCGACCTTCATGCTGGCGGCGGGCGCGTTTTCGGTGCCGCGGATCATCAGCCGGGGCCTGCAGGCGGAATGGTTCAGTCAGACGATCTACAACAAGTTCTTCGAGAGCGAGAATTCCAACGTGGGGGCCGCCTATTCCTTTGCCTATACGCTGGTCTGTTTCGGATTGGTCGGGCTGTTCATGTGGGCCATGCGCACCCGCCTGAAAGATTTCGCGAGGGTACAATGACCTCTCAACGGCTGCTCAACCTTTACACCGGCGCCTTCCTGCTGTTCATGTTCGCGCCGCTGGTGCTGATGATCGTCACCTCGTTCAACGATGTCTCGCCGCCTTCGGTCACCGACTGGCAGGGGCTGACGGGCAAGTGGTATGCGTTCTTCTGGGCCGATCAGGATCAGCTGCGCGCCGATCCGGTGCTGCGCGCGCTGGACCGTGACCGGTTCGTGGGCTGTTTCGGCAATTCGCTGAAGGTGGCGGGGGCGGTGGTGCCGCTGGCGCTGCTGCTGGGGCTGGCGGGGGCGGTGTTCCTGACCCGCTGGCGCAGCCGCGCAAACGGGTTTCTGTGGTGGGTGCTGCTTTCGCCGATGCTGGCGCCGGGCATCGTGCTGGGCCTGTCGGCGCTGGTATTCTGGAGCCGGCTGGGCGTGGATGCGGGCCTTTTTACCATCGTCATGGCGCAGCTGACGTTTGTGGCAGGGTTTCCGATGCTGATCCTGATGGCGCGCCTGCAGCGCCAGCCGGTGGAGATGGAAGAGGCCGCGCTTGATCTGGGCGCCACCCCGTTTCGCGTATTCACCCGCATCACCTTGCCCTATCTGTTGCCGGCGCTGGCCTCGGCCGCCGTCATCTCGTTTCTGGCGTCGATGGAGAATTACAACACCACCATGTTCGCCAAGGGCGGCGCCTGCACCTTCGCGACGGAGATTGGCGCCATGTCGCGCAACGCCAACGGCCATCCGCCGGTGATCAACGCGGTGGGAACGGTCATCATCGTGCTGACGGTCTCGGCGACATTGGCGCATACCTTCCTTCTCAGGAAGGACACGCGCGGCTAATGTCGCCCGCATGAAGATCATCGCCCGCTGTCACCCGCAGCTCGAACCGCTGCTGCCCCGGCCCGTGCCCGCGGCTCAGGCCCTGCCCGGCTGGCTGCGCGCCATGCCAGGACAGGTCGAGGCCGAAACGCTGGGCGGCGCGCCGATCCGGACGCTGAAACACTGCCCCCCCTTCATCGACGCGCTGTCGCTGGGGCTGATGATTCCGCTGGCGACCGATCTGCACGTGAAGGACGGCGAGATCAGTTGGGACTGGGACCCGCCGATCATTCCCGACGCGCCGCTTACCCGCGCGCCGATCGGGTTGCACGCGCCCGAGCAGGCCAGCGGGATGCCTGTCAATCTGGATGCCCGGATGGTCATCAAGTTCACCAACTTCTGGACGCTGGAGGCGCCGGCGGGCTGGTCTCTTTTGTTCACCCATCCGCTGAACCGGGCCGATCTGCCGTTCCAGACCCTGTCGGGCGTGGTGGATTGCGATCTGTTCGGCCTTGGCTACGTGCATTTCCCCGCGCTCTGGACCGATACGAAGTTCGAGGGCACACTGCCCGCCGGAACGCCGGTGGCACAGGTCATCCCGGTGCCGCGTGAGGCGGTGGGCTGTGAAACAACTGCCCTGAATTCGGGCGAAGTTACCCAGAGCCGTGAGATTCAGGAGGCGTTGCAGGCGGAAACCGGCGTCTACCGCCGCCGCTTCCGGCATTGAGGCTTTACAGCCTCCACCCCTTTGTAACAGTTTTGTGGCAAAAGGGGGCATATGATCCGGGCAGCTTTCATATCACTGGTCATTGCCGCGGGCCCGGTCTGGGCCGGGGCAGCGGATCCGCTGGCGCAGCGCCGCGCGCAATGCGTGGGATGGATGATGACGGCCTATCCTTCGGGGCTGGAAGAGGTGGCCTGCACCAATGAATTCGGCCTGCCCTCACCGTTTCTGTTCAAATGCGCCAGCGCGCAACGCAACGGATTCGCCGACACGACCCAGCAACGCGCCTGTCAGGTCTTCTTTGCCCGCGCATCGCAGGCGGCGGGCGACGGATATGTGCAGAATTAGGGCGGGCGCCGCACGCCCCTCCGGTCGCCTTTCGCGAAAAACCGCTTTGGGAATCGCCGGTTACAGTTTCGGAAAGCGCAGCGGCACCGCGCCCTTCGCCACCCGCGTCAGCGCCTTCATCGCCTGCGGCCGCAGCGCCGGATCCGATAAAAGCGCGGCACGGGCAGCGCCTGTATCCTCGCCCAGTTCCGCCGTCACGCGATAGAGCGCCACCCGTGCTTCCGCATCATCGCCCAGATGCAGCCAGGCCGTGCGCGCCTGCGCCCATTGCCCGCGCCGCAGCCGCACGCGGCCCAGATTGCGCCAGGCGTCGATGTCTTGCGGGACCAGCCGCGCGGCCCTGGCGAAGGCCTGTTCCGCCAGCACCAGATCCTCCGCTGCGACCGCCCAGCGCCCCAGCTCGAACCAGGCATTGGCATAGCCGGGCTCGACCGCCACCGCCCGGCGATACCACGCCCCCGATTGCGGGGCTTTTCCGCCCGCCTCCAGCACCTTGCCAAGGTTGTAGAATACCTGCGCCGGCGCGCGCCGATCCTTCGCCGCGCGGCGCAAGAGACGCTCCGCCCCGGCCCAATCCTCGGCCTGCAAGAGCGCGGGAAGGCTGCTGACATCCACCATGGCCGGTTTATCAGTCATCCGCGCCGCAGTTTGCAAGCCTGTCACAAACTCTTCACGGATCGCCCCCAAAAGCGAAGGCGCATGTCAGAAGGGACACCCGATGCCGACCAGCTTTTTCACCGCCCCCGGCCCGTTTTACCGCGGCAATCTGCACACCCATTCGAACCGCTCCGACGGTGTGCTGACACCAGAGGAGGTGTGCCGCCGCTATCGCGCGGAAGGCTATGATTTCATCGCGCTGACCGATCATTTCATCGGCATGTATGACTATCCCGTAACCGACACCACCGGCTTTCGCGCAGACGGGTTCACCACCATCCTGGGGGCCGAAGTGCATTCCGGCGCGATGCAGAACGGCGAACTCTGGCATATTGTGGCCGTCGGCCTGCCCGCGGATTTCGCGCCTGGCAACGCGCCGCATTTCCTGCCTGTCGAGGGGCAGGAAACCGGCCCCGAGATCGCCCGCCGCTGTGCCGAGGCCGGGGCCTATGTCGCCGTCGCCCATCCGCAATGGTCGGGCCTGACGCTGGAAGACGCGCGCAGCATCGACGCAGCCCATGCCGTCGAGGTGTACAACCACGGCTGCGCCATCGGCTGCGATCGCCCGGACGGGTTCCACACGCTGGACCTGTTGCTTTCGGAAGGGCGCGCGCTGAACCTGATCGCCACCGACGATGCGCATTTTTCCGAGCCCGATCATTTCGGCGGTTGGGTCATGGTCAAGGCAGAGGCGAACGAGCCCGATGCCTTGGTGGCCGCGCTGAAGGACGGCGCCTTTTATTCCTCGCAAGGCCCCGAGATTCGCGACATCCGCCTGACCGGCACCGCAGTCGAGGTCGACTGCTCCGCCGCGACGGCGGTGATCGTGCAGGGCCAGGGCTCTGCCGCGACGGCGATCCACGGAAGTTCGATGACAAGCGCGTCGGTCCCGCTGGACCGGTTCGCGCGCTCGCCCTGGATCCGTGTCACCGTGGCGGACCGGGCAGGCAAGCGCGCCTGGTCGAACCCGATCTGGCTGGACTGACCGCCTATTCGGGCAGGGGCAGCATCCGGCCAAGCCTGCGCCCGGCCAGGATATGCACATGCAGATGCGGCACTTCCTGCAGGCCATTGTCGCCGGCGTTGGAGATCAGACGGAACCCGGCGCCGCCTTCGCCAGGCTGCACGCCCAGCATCCGGCACACCTCGCCCACCGCGCGGGTGAAATCGACGATCTCTGCCTCCGAGGCTTCCAGCGCGAAATCGTCATAGCAGACATAGGCGCCCTTGGGGATGACCAGCACATGATGCGGGGCCTGCGGCGCGATGTCGTGGAAGGCCAGGCTGTGCTCGGTTTCCAGCACGGTCTTGTTGGGGATCTCGCCCCGCAGGATTTTGGCGAAGATGTTCTGCGGATCATAAGTTTTGGCCATGGGTGTCCTCAATCGACGTAAAGATATTCGGTCGCGGCGATCTCGCGCGCCTGTTCGGGGGGGATGCTCAGAAAGGCCGACAGCGGCTCTGCATTCTCATCGGCACTCGCCTCTTCACGGATGCGATAGAAATGGGGGAAATCTGCATCGCGGATGCGATCACTTTCGAACACCACATCATAGCGGATGGTGGGCAGCAAACGGTCGATCGTTTCTTGCGGCGTCCGCTCGCCCGCCAGCCCCACGCGCTTGGCGTGGCCCAGCAGATATTCGTCGGAGAATGTCGTCTGGATCTCCAGCAGCCGGGTGGTGCAGCGATCGGAAAAGAAATCCTGCATCAGGTCCAGATTGGACGGGTCCATGCAGATCATCAGCCGGTCGGTCTCGTAATAGTCGAACAGCATCCGCATCAGCGCGCGCCGGTGCCGCGTGCGTTTTTCCAGCGTCGACTGGATGCCGCCCAGATCGGGCAGCGCCGTGTCTTCCTCGTTGAACAGGTATTCGATGGCGGGCAGGTTGGTCACCTGACGGGCGCGTTCCAGCAGGCGCTTGGCCACATGCCATTTCTTGCAGGTCACGATCATCAACTCGCGCTCGCGCCCCAGGCTCGATTCGGTTTCCCAGAAACGCGGCGCGAACCGGCGCCCGACGCGGCCGCGCCCGGTGAGGAACTTGAACAGGCTGGCGCCCTCGTTCGAGATCCGGAACTCCATCCCCTGGCTGGCATAGACCGCGCCCAGCCGCCGCTTCAGCTCTTTGGCCTCGGGCGAAATCTTGCGCGCGAACAGGAAATCCTGGCTCAGCAGCATGTCGTAGTGATCGTTGTAAAAGGTGATCGGCATTCCATAGTCCGAGAACATCAGAAAGGTCGGCGTCCGGGTCTCGATCTCTTCTTCGGGCACCAGATGGCGCACGAGGGTCTGAAAGAACGTCTCGTCCGGGATCCAGGTCGTGCGGAAGAACCACAGCACATCGCGCCGCTGGCGGCAGAACTCCAGCACCGCCTCGATCGTGCGGCGCCGCAGACACCACCACTGGCTGCCGATCATGATCTGCAGATCGGACGGGATGCGCCGCGTTAGCCCCAGCCGTTTTTGCAAGTTGTACGACCCGTAGAACAGCCGCTTGTGCTTTCTTTCGTTGAAGAAATGGCGATAGATCAACCGCTCGCGCTTCATTCCGGTCTTGATCCAGTCGGACGCCAGGAAATCGAAGCTTTCGATCAGATCGACATCGCGATCATCGAGAAAGCGGTGCATGTATTCGGCGGATTTGATCGGCATGCAATCGCCCGACAGCATGTAGAAATGCGTGGCGCGGGGAAACGCTTCTTCCGCGGCCTCGACCGCATGCAGGGTGGCCTGCACCAATGACCATTCGCCCCAACCGCATCTGATGCGCTTTTTCGCGAAGACGACATTGGGATTGTCTTTCAGCGCCTCGGAAATCGCCTCGAAATGCTCTTTCCTCGCGCGGGCGTCGAAATGGATCGACATGAAATCGCCCGCCGCAGTCAACCGCTCGGCCTGTTGAACGATCGCGTCAGGATCCTTGTGACACAGCAGAATATACGCGATTTTAGCCATTAGCGGGTCAGTATCTCGTGCATGCGGGCCAGTCTTTACGTTGATAGCGTGAAGGGACGTTGAATAAACAGCATTTCTTTGCTTTTTTGTAGGTCGAGAAAGCCGGGCACCAAAGCAACCGGCATGGAGGCAAGGGCGAATGGGGTTTCCGGGCACATGGATGACGGAAAGTGAAAGCGTGGTTTACCGGGTCGTGCCGAAATGCGCCTGCTCGACCATCGGCCAGATCATGTACTATTCCGACCATGGCGCGTTTTTCGACGGCGATATCCATGATGCAACCAAGGGGATGCATAAATGGGCGCTGGAAGACAGCCACAAGCTGATCGAGCGCAATGTGAAGGGGCATAAATCCTATGCCTTCACCTGCGTCCGCAACCCCTATACCCGCATCCTGTCGTCCTTCTTCGACAAGATCTGCGGCATTCAGCGCAACGGCAAGCGCTATCGCGGCAATCTCGTGCCGCTGCTGACCCAGAAATACGGGATCGAGGTGGAGGGCGACTTCGACCAGATCGCATCGTTCCGCCGGTTCCTGCTGTTCGCGCGCGACACCATCCGCTGGCGCCGCCCGATGGAGCCGGACATCCACTGGTCGGCGATGTCGGGGCATGTCTCAACCTTCATCGTGAACGGCGGGCGCTACGACAACATCTTCTTCACCGAGAAATTCAACGAAGGGATGCAGTCGGTTCTGGATGCCATCGAAACCGCGCATACCGTCGATCTGGCCACGATCCCGCGCTTCAACGAATCCGAAGGCCACGGCCCGAAACGCGCCCATCCGGTGGCGGATTACTTCGATGACCTGTCGATGCATCTGGTCTATGAAATCTACAAGCGCGACTTCACCCTCTTCAAATACGATTTCGAAAACCCCGGCAACAAGATGCCCCTGGGCGAGGTCGATCTGGACGAGGTCCACGCCAAGCTGGGCGACTGACGTTTTGTGAAGGTTTCATGAAACCTCGCTTTTCTTGATCTGGATCGAATTGCCCGGTCACGGATCAGGCGACATTGGCGGCGAACCTCCAGAGGGACTCGCGCGATGCAAGGTCACGAAGAACTTCCCAAAAGCATCTATCACCCGTCCGGGCGCAACACCGACCCGATCATGGAAATTCTCGACCTGAGCCTGTGGTACGGAGAGAAACAGGCGCTGTTCGACGTGAACTTCGATCTCTACCCGTCCGAGATCCTCGCTTTCATCGGCCCGTCCGGCTGCGGCAAGTCCACCGCACTGAAGGCGCTGAACCGGATGCACGACCTGACGCGGGATGTCCGGATCGAAGGGCGCATCCTGATGGACGGGCACGATATCTATGCCCCCGACATCGACCCGCCGCTGCACCGCAAAAGATTCGGCTGGGTCGCGCAGAAACCCAACCCGTTCACCACATCGGTCTATGACAACGTGGCCTATGGCGCGCGCATCCACGGGCTGACCCGCACCCGGGCCGATCTCGATGAACATGTGGAAACCTGCCTGCGCCGCGCCGACCTGTGGGAAGAGGTGAAGGATCACCTGCACTCGCAGGCCGGCACCGCGCTATCGGGCGGCCAGCAACAACGGCTGTGTATCGCCCGCGCACTCGCAACCGAACCCGAAGTGCTGCTGATGGACGAGCCGACCGGCTCCATCGATCCGATCGCGACGGCGCGGGTCGAGGAGTTGATGCTCGACCTGAAGAAAGATCATTCGGTGGTCGTGGTGACCCATTCGATGATGGAGGCGCGGCGAGTGTCCGACAGGGTGGCCTATTTCCACCTTGGCCACCTTTTGGAACTCGGCCCCACGATGCAGATCTTCGAACATGCCGAAACCCGGCAGGCATCGGAATTCATCCGCGGAAAATTTGGCTGAGCGCAGGGGGCTGTCTGCCCCCTCTTGCCCCGGAACAAGTCCGGGGCAATTCACCCCCGAGGATATTTTAACGAAAAAGAAACCGGAATCGGAGCAACTGGGCGTGCGGTACAGGCGGGGACGCCGATGACCGCCGAAGAAGAAGCCGCCCCGGTCCGGATGGCCGGGGCGCACCTTCTGCCCGCTTCTTTTTCGGTCAAGTATCCTCGCCGAAGGCAAGAAAGTTCCGCGCGCGGAACGGGCGCACCGGGTCCAACGCCGGGCAGGCGCGCGGGCCTGGGCGGCAGAGGGTTGGCTCAGATCAGCCCATTTTTCCTGAACAGCTCCTTCAGGCTCGCCTCGGGCCGGGCGCCGAAATGGCTGATGACCTCTGCCGCGGCCACGTTGCCCATGCGCCCGCAGGTTTCCAGCGACTGACTGGTGGCAAGGCCGTAAAGAAACCCCGCAGCGAACTGATCGCCCGCGCCGGTGGCATCCACCGGCACGATGCGCTTGACCGGCACAACCGCCTCTTCCGCGCCCCGCACGAGCACCACGTCGTGGCCTGACCGGGTGCAGACCACCAGCCCGCTTTCCGATGCCGCCTGTTCCAGCGCCGCGCCAAGGTCGGTCTGATAAAGCGCTTCCCACTCGTGCTCGTTGCCGATGACATAGTCGAGTTCTTTCACCAGCCGGCGGAAACTGTCGCGGTGCCGGTCGACGCAGAAAGGGTCTGACAGGGTAATCCCGGCCTTGCCGCCGCTTTCGCGGCAGACCCTTGCCGCCCGGTCAAAGGCCTGCTTGCCCTTGGGCTTGTCATAAAGATAGCCCTCGAGGAACAGGATCTCGGCCTGCCCCGCCACATCGTCGGCCACGTCATCGGGGCCCAGTTCGGCGGAAATGCCCAGATAGGTGTTCATCGACCGTTCGCCATCGGGCGACACGAAGATCATGCTGCGCGAGGTCGGAAGCTCGCCGCCCGTGACCGGAGGGTTCACGAAATCGGTGCCGTCGCGGGCCATTTCAGCGGCATAGAACTGGCCCAGCGCATCGTCATGTACCCGCCCGATGAAACCGGTGGACAGGCCCAGATTGCCCAGCCCCGCCAGCGTGTTCGCCACCGACCCGCCCGGCGCCTGTGTCCGGCCGCGCATCGCGCCGTACAGCATCTCGCCGCGTTTGCGTTCGACCAGTTGCATGATGCCTTTCTGAATCCCCATCAGATCGAGGAAGCTGTCATCGCACTGGGTCAGCACATCGACGATGGCGTTGCCGATACCGACAACCTGATAGGTCTTTTTCACAGGGTCTTCTCCTCGAACGGGCAGAGATCACGGATGATGCAGTTGGGGCAGACGGGTTTGCGCGCCTTGCAGACATAGCGGCCATGCAGGATCAGCCAGTGGTGGGCATGCTGCAGAAACGCGACCGGGATGTTGTCTTCTATGGCCCGCTCCACGGCGTCCACATCCTTGCCGGCGGCGATGCCGGTGCGGTTACCGACCCGGAAGATATGGGTATCGACCGCCTGCGCGGGATAGTGGAACCACATGTTCAGCACCACATTCGCCGTCTTGCGCCCGACGCCGGGCAGCGACTGCAGCGCGGCGCGCGAAGAGGGCACCTCGCCGCCATAATCCTCAACCAGGATGCGGCTCATCTTGATGACGTTCCTGGCCTTGTTGCGGTAAAGGCCGATCGTCTTGATATGTTCGATCAGCCCTTCCTCGCCCAGATCCAGCATCTTTTCCGGTGTGTCTGCGATCTTGAACAGGGCCCGCGTGGCCTTGTTCACACCGGCATCGGTGGCCTGGGCCGAAAGCGCCACCGCCACGACAAGCGTATAGGCGTTCACATGTTCCAGTTCGCCCTTCGGTTCGGGCTCATGCGCCCGGAACCGGGTGAAAATCGCGCGCAGGGTATGATAATCGAGTTGACGGGCCATTGCTTCAGATGGCACGGGCGCGGCGCCCTCTGCAACTGCATTTCAGGGGCGCCGCGCGTGGTATTTGGCCGGTTCAGCTCTGGCGGCGCCGGCGGCGGGCAAAGCCCATCGCGCCCAGACCGGCGATCAGCAGCGGTGCCGTGGCCGGCAGTGGCACGGCGGCGACCGAGGCAACCGTCGAAACGCGCAGCGTGAACCTGTCTTGCTGATACGTGTCGTCGACCAGGATGGCGTAGTTCTCGTTGAGGTTCGCCAGATCTTCGATCAGCCCGGTTTCAACCTCTCCTGCTGCCAGTGACAGCCCCAGGAAATCCGCCGCGCCCGCGACATCCGCGAAGGTGGTGTAGCTGTCCAGCGTCGTGCCATAGCTGCAGGTGGTCAGGTCCGCCGGATCGGTGCAGGTGGTCGTTGCCTCGCGACGCACCTCCCATGCGCCGTCAGGCGTTTGCCAGGCCAGCAGCAGCGCATCGGTGGTCGGATCGCCGTCGAAATCCCAGAACAGCCCATCGGGCGCCATTTCCTGCGACATCCAGGCGCCAAACGTGTCGGAATAGGAACCATACATATCGCCGCTGGTGATCAGATCTTCGGTCATGTCCAGATCGAACCCGGTTCGCTGGGTGTCGAAGAACCCGTCGATCGTGAAGTTCGGGTTGGTCGAGGCATCGCCGAACAGGCCGAACGGATACTGGCTGAACGCGTTGAGATCCTGCGGACCCGAGGTGAACGCAGCCGAGAAGGACAGCCCGTCGCCCGCGCTCGAGGCAACGAAATTATCGCCAATGCCCGAGCCAAGCTGAATGCTGAAGGATTCGATGCTCTGCCCGGTCAGGTTCACCAGCCGATGATACACCTGATAGCCGACGGGAGCGTCGACGCTCAGCACGCCGTCCTGATCAACCGGATCGGTGGTCACATCCACGCCGAACACAAGGTCGACCTCGCCGATACCGGTGAGTTGCTGCTTGAACCGCTTGCCGCTCTGGAACGGGCCATCGCAGGTCGAGGCGCTCGAGGCCATGATGCACCCCGAGGCGACATCCTTGGGGGCCGGTCCGCCGAGTTCGTAGGCGTCATTTTCCACCCGCAGGCCGGGCGATGTCGCCTCTGGTTCGGAATAGGCGATCCGGCCATTGGAGGCCGCACCGGAAATCAGCGGATCGAGGCCGCCGAGATCGCGATCATAGATCACGCTGAATCCGGTTTCGCCATCCGGAAGGTCTGCGGGGCCGACGACAACGTTCGCCGTGTCCCAGGTGGTGATTGTCGCGGCGGATGCCAATCCGGGCGCGATTGCGGCCGCACAGATCGTGCAAAACAGCCGTCTCTTGGCAATGGCAGTCATACCATTCCTCCATTCACTTCCACAAAATTTGATTTTTTGGTGCGTCCAGAGCATCGCGGCCTTCGCAATCGAACGACCGGCTCGCCTGACAATTCACTTCCCAGGGCACCCTCCCGCGCCCTATTCACATATTCGTGATTCAAAATGTCTATGGCAACACATTTTTGCCTTAATTTGCCGGTCGTCCCGCAAGATAAATCAATCTTCAAAAATTCCCCTCATTCGCCTTAAAGTGGATACAATAACCAGCGAAAGCCCGTTATTCTCCCGATTTCATCAAGGCATTTGCGCATCATTCGGGTCGACCTGCGCCCCGCCTGCCGCCAAATAGATGGCAAAGCGAACCTGCGGGTGAAGAGCGATGGACGAAACAGAACGCAACTATCACTACAACGTCATGCGCCGCGCGATCGACAGGATCGATGCGCAGGGCGGCGCGTGCCTGACGCTGGAAGAGCTTTCGAACGAGATGCAGATGAGCCCGGCGCATTTTCAGCGCCTGTTCAGCCGCTGGGCCGGTGTGTCGCCCAAGCGGTACCAGCAATATCTGGCGCTGGGGCATGCCAAGGCGCTGTTGCGCGAACGCTTCACCACGTTGGAGGCCGCAGCGGGCGCCGGGCTTTCGGGCGGCGGGCGCCTGCATGATCTGTTCCTGCGCTGGGAGGCGATGAGCCCCGGCACCTTCGCCCAGAAGGGCGCCGGGCTGACCATCTGGTACGGCTGGTTTCCCGGCCCCTTCGGCGAAACCCTGGCGATGGGCACCGAAAAGGGCCTGTGCGGGCTGGCCTTCACCGAGGAAACCGGGCCCGAGGCCGGGTTCGAAGACATGCGCGCCCGCTGGCCGGCCGCGCGGTTCGTCGAGGCGCCGGAACGCTTGGAACCGGCCGTCTCCGCCGCCTTTCGCCAATCGGGCGAGGCGCGGCTGCACCTGATCGGGGCCCCTTTTCAGATCAAGGTGTGGGAGGCGCTTCTAAGTGTCCCGTCGGGGCAGGTCACGACCTATTCAGAGATCGCGCAGGCCATCGGCCATCCCAAGGCGGTGCGGGCGGTGGGCACCGCGGTGGGGCGCAACCCGATCAGTTTTCTGATCCCCTGCCACCGGGCCCTGCGGAAATCGGGCGGGCTGGGCGGGTATCACTGGGGCCTGCCGGTCAAACGGGCGATTCTCGCCTGGGAAGCCGCGCGCGCGGATGCGGCTGAGGCAACCGCCCCCTGACCCGCTGGCGAATTCCCGCCGCCCGGCCGGAACTTTTCGTGCTGCCCTTCGTTAAACGCCGAGGAATGCATATATGCTCGGCGGTATCCCAAGATCGGGCCAAACTGAGAGGCAGTAATGATTCAAGCGAAACTTCCCCTGACCATCGTCGCCATGGGCGCGCTGGCGCTTTCGGCATGTACCGATCCTTCGGTTCAGACCAGCGACCCCGACAAGCGCACGAAAGAGGGCGTGGCGCTTGGCGCGGCCCTTGGCGCGGCTGTAGGCGCCATGACCGGTGACAACTCGGCAGAGCGCAACAAGGGCGCCGTCATCGGCGGCATCGTCGGTGCAAGCGTCGGCGGCGTGATCGGCAACCGGCTTGACAAACAGGCCGCCGAGCTGCGTCAGGATTTCGACAACAATCAGATCACCGTGGTCAACACCGGGTCCGAACTGATCGTGACCATGCCGCAGGATATCCTGTTCGCCTTCGACAGTGATACGGTTTCGTCCAGCCTGCAATCCGACCTGCACGTGCTTGCCGCCAGCCTGAACGACTATCCGAATACCACCGTCGATATCATCGGCCACACAGACAACGTCGGCAGCGCGTCTTACAACCAGGCGCTTTCGGCACGCCGCGCGAGTTCGGTGGCCTCCGTTCTTCGGAGTTCCGGCGTCGCCTCGTCGCGCATCCGCTCTTATGGGCGGGGCGAGGATGAACCTGTCGCGTCGAACCTGACGCCGGAAGGCCGCGCGCAGAACCGCCGGGTCAATATCATCATCCGCCCCAACGCCTGACGGCGATGCAGCAACAGGCCGGGCGGCGCACGCCCGGCCTTTCCCGGTTGCCGCCTCCACGCGGTGGTCATATGATTTGACCAATTGCCGGAGGCCCGAATGCCCTTTCAGAAAGTTCAGCCCGAAAAGCTCTCTCGTGCCGTGGTGCGACAGATCGAGCTTCTGATCCTGCGCGGCATCCTGCGCCCGGGCGAGCGGCTACCCTCCGAGCGTGAGATGGCCGAAAAGCTGGGCGTCTCTCGGCCCAGCCTGCGCGAAGCGGTGGCCGAGCTGCAGGAACGCGGCCTTCTGATCAGCAAGATCGGGGCCGGCATTTTTGTGGCCGAGGTTCTGGGCTCTTCCTTTTCCGACGCGCTGATCCGGCTGTTCGCAGATCACGAAGAGGCGGTGTTCGATTATATCGCCTTCCGGCGCGACATGGAGGGGCTGGCGGCGGAACGGGCGGCGCGGCTGGCCTCGGACACCGATCTGCAGGTGATCGACACGATCTTCCGCAAGATGGAAGCGGCCCATTCAAAGCGCAACCCGGCCGACGAGGCGCGGCTGGATGCCGAGTTTCACATGTCGATCATAGAGGCATCACATAACGTGATCATGCTGCACATGATGCGCTCGATGTATGATCTGCTGCGCGAGGGTGTGTTTTACAATCGCCAGGTGATGTTCAAACAGCGCACCACCCGCGGCACGCTGCTGGACCAGCACCGCGCGATCAACACGGCGCTTCAGGCACGCGATCCGCAGGCCGCCCGCGCCGCGATCGAGGCGCATCTGAACTTCGTCTCGGATGCGCTGCACGATCAGCACACCGCCGACCGGAACGAAGAAATCGCCCGGCAAAGGCTGCAGCACGAAGAAGCGCGCGGATAGCGCATGAAAAAACCCGGCGCGAAGGCCGGGTTTTCAGTCTTTCAGGATCGGCGAACAGCTAGTGAAGCTTCGCCTCGGCCTGCTTGATCGCATCGTCGATCAACGCATCGCCCGCGGCGCCCGTCATCTGCTTGGCCACGACATCGGCAGCGGCGGCAACCGCCACGGCCACGGCCCGGTCACGCACTTCGCGCAGGGCAGCAGCCTCGGCCGAAGCGATCTGCTCCTCGGCGGCCTGAAGGCGCCGCGTGATGGACGCCTCAAGCTCTTTGCGGGCCTGTGCCGCCGCAATCTCGGCTTCCTCGCGGGCATGTGCCACGATCCGCTGCGATTGCTCCTGCACTTCCTTCTGCTTGCGCTCGTAAGACGCCAGAATGGTCTGCGCCTCTTCACGCAGGGCCCGCGCCTCGTCAAGCTCGGCACGGATGCCTTCGGCGCGCTTGTCCAGCATGCCGCCCAGCAACGCCGGAACCTTGAGGTAGATCAGGAACCCGATGAACAGCAGAAAGGCCAGCAGCACGACGAAATCGGTGTTGCGCAGCGAGAAGAACGGGCCCGAGGCCGCAAGTGCCGGGCTGGCGGCAAGGGCGAACAGAACTGTCAGCTTTTTCATCGCTTTACCCTTTCAGCCGGGCGTTGACCGCTTCGGATACCACGGCGGCGTCGGCCTTCTGATCCAGCATGCCGATGATTTCGGCAGCCGTATCCTTGGCCACTTCCGTCACGGCCTCCAGCGCGCCGGCGCGCACTTCGCCGATCTTCTTTTCCGATTCCGCCGCTTTCGCGGCAATCTCGGCATCGGCCTTCGCGGTGGCTTCGTCCAGTCCGATCTGGATTTCGGCCTTCGCCTCGGCGATGATTTTCTGCGCCTCGACGCGGGCATCGGCCAGCGCCTGGTTATAGGCCGCTTCGGCCTCCTGCGCCTTGAGCTTCAGCTCTTCGGCGGCGGCGATGTCATTGGTGATCGTGCCCTGACGCTCTGCCAGAACCGAACCGATCCGGGGCAGCGCGACGCGCGACAGGATCAGATAGATCACGACGATCGTGACGACCAACCAGAAAATCTGGTTCGGGAAGGTCGCAAAATCGATCTGCGGCATGCCGCCGGTTTCGGCCGCGTGCGCCGCGTCTGCAGCACCATGCGCTGCTTCGTTCGCGTTTGTCGCCATGTTTCGTCCTCCGGGAACCTGATATTACACCGGGCGGGCAATCATGCCCACCCGGCCGTAAGGATCGGTTCGATGGATCAGACGGCGAACATGAGCAGAAGCGCAACGAGGAACGAGAAGATCCCCAGAGCTTCGGCAAACGCGATACCGATGAACAGCGTGGCCGTCTGCGAAGCGGCAGCCGACGGGTTGCGCAGCGCGCCCGACAGGAAGTTGCCGGCAACGTTGCCCACACCGAGGGCGGCAAGGCCCATGCCGAACGCCGAGATGCCGGCGCCGATGAACTTGCCCATTTCTGCGATATCGCCTTCCATTGAAGTATCTCCTTAGGTTGGAATGGCTGAACTTGGACCCTGACCGGTCAGTGATGCGGGTGCAGCGCGTCTTTCAGGTAGACGCAGGTCAGGATGGTGAAAACGTAGGCCTGGATGAAGGACACCAGGATTTCGAGCCCGTACATGGCCGCCACACCCAGGATCGCCAGAGGCGACAGGATGGCAGCGCCCGCGAAGGCCGCGAAGACTTTGATCACCGCGTGGCCGGCGGTCATGTTACCGGCAAGACGGATGGAATGGCTGACGGGGCGCACGAAGTAGGAAATGATCTCGATCACCGCCAGCACCGGCCGGATCGCCAGCGGCGCCGACGTGACCCAGAACAGGCCCAGGAAACTGGCGCCGTTCTTGACGAAGCCCAGAACCGTTACACCGATGAACACGGCCAGCGCCAGAACCACCGTCACCGCGACGTGCGACGTGGTGGTGAAGGCCATCGGCAGCAGGCCCAGGAAGTTGGCGAACAGGATGAACATGAACAGTGTCATGATATAGGGGAAGTATTTCAGCCCGTCCTTGCCGGCCACATCCTCGACCATCTTGTAGACGAAGCCATAGGCAAGCTCGGCGATGGATTGCACGCGGGTCGGGATCACGGCGCGGCCGCGGCTGCCCAGAACCAGCAACAGGAAAATCGCCACCACGGTGAGGCCCATCCACAGGGTCGCGTTCGTCGGCGTATACCAGTGAATGGCGTCACCACCGAACAGCGGCTCCACCTTGAACTGATCCATCGGGTGGAACACCAGGCCTTCGCTTGCTTCTTCCGTCGCCATGTTTCAGTCCCTCTTGTCCTTGTCGGCCTCGGCCGTCATCGTCTTCTGTATCTCCGCGGCGGATCGCAGCATCACGCGCACCCCGGCCACGAAGCCCAGCAATATGAACAGCACCAGAAAGACGGGCATTGTGCCGAACAGCGTGTCCAGCCCGTATCCGATGCCGAAGCCGATCCCCAGACCGGCCACAAGCTCTGTCACCATTCGCCAGCCAAGCTGAGCCTGCGAATAATGTTCTTCCTGATGGGGCTTTTCCGGCGCCTGCGCCTTCTTCGCCGCAGCGATCTTTGCTTCGAGCCGCGCCAGCCGCGCCTTTTCCGCAGGATCCACCATGTACGAAAGCCCCCTGGACAGTCGCCGCGAACCTAGAAACCCCGGCACTCCGAGTCAAGCGCGTTCACAGCCCCGCGAAACACATTTAATATATTGTTTTCAAACGATATTCCAGAACTCGCGCTGGCCGCCGTCAGGCGCGCCGCGGCAGTTTGGGCGCTAACAGGGCGCCACCGCATATTCAACCGGACGGTTGACGATCCCGACGGGTTGGCCCCATAGCTGTGCGATGGAAACCCGACTTGATACCGTATTCTCGGCCCTGGCAGACCCCACCCGGCGGGCGATCCTCGCCATGCTGCTGGAGGATGACATGGCGGTGACGGACGTGGCGGAGCCCTTCGCCATGTCGCTCGCGGCCATTTCCAAGCATCTGACCATCCTCAGCCGCGCCGGGCTGATCAGCCAGGAAAAGCGCGGCCGGGTGAAATGGTGCAAGCTGGAGCCGGACGCGCTGCGCGACGCCTCGGTCTGGATGCAGAGCTTCGGCCAGTTCGAGGCGGTGAACCTCGACGCGTTCGAAAAGTTTCTTCAGGTCGAGCTGGATGAGGGCACCGCCGGCTGAACCGGCTCCTCGTCCTTCAGCAGCATCCAAAGCGCCGCGATCGTCAGCGCGACCCCCACCAGGGTCAGCACGCCGGGCACGCCGTGGCCCAGCACGATCTCCCATCCGATCACCCAGCTTGGGGTGAGATAGGTATAGGCCATGACCTTCGCCGAGGGCAGGCGCAGCGTGGCATAGCGCAGCAACAGGAAGGTCAGCGCGCTGGCGAAGAGCGAGACGTAAAGCACGATCAGCCAGTCGCTGAAGGTCAGCGCCGCCCAGTCCGCCGCAAGGATATCGCGCCAGCCATACCCGACCAGCAGCACCACCATGGCCACCATCACCCCGAAGTTGAACACCAGCGCCGGTTCGCCCCGGCTCAGCCTGCGCAGCAGCGGGGTGAAGAGGGCATGTGCGATACAGCCGATGAAATAGACCGTCTCTCCCTGTCCGACATCAAAGGCCAGCAGCGCCGCAAGATCGGCCCGGAAAATGACCCAAAGCGCCCCCGCCCCGCCAACGGCCAGCGCCAGCGCCATGCGCGGCGTGGTGACCTGGCGCAGCAAAAGCCAGCCGAAACCGGCCGAGAGCACCGGGGTCAGGGTGAAAACGGCCGCGGTGGAAACCGGCGGCGCGGTTTTCAGCCCCGCGAACATCAGCACGAAATAGGCGGCGAACAACGCGCCAAGGATGGCATAGCGCCAGGGCGCGCGGAAACTGGCCAGCCGCAGCCCCGGCCCGACCGCGGCGGCGATACCGATCACCGTGCCCGCGATCACGAAGCGCACCGCCGTCAACGCGACCGGATCGATTTTATTGGCGATCAGGCTGCCGAAGCTGAACGATCCGGCCACAAGGGCCGAAAACAGCAGCATCGCCAGATGCCCCTTGCGCGGCTCGGACAGCCCGCCTAGGGCCATGTTCTGGCGGCCTCTTTGAGCGCCGCGGTAAAGCTCTGAACCTTGGCCGTCCGGTGCAGATCGACATGGGTCACCAGCCAGAGCTGCATTTGCCAGTCGGGGCGCGGCGGGCTGAGTTCCACCAGATCCGGGTCGTTCCGCGCGGCCCAGAGCGGCACGAACCCCACGCCGACGCCAGCCTTCACCGCCGCGACGCCATCGCGCATGTCCGACACCCGCAGGGTGATGCGTTCGGCCGGAACGTTCTCCTTGAGCCACTGGAAATTCTTCGCCCGGTGATTTTCGTCGGTCGGGCCGATGAACCGGTGCCGGGCGCAATCGGCCTCGCCCTCCAGCATCCCGTGAGCCTCGACGTAGTCGCGATGGGCGAACAGGGCCATGCCCGGACAGCCCAATGCCTGAACCACATTGTCGGGATCATCGGGCTTGGCGCCCGCGCGGATCGCGACATGCGCCTCGCCGTATTCCAGGCGGAAGACGCGGGCATCCGTGATCAGCCGGATCACCAGTTCCGGGTGTTCCTCCTGGAAACTGGCCAGCGTCGGCATCAAAAGCTGCGCCACGCTGTCAACCGAGGTCAGCACCAGTTCGCCTGTCATCGCGGCGCCCTGCCCGTGCAGGCGCCCGGCGAGCTGCTCGAACTGATCGGCCGTGGCCTGTGCGACCTGCAGCAGGTCCAGCCCGGCCTCGGTCGGGGTATAGCCGCGCGCGTGGCGCTGAAACAGCTTTACCCCCAGCCGCTTTTCCAGCGCATCTATGTGCCGGATGACCGTTGCGTGATGCACGCCCAGAACCTCTGCCGCGCCGCTGACCGTGCCCAGGCGGGCGACGTGAAAGGCCGTGCGGATCTCATCCCAGTTCTCAACTTCCATATGTGCGCCACCTCACATCTCCTGTTCAGTTTGCGCCGATTGCGTTCACCTGTGCAAGAGTCATCTTGAGCCCAGCCCGATCGATTTTACCCACCCACGCTTCAGGAGCACCCAATGAGCCAGACAATCCTTCGCATCGACTCTTCCATCAAGGGCGGCGACTCCGTTTCCCGCAAGCTGACCGATGACATCATCGCCAAGATCACTGCGGCCGATCCCGGCGCAACCGTCGTGACGCGCGATCTGGCCGAGCTGTCGCTGCCGATGATCAACGGCGCCTGGCTTGGCGCTGTCTTCACCCCCGAAGCGGACCGTTCGGACGAGCAAAGCGCCACCGCCGCCCTTTCGGACACGTTCATCACCGAGCTCAAGGCCGCCGATATCGTCGTGATCGGCCTGCCGATCTACAACTTCGCGCTGCCGGCGCAGCTCAAATCCTGGATCGATCACATCACCCGCGCCGGCATGACCTTCAACTACAGCGAAAACGGCCCCGTCGGCCTGGTCGACGACAAGCGCGTGATCGTGGCCTATGCCTCCAACGGCACGCGGCTCGGCTCCGAGGTCGATTTCGCCTCGTCCTACCTGAAGCACATGCTTGGCTTCATCGGCATCACCAATGTCGAGTTCGTCGCCGCCGATCACATGGCGATTGATGCCGAGGCGTCGATGAAGGCGGCGAACGAGGCGATCGCGCAGCTCAAGCTGCCGGCCTGAGCAGACACCACCCCGGCACCGCGCAATGTGGTGTCGGGGCGGCGCAGTTGCCCGCCGCGCTTGACTTTGCGCGCCGCCCCGCCTAAACGCCCCCCAAGTTTCCGGAAGTGTGCCAAACCTTCCGGTCCCGTTTCCGATGCGGGATCGCCACCAGTCAGCGCGTTGCGCCCACTGGTGCCGTTGGCGTTTGGGACGTTCGCCCCTACTTAGGGCGGGCATGGTGTAACGGTCGCAGGAGGGCCAGGGCATGTTTGAAAATCTATCCGAACGCCTGTCTGGCGTCTTTGATCGGCTGACCAAACAGGGTGCGCTGTCCGAAGAGGATGTGAAAACCGCCCTGCGCGAGGTGCGCGTCGCCCTGCTCGAGGCGGATGTTTCGCTGCCCGTGGCGCGCGAGTTCGTGAAGGCGGTGCAAGAGCGCGCCACCGGCCAGGCCGTCACCAAATCGGTGACGCCGGGCCAGCAGGTCGTCAAGATCGTGCATGACGAACTGGTGCATGTGCTGACCGGCGACGACGACCCCGGCGCGCTGAAGATCGACAACGCGCCCGCCCCGATCCTGATGGTCGGCCTGCAGGGCTCGGGCAAGACGACGACCACCGCCAAGCTGGCCAAACGGCTGAAGGAAAAGAACGGCAAGCGGGTGCTGATGGCCTCGCTCGATACCAACCGCCCGGCGGCGATGGAACAGCTTGCCATTCTCGGCGCGCAGATCGGGGTGGATACCCTGCCGATCGTCAAGGGCGAAACCGCGGTGCAGATCGCCAAGCGCGCCAAGCAGCAGGCGATGCTGGGCGGCTATGACGTCTATATGCTCGACACCGCCGGACGCCTGCATATCGACGATGTGCTGATGGACGAGGTGCAGGCGGTGCGCGATGTCGCCACCCCGCGCGAAACCCTGCTGGTGGTCGATGGCCTGACCGGGCAGGACGCGGTGAATGTGGCCTCGGAATTCGACGGCAAGGTGGGCATCTCCGGCGTCGTGCTGACCCGGATGGATGGCGACGGGCGCGGCGGCGCGGCCCTGTCGATGCGCGCCGTCACCGGCAAGCCGATCCGCTTCGTCGGCCTTGGCGAAAAGATGGACGCGATCGAGGAATTCCACCCCGAACGCATCGCCGGCCGCATTCTGGGCATGGGCGACATCGTTTCGCTTGTCGAAAAGGCGCAGGAAACCATCGAGGCCGAACAGGCCGAACGGATGATGCGCCGGTTCCAGAAGGGTCAGTTCAACATGAACGACCTCAAGATGCAGCTGGAACAGATGCTCAAGATGGGCGGCATGGAAGGCGTGATGGGCATGATGCCCGGCATGGGCAAGATGGCAAAGCAGGTGCAGGACGCCGGCTTTGACGACAGCATCCTGAAACGCCAGATCGCGCTGGTTCAGTCGATGACGAAGAAAGAGCGCGCCAATCCCGCCCTGCTGCAGGCCAGCCGCAAGAAGCGGATCGCCAAGGGCGCGGGGCTTGAGGTGTCGGAGCTGAACAAGCTGCTGAAGATGCACCGGCAGATGGCCGACATGATGAAGAAGATGGGCAAGGGCAAGGGCGGCATGCTGAAACAGGCCATGAAGGGCATGTTCGGCAAGGGCGGCCTGCCCGCCGACATGGGCGCTGCGGGCATGGACCCGAAGGCGCTGGAAGCGGCCGCCCGGCAGATGGGCGGCGGCAAGCTGCCCGGTCTGGGCGGCGGCGCCCTGCCGCCGGGGCTGAGCGGGTTCGGGAAGAAGAAATGACCGCGCCGATCCTTCATACCAAACGCCTGACGCTGAGAATGCCGATACTCGCCGATTTCGAGTATCGCGCGGCCTTTTACGCCTCGGACCGCTCGGTCTGGGAAGACGGCCCCATGCCGCGCGCGCAGGCCTGGCGGGTCTGGGCGTCCGAGGTGGCGCAATGGCCGCTGATGGGCTTCGGACCGTTTTCGCTCGAAGACAGGCAAAGCCGCCAATATCTGGGCGAGGTCGGTGTTTACCGGCCCGAAGGCTTCCCCGAACCCGAACTCGGCTGGTTCGTTCTGCCCGAGGCCGAAGGCCGCGGCTACGCCGCGGAAGCCGCGCGCGCGGTCATGGGATGGGTCCGCAAGACCTTTGGCTGGGATCATCTGGTCAGCTACATCGCCCCCGGCAATCTGCGTTCGATCGCACTTGCCCTGCGGATCGGCGGCCGGAAGGTCACCGACCGGCCGGGCACGGCCGACGACGATGTGGTTATCCTGCATGATCTGCGGGGCATCGCATGACGCAGTTTACGATTCCCACCGTCGAGACTCAGCGGCTGACGCTGCGCGGCCCCACGCAAGGCGATTTCCCCGCCGTGGCCGCCTTTTATGCGTCCGACCGCTCCGTTTTCGTCGGCGGGCCGATGACGGCGGAGGCCACCTGGCGCCACCTGGCCTGCGAAATCGGGCATTGGGCGCTGCTCGGCTATGGCCGCTGGGCCGTTGTCGAAAAGACCTCTGGCGCCATTTGCGGCATCGTCGGGCTGTGGGATCCCGAAGGCTGGCCCGAGCCCGAAATCGGCTGGGATCTGTTCGACGGCTTCGAAGGCCGGGGATACGCGACAGAGGCCGCGCTGGCCGCGCGCGGCTTTGCCTATGACGTGCTGGGCTGGACCACCGCGATCAGCCTGGTGAAACCGGCCAACACCGCCTCTGCCCGCGTTGCCGGGCGGCTGGGCGCGCGGCGCGACGGCCGGTTCGACCACGCGCGCTTCGGCACGCTCGACATCTATCGCCACCCGGCGCCGGAGGCCGTGTGATGAACCACAGCGACATTCCCGTGCTGGAAACCGACCGCCTGATCCTGCGCGGCCCCGAGGCCGCCGATTATCCGGACTTCAAGGCTACGTTCAGTTCCTACCGCTCGCGTTTCATGGGCGGGCCGCTGAACAAGTACGAGGCCTGGATGCTTTATGCCGCCGAGATCGGCCATTGGCATATTCGCGGCTTCGGCATGTGGATGATCCACGACCGCGTCACCGATGAAACCTATGGCATGGCCGGCGGCTGGCAGCCCGCGGGCTGGCCCGAGCGCGAGATTGCCTGGATCATCTGGCCCGACAAGGCCGGCCACGGCTATGCGCTGGAAGCCACCGATGCCGCCCGGCGCTATTTCTATGAAACACAGGGCTGGGTCGGCGCTGTCAGCTATATCGACCCCAAGAACCTCGACAGTATCCGGCTGGCCGAACGTCTGGGCGCGGTAAAGGATCACGACGCCGAGACGATCGACGGCAATGACGCGGTCTATCGCCACCCCTCGCCCGCGCGCCTGCGCTCGGGGCAGATCGCCGATGGCATCGCGCTGGAGATCCAGAACTACATCAACCCGCTGTTCAAACCGAAGGGGTTCGCAATTGACTGATGCTGCCACCCGCGCCGCCCAGGTGCTGAAGGAACACCGCGAAAGCATCGACCGGCTGGACGCGATCCTCGTCTATACGTTGGGCGAGCGGTTCAAGCACACCCAGGCGGTGGGCCGGCTGAAGGCCGAGCATGACCTGCCGCCCTCTGACCCAGAGCGGGAAGCGCAACAGATTTCGCGGCTGGAAGAGCTGGCCAGCTCTGCCGACCTCGATCCCGATTTCGCCAAGAAATTCCTGAATTTCGTGATTCAGGAAGTCATCCAACACCACAAGCAACACCAGAAATAGGCGGTGACCCCGCCCATTGCCAGACCAAGGAGAAAACCAAAATGGCACTTAAAATTCGTCTCGCCCGCGGCGGCTCCAAGAAGCGCCCGTTCTATCGCATCGTGGCCACCGACAGCCGCATGCCCCGCGACGGCCGCTTCATCGAAAAGCTGGGCGTCTACAATCCGCTGCTGCCCAAAGACAGCGAAGAGCGCGTGAAAATGGATATGGAGCGCGTCAAGTACTGGCTTGGCGAAGGCGCCCAGCCCACCGACCGTATCGCCCGCATGCTCGAGGCTGCCGGCGTTCTGACCAAGAAAGAGCGCAGCAACCCGAAATCCGGCACCCCGGGCAAGAAAGCCGTCGAGCGCGCGGAAGAGAAAGCCGCCAAGGCGGCCGAAGCTGCCGAAGCCAGCGCGGCCCCCGCGGAAGAAGCCGCTGCCGAGTAATCGGCGCGGAGGTCTGCGATGCTCCGCCTGTTCATGATTTGCGGCCTTGCTGCGGGCGTCTGGCTTGGGATGAAAGCCGAACGTTTCCTGCAGCAGGACCGCTGTCTTGGCGCAGGCGGGGTGGTGGACACGCGCGGGTTCTGCAGCGGGGCCCGGCCATGACCGGCACAGCGACAAGGGGTTTGGCACGATGACCGATCGTGTTTGCGTGGGCGCGATTGCCGGGTCTTTCGGCGTCCGGGGTGAGGTGCGGCTGAAAAGCTTCTGCGCCGAGCCCGAGGCGATCGGCGATTACGCCCCGCTGTTCACCGAAGACGGCAGCCGCAGTTTCACCGCCCGGATCAGCCGGCCGGTGAAGGGCGGATTTGCCGTCAGGCTGTCGGGGGTTGCCACCAAGGAACAGGCCGACGCGCTGAAAGGCACCCGGCTGTTCGCCGATCGCGCCGCCCTGCCCGAGCTTGCCGATGACGAATATTACCATGCCGATCTGATCGGGATGGAAGTGCTCGATACCGGCGGGCGCAGTCTGGGCCATGTGCACGCGGTGCATGACCACGGCGCCGGCGATCTGCTGGAAATCCACGGGCCGGGCCTGAAATCCACCGTTTTGCTGCCCTTCACCAATGCCGCCGTCCCCACGGTGGATCTGGGTGCGCGCCGCATCATCGCCGACCCGCCCGAGGGGCTGTTTTCCGATGACTGACCGGGGCCGGGGCGGATGACCGACACCCCCAAATCGAAATCCCATGGCAGGCTGTCGATCGCGGCCTCGCTGAAGCCGCGCGATCTGATCGAGGCCCGCCCGCGTCTGAAAGGCGCCTGGAAGGCCAAGGTCATCACCCTGTTCCCCGAGGCGTTTCCCGGCGTTCTGGGCCAGTCGCTGACCGGGCGGGCGCTGGATCAGGGGCTTTGGGCGCTGGAAACCATCAACCTGCGCCTGTTCGGCGAGGGCCGTCACCGAAATGTCGATGACACCCCCGCCGGCGGCGGCGCGGGCATGGTGCTGCGGCCCGATATCGTCGGCGCGGCACTGAAACAGGCCGCGGCCGGCACGCCCGCCGATCGCGCCGCCTGGCCCGTCGTCTATCTCTCGCCACGGGGCAAAAGGTTCGATCAGGCCATGGCCCGCCGCTTTGCCCAGGCCGAGGGCATCACCCTGCTTTGCGGCCGTTTCGAAGGCGTGGACGAGCGTGTGCTGGAGCATTTCCGTGTCGAAGAGGTCTCATTGGGGGATTTCGTGCTGACCGGGGGCGAGATTGCGGCGCAGGCCTTGATTGACGCCACGGTCCGACTTATACCGCGCGTGCTTGGGAATCAGGCCTCGACCGAAGAGGAGTCTTTCTCTGAAGGCTTGCTTGAGCACCCGCAATACACGAAGCCCGCTGTCTGGGAAGGCCGCGCGATACCGGAAATTCTTCTGTCCGGGCATCACGCGAATATCGCCTCCTGGCGGAAGGCCATGGCCGAAAGGCTGACAAAGGAACGTCGACCTGATCTCTGGCGGGCTTACTGTGCGAAACACGGTAGGGACCCGGAAGAAGACCAAGAGCTCTGAGGACGCGCAAACTTCGCGGGGAAAACCGCGAGCATATAGGAGAAGAAGCGATGAATCTTATCGCGCAACTCGAGGCCGAGCAGATTGCCGGTCTGGAAAAGACCATCCCGGATTTCAAGGCCGGTGACACCATCCGCGTCGGTTACAAAGTGACCGAAGGCACCCGTACCCGGGTTCAGAATTACGAAGGCGTCTGCATTTCCCGCAAGAACGGCACGGGCATCGCCGGATCGTTCACGGTGCGCAAGATTTCCTTTGGCGAAGGCGTGGAACGTGTGTTCCCGCTCTACTCCACCAATATCGACAGCATCGAAGTGGTACGCCGTGGCCGCGTTCGCCGCGCCAAGCTGTACTATCTGCGCGAGCGTCGCGGCAAATCCGCCCGGATCGCCGAAGTCTCCAACTACAAGCCCAAATCCGGCGCCGAAGCGTAAGGAGCGGACAGATGAAAAAAGACATCCATCCCGATTACCACATGATCAACGTCAAGATGACCGACGGTACGATCCTTCAGATGAAATCCACCTATGGCGCCGAGGGCGACACCCTGTCGCTCGACATCGACCCGACGGTGCACCCGGCCTGGACCGGCGGCTCCACCCGTCTGATGGACGCGGGCGGCCGTGTGTCAAAGTTCAAGAAGAAATACGAAGGTTTGGGCTTCTAAGCCTGCCCCTTCGGCTTCCCAAGCGGCAGCACACAACATATAGTAGAGGCGCGCCCCCGTTTCGGGCGCGCCTTTTGCATCGGGAAAAGGAAAAACGGCGTGGCGCATATCATCGTCGTGGGCAATGAAAAAGGCGGGGCAGGCAAATCGACCATGTCGATGCACGTGGCCACCGCTCTGGCACGGATGGGCCACAAGGTTGGTGCATTGGATCTGGACCTGCGCCAGCGCAGTTTCGGCCGCTACATGGACAACCGCCGCGCCTATTGCGCGCGCGAGGGGCTGGATCTTCCGACACCGGAATATCACGACCTGCCCGATATCGATCATGATCAGCTCGACCCGGGCGAGAACATCTTTGACCGGCGCCTGTCGGCCGCCGTGGCCGGGATGGAAAGCGAGGTCGATTTCATCCTGATCGATTGTCCCGGATCGCACACGCGCCTCAGCCAGGTCGCGCATTCGCTGGCCGACACGCTGATCACGCCGCTGAACGACAGTTTCGTGGATTTCGATCTTCTGGCCCGTATCGAGCAGCCCTCGGGCAAGATTCTGGGGCCGTCGATCTATTCGGAAATGGTGTGGAGCGCGCGCCAGCTGCGCGCCCAGGCCGGCCTGCCGGCGATCGACTGGATCGTGCTGCGCAACCGGCTTGGCGCCCAGCAGATGCATAACAAGAAGAAGATGGGCGATGCGCTGGAAAACCTGTCGCGCCGGATCGGCTTTCGTGTCGCGCCGGGCTTTAGCGAGCGGGTGATTTTCCGCGAATTGTTCCCCAACGGCCTGACCCTGCTCGACCTCAAGGATATCGGCGTCAAGGGCCTGAATCTTTCAAACGTCGCCGCGCGGCAGGAGCTGCGCGATCTGATGCTGGCGCTCAACCTGCCGGGCGTACGCGTCGATTTCTGAAAAGCGGGCAGGCCTTCGGCCTGTTCATCTTTTCCCAGCCATGTGCCCCGAGCGCATTGGTGCGCGCGTTGAACGCATCCCGGACACCGATCTGCCGGGTTGCCGCGTCGCGTAGAAGCGAAACCAGTTTCATCTTCCCGTCTCCTTTTTTGCCCCGCCCGATACCATGAAGGGTCGTGGCCCCCTATGGCACAAACATGGCGGCGACGCGCCGGTTTCGGGTCAGACGGTGCCGCCACGGAAACAGTTTATTTTCAACGAGGGGCTATCGCACCCGCAAGCCCTGGACCCGGGCGCAGGCAGCCGAAAGAGACGGACCAACAGCGCCCACATCAGAGCGCCCGCCGGAGTATTCGCAGGTTCGGCCCGCCCGAAGAGGTTTTCGGCACGCGAGAGTCCAGGCGACGGGTGGTCAGCGCAGCCCGATCGGGGCCACATTCCGCGCTAACCGCCAGTACGGAAGCCCGCAGGCTCCAACATGTTGATATTCGTGAGATCTGCTCTTGTTATTATAGAGCAAAACGGGATAAACCCGGCGGCGGAGACGTGGCCGAGTGGTCGAAGGCGCTCCCCTGCTAAGGGAGTAGGCGGGAAACCGTCTCGAGGGTTCGAATCCCTTCGTCTCCGCCATATTACAATCACCCCCGAAACCACCACCTAACGCCCTGAACGGAAACGATAATTCCGGGGTTCGAAACCCTTCATTTCGGACATATGCCAACCGCTCGGAAAACGTCAGTCTGAGCACGAGTCGCTGTAGTTCAAAGCGACCGCTTTCCCAGACTTTACAGGGGTTTAGCAGGAATGCACTGGCGAGTTCGAACATTTGCTCGAAGGGCCGTGCCGGGCGACCTGATCCGTCTGCTTTTTCGACAATAAGCAGTTTTTCCTGCTCCAGCTTGCCGATCTTCTTCTCATAGGCCTGGATGACGGTTTTCGTTTCCGCATCGATCAATCGGTTTAAGAGTGTCTCAACCTGCGTATCGATTTCCTTGATCTTGACCTCAAAGAGCGCAGCCTGTTCCTTGGCGCGACCCAGACGGATATCCCAGATATCTGCGAACATGGCTTTGGCAGCAGAGAGCACCGAGCGTGAGGGCAGTACGCCTGTCAGAAGATCGGCAAACTCATCTTCGATCACATCGCGGCGGATAGATTTTCGGTACGAGTCGCACCCTTTGTTGAAGCACATATAATAAGGATGCTTCTTGCCTGTTTTGCTTTTCGACCAGCAGGAGGTGAGCGGGCGATCACAGTCGCCGCAGACCACGGAGCCGCGAAGAGGAAAATCCTCATTGATATCTGCGCGGGCGGCAATGCGCGCGCCTTCTTTGATGCGTTCCTGGATGCGTGTGTAGGTCTCGAACGAGATCAGCCCTTCATGCTGTCCCTTCATCATGCGGATGCCCCAGGCAGGGACTTCGATGTAACCTGCATAGTGCGGGCGAGTGAGCAGTCGAATGACTTCTTCGTAGCGGACAAATCCACTTGGAAAACGACCGGCAAAGGCGGGTTCAGATTCCAAATAGGTCTTCACTTCGCTTTGCGACGCAAAACGCCCGTGGGCGAATCCATCTAGCGCCTCGGAAATGATCGTTGCAAGCGGCTCGTCCCGCACGAGGAGTTTGCCATGTCCTGCCTTGCGCTCATAGCGAAAGCCCGGAGGCGCGGGGAAACACCAGTATCCGTTCATCGTTCGGGCGCGCATGCGATTGGTGGTCTGTTCGCGGTTCTTTTGACGCTGGTGCTGAGAGACCGAGGCGAGCAGGTTTTCAATGAGGACAGAGTCAGAGTCTTCGCCGAAGGTGATGGAGGGGCTTTCAAGCTTGCCGCCGATGTCTTTCAGCGTGCGGCGCAGCGTCCAGTGGCTCTCAATGTCGCGCGCGAAGCGGCTGATATCATCAATAATGACGACAATGCCGTCGCGCGGTTCGGCCTTAATAAAGGCGATCAGGTCATTGAAGGAGGGGCGATCCATCAAACCGCCGGACACACCCTTTTCGTGAAAGGTGCGAATGACTTCGTATCCTTTGCGCTTCGCATATTCGCGGCAGCGCGTGGCTTGCGAGTCGAGGCCGTGGCCTTCTTCAACTTGTTTGGCGGAGGAGACGCGGCAGTAAATGACGGCGGCGTCCGGTTCTGTTTGTAGAATAGGTAAATGTTCTGCGCTCATCTGGGCTCCTTCTTTTTTACATTGTTGGAGGATGCCACTGTTTCAGGCGCTGTATCTTCAAGACAGAGGTAGTTTAGCACATCATCGAAGCCGATGTCGCTGTTTTGGTTTAGTTTCTCCCCAGCTTTGACGCTGAATCCCACGTCCACAAACGCGACCATGATTTGCCAGAGCGCACCCAAAAACTCCCTGGCCTGTTCGTCGTTGAAGTCACTGCCCTCCAGATGATCGCCGTAGCGCTCCAGCAATGCGGTCTTGCTGATGGATGTTGTGCTTAGCTCATTGGTTTTTCCTCTATTTTCCATGTTGTTGTCCTTTCTTGACTTATCGTTTGAGTGTCTGACGTCAGCGCCAATGGGCCAGTTTAGGGTGATTTGATAAGAGAGGGTTTCTGGCACATCGTAACCACCAAGGAGTGGAGATGAGACAGAATCCCGGAACCAAGCAGAGCCACGGCGAGAAGGTCGTCAAGGACATCCGTCGAGCGACCCGCAAACAGTATACGGCCGAAGAGAAGATCAGGATCGTGCTGGACGGCCTGAAGGGCGAGGACAGCATTGCCGATCTGTGTCGCCGCGAGGGTATTGCCCAGAGCCTGTATTACAGCTGGTCCAAGGAATTCCTCGAGGCCGGCAAGAAGCGTCTGGCGGGCGATACGGCTCGCGCGGCGACATCTACCGAAGTCAAGGATCTGCGCCGTGAGGCCCGCGATCTGAAGGAAGTCGTTGCCGAGCAGGCACTGGAGCTGCGGCTGCTCAAAAAAAGCATGATCGCGGATGGGGAAGACGACGAATGAGGTATCCCGCATCCGAGAAGCTTGAGGTTATCCGCTTGGTCGAAGGATCGCATCTGCCGACCAAGCGCACGCTGGACAAGCTCGGCATCCCCAGAACGACCTTCTACCGCTGGTATGATCGATATCTGTCGGGCGGCCCCGAAGCCTTGGAAGATCGCAGCCCCAGGCCGTCGCGGGTCTGGAATCGTATCCCGGAACCTGTTCGCGAGAAGGTCAAGGACCTGGCCCTGCAGGAAAGTGAGCTGTCACCGCGCGAGCTGGCCGTGCGCTTCACCGACACGGAAAAGTATTTTGTGTCAGAAGCTTCCGTGTATCGTATCCTCAAATCCTACGACCTGATCACCAGCCCGGCCTATGTGGTTCTGTCAGCGGCTGACGAGTTCCGGAACAAGACCACACGGCCGAACCAGCTTTGGCAGACCGACTTCACATACCTGAAGGTCATCGGTTGGGGCTGGTTCTATCTCTCGACGATCCTCGACGACTACAGCCGCTACATCATTGCATGGAAGCTCGGCACGACGATGAAGGCTGGCGACGTGACCGACACGCTGGACCTGGCACTGCA
Source organism: Actibacterium sp. EMB200-NS6 (assembly GCF_001305615.1). Classification (GTDB taxonomy): domain Bacteria; phylum Pseudomonadota; class Alphaproteobacteria; order Rhodobacterales; family Rhodobacteraceae; genus Actibacterium_A; species Actibacterium_A naphthalenivorans. The sequence continues at coordinate 2,902,310 of NZ_CP010869.1, forward strand.
GGCTTCAGGCTGCGATCAGGCGACGGTCCTGCACAAGCCACGGCTGCTCTCGGACAACGGCGCCAGTTACATCTCGGGCGAGTTGACCAACTGGCTGGAAGACCGGCAGATGGGGCATGTCCGCGGTGCCCCGTATCACCCGCAGACCCAGGGCAAGATCGAGCGATGGCACCAGACCCTGAAGAACCGCATCCTGCTGGAAAACTACTACCTGCCTGGCGATCTCAGCCAACAGATCGACGCCTTCGTCGAAAACTACAACCACCGACGCTATCACGAGAGCCTGCAGAACCTCACACCGGCCGACGTCTACTTCGGACGCGGTCAGACCATCCTGCAAAAACGAGAACGGATCAAAAGGAAGACCATCGAAACCCGGCGCTTGCTTCACCGCAAACCCGCCGCATAATCAAACCAACCAGATGCGCCAGATACTCTCTTAGATCAGGCCGCCAACTGGCCCAAAAACTCTGACGACGGACACCAGCGGAAACCACGTTCCTTAGCCAGAAGGAAGCTTGTCGCATGACCACCACCACGCCAGAGTACTCAAGAAGCAGATCAAAGATTAGGTGAATCGGTCTTGAGCGAACGAGTTAATTCAGAAATTTCGTCGGCGCAGGAGATCCTTCGGAGGGCAATTTCCGAGGATGTACCACTTGTGGCAATCCTCGGCCAATCCATTCACAGCGCGTCGGATGGCAAGGACAGTGTTTGCCTTGCCGCCTTGGACCGGATAGGAGTAAAAGGTTCATCCTGGAGCGAAATCTTTTCTGCTGGAAAGCTAAACGCCGAATTTTACGGCTGGCTAGCTGAGCGTTTCGAAAGGAGAACCCCTTCCAGCGAGCTGGCCTCAATTTCTGATGTTCACTTTTCGGCTGTTTTTACTTCCTCTATTGATCCAGTTCTAAAGAACATGTTTGGAACTGATGGCCGACTTCCAGAGCCAATATTGGTGGGTGATCCGCCCCCGCCGGTCAGCCGAAGCAAGCTTCGACCACGTATCTACTACCTGTTTGGAATGACAGGGGCTGGAGTGTTTCAGCCGCCATCGACCCGACTTGAACTGCGTGCGCGCCGTGCCCAGCACGCAACGCCGATGTTAAACAGCCTGTTTGACGTTTCGACACCTCTGGGTGTTATCGTTGTGGCAGGATTGAACGCCGGTCAAGACTGGCTCAATACCGGCGAAATACTTGGTCATCTTAGTCGCGCAGCGACAGAGAGCGTACTTTGGTTCGGCCCCGATCCAGGCTTCGAAGGTGAGGATGCAGAAATCTTCGAAGAACTCATAGACGCAAACGTAATCATAAGGGATGAACGCTCATTAGGGGCTGTTATTGCTGAAGCAGAGTTGCATGGCGGGTCTGCCCAACTACAGGCTTGGAACGAGCCTGGGATAGTATCGTTCGATGATGGTAAGCGTCTTGTCACAACGCCCAGCATGCGGCTTAGTACCGAGGCATCGGCCTCGATTATAGATGACGCCTGGACGGATCACCTTCAGGGATTAGACGATGGTTTAAAAGAAAGTGCATTCTCTGTTTTTCATTCCATTCCAACCAGCTCTCGGGTGTTATTTGACGGCGTCCGCCATGGCTTCGCAATTCGGCGCGATTTTGAAGACGAGCTCCAAAGAGTGGTCGAAAGGGCAATTAAGAACCATTCTAATGAGAAGGGGGCGATTATCGTAAGCGGCCAATCGGGCGTCGGAAAGTCAATTGCACTGTTTCGCATCGCGGCCTCAATTAGGAAGAAGAGGTCAGCCGCCGTGCTTTTTGCAAGAGACCGTCTTCCGCTTGCGGTCGAACTTGGTGCGTTCTTGTCTGATGTTGATCGGTTGGATCACGTCACCCTCTTAATCGTTGATGCACTGGCTGCACCACGACGCTACGACACCCTCTTGGAAAGCTTTCGCAGCCGCGGCCATCGTATCGTGTTACTCGGTTCTTCATACAATACGGAAATGGTTGAGCACCGGCACGAAGGTCGCTTGGTCAATGCTCGCGCAGGACTCAGTGATGTAGAGCGAGAAGCTCTCGTCGAGTTATCCGAACAATTCAATCCTGGTCGAGAGATACAGGACAAAATAATTGCATCAGAGCATGTGCTAGCGCAGTTCTTTTGGCAACTTCCCCAAAGCAGATCAAGCTTAGCGAGGGGCTTAGTGCAAGAAGCCAGAAAAACCGAGAGAGTACTACGCGACCGTGGACGGTCGAAAAAGCCGGTCAAAGAAGTGGGTGCGCTCGCATTTGCTCTCCTAGAAGCGGGATATCGATCAGAGGCACCGATCTTGACTCAGCAGCCGGAAGCACAGAGCGAGAACGATTCTGCCGGCAAGCTCATCGACTACATCATGGCGTGCTCACGAGTGCATCGGTGGGTACCAATAAATCTGATTTTGCGGGCTCTGATGTCCGAAAGTCTAGCTTCACAGACTGGTATTGACATCGACCTTGTTCGCGAACTGTTTGAAGGAAATGATCTCTTCCGATGGCGGTATCATGACAACTCGGAGGACCAACTTCTTGTCGGAGCACGACTTCAACTCGAGGCTCAGTTGATCTGTGACCAACGACTTGGAGGAGCGGCATATGAGGCTAAGGCAATATTGGAGCTTGTCTCAAACGCAACACGCGCCGGACCGGATGGGGCGGAGGAAACACGGTTCGTTGCAGATATTGTCTATGCCCTTGGCCCAGATGGCCCGCTAGGAGAGCGGTATTCTGAGAGTTATGGTGAAATAGCAGCTGCTTTGACGTTACTTAGAAAAACTCGTGGTGTTCGCAATGCGCGTCTGATGTTACAGGAAGCCACTCTGCGTCGACACCATATCCGGAAGAACGAAACGAACCTGTCTGACGAAGATCGTTTAAGTATCTTGGACGAGGCGAGAGAGTCCGTTGAGGAGGCCCTGACCGATATTTCATTACCTAGCGGTGGGCTGAAAGCTGGGCGTCGTACGGTTGAATACCTTTGGGTTGAGCGAGCAGCAACATATGGATTTCTTGCAACCTCAGCGGCAAGAAACAATCATTCCACAGAGACAATTTGGGCTAACTACCTTGCTGCTCGTCAGGCGGTACGGAACGCTACTAGTAAGTCAGGCACATATTTTCCCATCGATATTTCGTTGTGGACTGCGCTTGGACTGCTTGAGTCCGATACTCACTTTGGGATTGAGCAGTCTGCAGAGCTAAAAGCGGATGTTGCAGCAACTATCGACATGGTAGACTTAGATGAATTGGACTCCTCGCAGGAAGAGAACTTCCAGCGGCAACGGCTAAGGGCTGCTGAACTTGTTGGCGACCTTGAAATGAGTGACGAAGCTTTTGACGCACTGGAAAAGGTCGGCTCTTCTGTTGGATACTACTTCAGAGCAAAAAATCTGGCGCCGTTGATCTCCTTTGAACAGGACTCAATCTCAGAGCCTGATCTCAGAAAGGCGAGGGCTGCAGCCGAATACCTCTTACAACATAGGGACCGCATCTCCGACGATAGCAGATGCATGCGCTTGTTACTTAGGTGCCTTTGGGTGTGGAAGACCGAAAGCCAAATGTTGCGCGGGCTACATGGTCCGCTTCCATACTCAGATGATGACAGGAACGAGATCCTCGGCGTCCTAACCGATCTGTCGTATTCAACTGGCGAAGACCTCCAACCAAATACCCGATACCTTATCGCAGTGTTCCGTTGGCTTGCTGGTGACGAACAGAGTGCCATTACTCAGTTTCGCCAACTTTCTCGAGATACCGAGTACATTGAAGGAAAACGTGTGCTGCCGCGAAATGTGATAACTGGCGCCACTCGTGAACCCATTATTTTCTCTGGAATTGTTCAACGGCAAATTGGAGAAAACCGTTGGTCAATCCACGTTGGCGAGCTTGGCCGCAAGGTAGATCTCGTTGAGGGAGGATGGGTGCGAGATGTATCAATCGGAAAGGAGTTGAAGTTCTCAATTTCATTCAACTACTTAGGCCCTATCGCGTCTCGACCAAGTTAGGACGTGGCATGGATGGTTTCAGTAAGATTCAAGACAAGGTCACTGCACTAAGAGCGTTGTGTGCAGAAAACATCGGCGAAACTGAGATTAGGGAAATCTCGGTCGACTTGCCCGAGTGTCCGTATGATGAACTGTACTTCCGGAAAGCGGTTTCTTGGCTTTATGTCCTGTTCAACGAAACGGGTCCTTTCTTGCGGTTCGCAGCAAAGCTGCTCCGAACCGATTCGCAAGTGAGCGAGAGATTCAAAAGTTGCAAATTCCTGGTTGAATGCGCTCGAACGGTGCACGCACATAACCTGTCTCAGGAAAATGCAAGCGATGAAAAAAGGAAAAGGCAGCATGATATCTGGATAATCCAAAACGGCGGTGATCCTGTTGACTGGGTCAAGTGCTGCAAGTCCCTTATGGACGAGGCGGAATTGGTGTTGCAGGATATTCTCTTAAAGATCGAGAAGATCTGTGAGATTGATTTTGATAAGAGGGAGCTATGGCGCGAGTATGCTTCTGACAAGCGCACGCATTGGGATGTTCATGAGTTTGATCCGATTATTGAAAAAGCTGCTATTGATCTGGAGATTGACCAACTGGACTATTCGCAATTTCGAAAAGACGGAGGGCGTCAGGAAAAATGGCGCAAGTACGCAGCTATGTTTGATTCGAGGGAGGCTGCAGAAAAAGCGGTCGAACGCGCAATTCTTACGGAGTTAGCCTCTATATTTGGCGTTGCACCTGTACCGTGAGCTTTTTTGGCGCAGAGGGTTTTGATGTTCGGAACGAAATCTTTGCTGCACACTTTGCTGCACAATTCGTAACACTCAACGATCCTGCGCCCAGCGAATTCAATACCTTAAGTGTTTGACTTAAAACAACTTTCGGACTTCGTCTCCGCCACATTCAAATGCTGAATCCGTCGAGGGGCCCCGATTGGGGCCTTTTTTCTTTTTGTTTCAAAGGGCGTTGGCAGGGCCATCCGCCCTTCGGAGACTCAGCGGTTGACGCAGAACCGGTCTCCGAATGGACCGGGTCTCTCTTCGAGCGCCCCTCGATGGCCATGGGACGGCGTAAAACATCCTTGCATTTTCAATGGGTTGCCGCGTTCACGGGCTCGCCCCGTTCGCGAGGTAATCCGGTGACGGAGACCGACACGAAGGCGCAGGGCGGTCGGGAGGACGGCTCCGTGGCGGCCGATCCCCAAGTCCGGCGGCAGCGTTCGAAGCGAGCCAGGAGCCTGCCGGAAGTCTCTGATGACAAACAGACTTCGTGCCCATAGCCTGGCGCAATGTCGAACGGGGCGTGGACAGATGAAGAGAACGACCTGATCGTCGCGGATCACTTCGCGATGCTGGCCGACGACATTTCCGGGCGCCGCTACAGCAAGGCCGAGCATCGCCGCGCGCTCATTCCGCTGCTGAACGATCGGTCCGAGGGGTCCATCGAGTTCAAGCACCAGAACATCAGCGCGGTGCTGAAGGGGCTCGGCGAGGACTGGATCCCCGGCTACAAGCCCGCGTTCAACTTCCAGATGACCTTGGTAGATGCCGTGGCGCGGTGGCTGGCGCTGAACCCGGCCTGGCTCGGGCGCCAACCGGGACTGCAACCCGCCGCTGGCCTACGCGAGGCGGCGCAGATCTGGATCGGGCCGCCGCCGACGCTGTCGAACCAGCCGCCGCCGCAGGAACTGGACCAGATGCTGCATATCGCCCGCAAGTTCGACGTGGCGGGCCGGGACGAGCGCAACCGGGCCCTCGGACGCGCGGGCGAGGAGCGCGTGCTGGCGCATGAGCGCGCGGCCTTGCGGACCGCGGGACGGGACGATCTGGCGCGCAAGGTGCGCTGGGTGTCGGACGAGGATGGCGACGGCGCGGGCTACGACATCGCGAGTTTCGCCCCGGACGGGTTACCGCGGCTGATCGAGGTCAAGACGACGAACGGATGGGAGCGCACGCCCTTCCACATCACCCGCAACGAACTGGCCGTGGCCGAGGAGCGTCGGTCGGAATGGCGTCTGTTCCGCCTGTGGAATTTCTCACGCGAGCCGAAGGCGTTCGAACTGCACCCGCCGCTTGACGCGCATGTCTCGCTGACGGCGACAACGTTTCAGGCGAGCTTTCACTGAGGATCAGTCGAACACCCGCTCCGGCTGTTCGTGCCACGGCAGGGCCGCGACGTCGGTCAGTTTCAACAGGGTCACGGCGGGCACCTCGCGCTTGTAGACCAGTCGCTTGAGGACACCCGGCGCGAGATAGGCGAGCCGCAGCTGGCGGCTGACATGGCGTTCGGCAAGCCCCACCGCTTTCGCCAGATCGGTCACCGTGTTGAATTCACCAGCCTCCATGCGCCGCCGCCAGCCCCACGCCCGATCGATGGCGCGCAGGATATGCGGATCCTGTGTCCGGTCTTCGCTGGGCAGATAGGTGGCGGGCGGCATGATCTTCGGCCGCCCGTTCTGCTTGCGGACCTTGAGCGGCACGAAGATCTGGAGGGACTCGTCTGGTTTCATCATTCCGCCGCCGCCTTCTTTCGTGGCGCCATCATGTCGCGCATGACGCCCGAGACGCCGTCGGTCCGGACATCGATCACCAGCCCCTCGGACGTCACAGTGACCCGGCGCACCAGCAACTGCACGATCCGGGTCTGCTCCGCAGGGAACAATTGGCCCCAGACGTCCTCGAACGTCTGCAGCGCGGAGATCACGTCGGCCTCGGCGAAGGCGTGATCCTCGCGCGCCAAATGGGCGATGACCTGTGCCGTGATCGACGGGGCGCGCATCACCCGCCTCAATTCTGTGACCACGGCCGCTTCCACGAGTTCGGCAGGAAGACGGCGCGGGATGCACTCATCGCTGGGTTCGCGATTTTTGATGACGTCCATCGAGACGTAATACCGGTATCGCCGCGCGCCCTTCTTCGTGCTGCTCGGGGTCATGGCGGCGTCCGTGGCCGTAAAGATCAGCCCTTTGAGCAATGCAGGCGCCTGCGCGCGGGTGTTGTTGGCGCGCTTTCGTGGGCTCTCGCGCAAGATGGCATGGACCTGATCCCATAGCTTCTGGTCGATGATGGCCTGATGCTCGCCGGGATAGGCTTTGCTCTTGTGGACGGCGTCGCCGCGATAGACGCGGTTCACCAGCACTCTGTAGAGGTATCCCTTGTCGACCAAGGTGCCCTGCTTGTTGCGGAGCCCTTTGCGGCGCAGTTCGCGGGCCAGCACGGTCGCTGATCCGACCTCGACGAAACGTTCGAAGATGCCCCGCACGGTGGCGGCCTCTTCCTCGTTCACCACGAGCTTGCGGTCCTTCACATCGTACCCGAGCGGGACGTAGCCGCCCATCCACATTCCCTTCATCCGGGAAGCGCGGACCTTGTCGCGGATGCGCTCGGCTGTGACCTCGCGCTCGAACTGGGCGAAGCTGAGCAGGATGTTCAGCGTCAGCCGCCCCATGGAAGTCGTCGTGTTGAAGGACTGCGTGACCGAGACAAAAGTCACGCCGTTGCGGTCGAAGACCTCGACCAGCTTCGAGCAGTCCATCAGCGAGCGCGACAGGCGGTCGATCTTGTAGACGACCACCACATCGATCAGGCCTTCCTCGATGTCTGCCAGAAGCTGCTGGAGGCCGGGCCGTTCCAGCGTCCCGCCCTAGATGCCGCCGTCGTCATACTGATCGCGGACCAGCACCCAGCCTTCGGAGCGTTGGCTGGCGATGTAGGCCTCGCAGGCCTCTCGTTGGGCGTGCAGGCTGTTGAACTCCTGTTCGAGCCCTTCCTCGGAGGATTTGCGCGTGTAGATGGCGCAGCGCTGGCGGCGGACGGGATTTGCGCGCTGGTCCATCAATCACTCCCCCGCTTTCGTTCGCGCAACCCGAAGAAGCGGTAGCCATTCCAGCGCGTCCCGGTGATCGCTCGCGCGATCGCGGACAAGGATTTGTACGGTCGCCCCTGCCACTCGAAACCGTCCCGCAAGACGGTGATGGTGTGCTCGACCTCATTCCATTCGCGGATCAGCTTTGTGTCGACCACGGGATTGCGAGGATCGGCGATCTGGCTCTTGCGCGTCAGGGTGCCGCCGACCTCGTCGGCCAGCAGGCCCAGCATGCGCCGGTTTCGCGATCAGGGCCGCCATACGTCAGTTCCTGGATGCGGTAGGCCAACCGGCTCTCAAGGAACGCTGGGCTGTTGTTCGGCGCTGCCGAGGCAAAGATCGTCTGCCACTCTGACTTAAGCTGGGTGACGGACATGGAGTTCAGCGCAGCTGTGCCGATCAGAAGCTTTCGGCGGAAAAAGTGTCTTGGATCATCTGGTTCTCCGTTCGAGATTACATGTGTGGACTGGCCGGTCAAAGATCGACCCGCCTGAGCCGCAACGCATTGCTGATCACCGAGACGGAGGACAGGCTCATCGCCGCCGCCGCGATCATCGGCGAGAGCAGAAGTCCGGTGACCGGGTAGAGAAGCCCTGCCGCGATGGGGACGCCAAGGGCGTTGTATGCGAAGGCGAAGAACAGGTTCTGCTTGATGTTGCGCAGGGTGGCGCGGGCGAGCTTGCGGGCCCGCACGATGCCCATCAGGTCGCCGCCCAATAGAGTGATGCCTGCGCTTTCCATCGCAACATCGGCTCCGGTGCCCATGGCGATGCCCACATCGGCAGCGGCCAGCGCGGGCGCGTCGTTCACCCCGTCGCCCGCCATCGCGATCTTGTGGCCTTCTCGGCGCAACTGGTCGATCAGGTCCTTCTTGGCCTCGGGCAGGATTCCCGCGCGCACCTCGTCGATGCCGAGCTTGCCCGCCACCGCCTGTGCCGTGCGCTCGTTGTCGCCGGTCGCCATGATCACGCGCAGCCCCTGGGCATGAAGTTCCCGGATGGCCTGCGCGGTACTCTCCTTGATCGGATCGGCGACCGCCACAATGCCGACGAGCGCGCCGTCGAGTGCGATGAACATCGCCGTCTTGCCCTCGGCGCGAAGGGTGTCGGCCTTTGCCTCGGCCTGCGTGGAATCGAGCCCCATCTCCTTCATCATCGCCGCATTGCCGAGCGCCACCGCGCGCGCGCCGACGCGGCCCTGCACGCCCTTGCCAGTCACGGCGTCGAAGTCCGTGGCCTCCTGACGTGGCGCACCCTGCGCCTCTGCTCCCTCGACGATCGCTTCGGCCAGAGGGTGTTCCGAGCCGCGCTCCAGCGCCGCAGCCAGCGACAGCAGGTCGGCCTCGGTGACGTCGCCCAACGCCACGGTGTCCGTCAGTTTCGGCTTGCCCATGGTCAGCGTGCCGGTCTTGTCGACGATCAGCGTGTCGACAGCGGCCATACGCTCCAGCGCCTCGGCGTCCTTGATCAGCACGCCCGCCTGTGCGCCGCGCCCTGCCGCCGTGGTGATCGAGATCGGGGTCGCAAGCCCCAGCGCGCAGGGGCAGGCAATGATCAGCACCGACACGGCCGAGGCGATGGCGAAGACCAGCGCGGGCTCGGGGCCGAAGATCATCCAGACGACGAAAGCGACGATTGCGATGACGACCACGGTTGGCACGAATACCGCCGACACGCGGTCGGCCAGACCCTGGATCGGTGCGCGCGAGCGGCGCGCGTTCGACACCATCGCGACGATTTGCGCCAGCACGGTATCAGACCCGACCTTGCCCGCCTCCATCACCAAGGAACCGTTCTTGTTGATCGTTGCACCGGTCACCGCATCGCCCGGTCCCTTTTCGACCGGCATCGACTCGCCGGTCAGCATGCTTTCGTCCAAGGACGATCGGCCGTCGATCACCGTCCCGTCCACCGGCACGGCATCGCCGGGGCGCACGCGCAGCCGATCGCCCTCCATGATGTTCTCGAGCGGCGCGTCGTATTCAGTACCGTCCGGCAGGATGCGCCTTGCGGTCTTCGGCGCCAGGTCCAGAAGAGCGCGGATCGCATCCCCGGTGCGTTCGCGCGCTCGGAGTTCCAGCACCTGGCCCACGAAGACCAACGCGACGATCACCACCGCCGCCTCGAAATAGGTGCCGACGCCGTGGCCCATCCGGTACTGTTCCGGAAACACGCCCGGCAGGAAGGTGGCGACGAGCGAGTAAAGGTAGGCCGCCGCCACGCCGATGCTGATCAGCGTCCACATGTTGGGGCTGCGGTTCACGAAGGAGTCCCAGCCGCGCCGGAAGAAGGGCAAGGCGGCCCAGAGGATGATTGGCGTGGCCAGCACGAACTCCAGATAGCTTGCGGTCTGATGCCCGATCCAGTCGCGCACTGGCAGCGCCACCAGTTCGCCCATGGTCAGGATGATGAGCGGCACCGCCGCGGCAGTCGAGATCCACATCCGTCGGGTGAAGTCGGTCAATTCCTCGCTGGGCTCGTCCGAGGGCACCATCGGCTCCAGCGCCATGCCGCAGATCGGGCAGGCCCCCGGCGCGTCGCGAACGATTTCGGGATGCATCGGGCAGGTGTACTGGACGTTGGCCGGAGCAGCCTTCTTCTGCCCGGCGGCCCGGCCCGAAGCGTAGAACCACGGATCCGCCTTGAACTTCGTCTGGCACTTCTCCGAGCAGAAATGAAAGGTCTCGCCCTGGAACTCGGCGTGACGTCCGTCCGGCTTGACCGCGACTGTCATCCCGCAGACCGGGTCCTTCGCCGTCTCGGTCCCCGCCGGGATGTCGGGCGCCGCGTGATGGTGATCGTGCTCCATGGTCTGCCAGCCTTTCGGTATCTCGTTTCAGCTTGCGGCCTCCAGCCGTTGGAAGCTCAAGCCCTTTTCATTGGTGGTCGTGAGCGCCTTCTCCAGGCCTTCTCCGCATCGCCACCCAAAGCAGCGGCAAACCCGACACGAGGCCGAAACCGAGCACTGCCCAGGCTGCGCGCCCAAAGTCTCCGCTGACCGCCTCTCCGCCGAAATGCGCCAGCAGGAAGCTTGCCGGGACGATGCCCGCCAGCGTCGCGAGCGCGAACCGCCAGACATGCAGACGGCTGAGTCCGGCAGCGTAGCTGATCATGTCGAAGGAGACGAAGGGCATCAGCCGGCTGGCAAAGACCGTCGCCGTCAACGCGGATTGGGACCCGAGCAGCCCGGCATCGACGCGATCGCCGAACACCCGCCGCAGGACGTCATGCCCCAGAACCCGCGCGAGGCCGAATGCGATCAGCGCCCCGAGCTCCGCGCCGATCACGACCTGCACCGTACCCCAGAGATGTCCGTAGGCCGCTCCCGCCGCCAGCGCGATGGGTGCACTCGGGATCGGGCTGGCCACGACCGCGACGGTCATGAGCGTAATGATCAGGGCCGGGCCCCAGAGACCCGCATGCGCCACCAGCATTTCCAAGCGCTCGCCGTCCAGAAGTCCGCGAGCCTCGGCGAACACCGAGGGCGCGACCAACCAGACGCCGAGCAGGACGATCCCGAAGATCGTAAGGCCCGCGAGAATGGCGACGCGCAGGCTCATCTCAGATCGCCTCGACGGCCTTCGCCAGAAGGTCGCGGACATCGCCCGCCACGGCCGTCAGTCCAGCGTTCTCGATCGCTTGCATCGACGCCACCGGATCGATGGCGCTGACCTCTACGCCGCCCTCGACCTCGCGCAGAATGACATTGCAGGGCAGCATCGCACCCACCCGCGGCTCTATCCCGATCGCCTGATGCGCCATCTTCGGGTTGCAGGCGCCGAGGATGCGATAGGCCGGCATCTCGACATCGAGCTTCTTTTTCATCGTTGCCTGGACGTCGATCTCGGTCAGGACGCCGAAGCCATGATCCGCCAGCGCCTGTCGCGCGCGGGCGTCTACGTCATCGATTCCGGTGTCGGGGACCATTCGATTGATCGTATAGGTCATTGCGAACTCCTTTCTTCTATTTCCGAAGATACTTGCTCAGCGCTGCTATGGCCAAAACCACCAGCACGAGGATCAGCAGGCCGAAGAGCCAGCCAAACCCCATCCCGAAACCCATTCCATGCCCATGTCGTTCCAGTTCATCATCTCAAATTCCCGCATTCTTGCTTCAGGGTGCCCTGTTCCCGGCCCTCGCGAAAACTTGGGGCAGGACTGATTGGTAGCGGGACGTCGGGGCGCTCGATCCGAACGCCCCGCCCGGATCAGACCGAGGCTGTGACCGCACACTCTGTCATCATGCCCGTCGTAAGGCGCGGCATGTGGTGACAATGCAGCATCCAAAGGACGACCTCGAGCGCGTCTCGGGAGAAATCGACCATCGAGGTCTGCGCGACAGTATAAACCGGATTCAGGAGCGCCGGCTTTATCCAACGCTCCTGGATCTTGCTTTACCTGAAAGCGGTCACGGTAAGCTTTCCATTGACTCGGTCCGCGACGAACTCGATGTCCTGTCCTTCAGACATTTTGGCGATCATGTCCTCATCGGCGCGGAACACCATGGTCATCGCAGGCATATCAAGTGCGACCAGGGGACCATGAATGATCGTTACCTTTCCGGCTTCGGCGACGATTTTCTTGATGGTTCCGGTTGCATACTCGACATCTGGTTGCGCCATCTGCTCGCCTACGACGATCGGTCCATGCATGCCGGATTCGTAATGGCCCGGGATCAGGCATGCGAATTCAAATGAGCCGGTGTTCGAGAAGGTCCAGACAACTTCACCGGACGCTCCCGGATCCAGCCGGACCGAATTGGGATCGTCATGCTCCATGTCCATCTTGGCCATGGCTTCTTTGTGCTCGGCGTTGCCCATCATCGTATCAATGACGAATTCATGCTCCAATTCACCATTGTTGACCACAGTGAAGCGGATCGTCTCGCCCTCGACGATATCCAAGGATTTAGGCTCGAACAACATTTCGCCGTCATCCGTTTCCCGCATCGTCACGTCAATGGTGCGCGTCACCTTGGCAGGGTCGCCGGGCACGCCGATCATCATTTCCTCAGCCATCGCAGCGTGATCATCGCCGTGCCCACCTTCGTGGATTCCGGCGGCGAATGCCGGCCCGGTGAGAGCGAATGCGAGAGTTGTCGTCAGAAGAAGTTTTTTCATTTCTTTGTCCTGTGGTCTCGTAGGTTGAATTGAAGAGCCATTCAGCCCTTGGAGGTCGGTTTCGGTGTGAGGAGGGTCTTGGGGCTGTTGTTGGTGGCGAACTCTGGCAATTCACCAGTCCATTCATAGGCTTGTTCGCCCGGGGGGTTTTCGTACCAGCCTGGATCCGAGTAATCGTCCGCGCCGATGCCATCGCGCACTTTGACGACCGAGAACATGCCACCCATTTCAATCGGGCCATGCGGCCCCCAGCCTGTCATCATCGGTATGGTATTGTCCGGAAGCGGCATTTCCATCACGCCCATATCGGCCATCCCGGCGGTACCCATGGGCATGTATTCCGGTTGGAACGTGCGGATCTGCCGGGCCAGTTGCGTCTTGTCCACACCGATGAACGTTGGCACATCGTGGCCCATCGCATTCATGGTGTGATGCGACTTGTGGCAGTGGATCGCCCAGTCGCCCAGGTGATCGGCGACGAACTCGTAGGCCCGCATGGCACCCACAGGGATGTCGATGCTCACCTCCGGCCATTGTGCGGTTTCCGGCACCCACCCGCCATCGGTGCAGGTGACCTTGAAGTCGTAGCCATGCATGTGAATCGGGTGGTTGGTCATCGTCAGGTTGCCGACGCGCACGCGCACCCGATCGCCCCTGTTGACGACCAGCGGGTCGATGTCCGGGAAAATCCGGCTATTCCATGTCCAGAGGTTGAAATCGGTCATCGTCATGATGCGTGGCACATAGGTGCCTGGGTCGATGTCGAACGCATTCAGCATGATGAGGAAATCACGATCCACCGGCATGAAGGCTGGGTCTTTCGGATGGACCACGAACATGCCCATCATTCCCATGGCCATCTGCACCATCTCGTCCGCATGCGGATGATACATGAAGGTTCCGGATTTGATCAGATCGAACTCGTAAACGTAGGTTTTACCAGGCGGAATCCCAGGATGCGACAGCCCGCCAACCCCGTCCATGCCAGAAGGCAGGATCAGCCCATGCCAATGGACCGTGGTATGCTCGGGCAGCTTGTTCGTGACATAGATGCGCACCCGGTCGCCCTCGACCGCCTCTATGGTCGGGCCGGTGGACTGGCCGTTATACCCCCAAAGATGCGCGATCATGCCGTCGGCCAGCTCTCGCTCGACGGGTTCGGCAACAAGGTGGAATTCCTTCACACCGTTGTTCATTCTATGTGGCAACGTCCATCCGTTGAGCGTGACGACCGGATTGTAGTCCGGTCCCGAACTGGGGCGCGGCGTGATCGCGGTTGCCGCGCTGTCCATCTGCGCCGCCTCAGGCAGTCCCATGTTCAGGGTCTTGCCCCATGCCTGGCCGGAGACCAGCGCTGCACCTGCGGCGCCAGCCCCGAGCAATTGACGTCTGTTCAACATGTCATTTCCTTTCAGTGTCCAGCGCCGCCACCGGCGGCCAGTGATACGCCTTCTCCACCGGCACCCGCGCTGCCTGCACCACCGCCGTAGATCGCAGCGGTCAGATCGGCCTGGGCCATATAGAATTCGCGTTTCGCATTTGCTGCCTCCAGTTCGGCGCTGAGCTTCTCGCGCACGTCCGTCAGCAGCTCAAAAGTGTTGGTGATCATGCCGTTGTAAGACAGCAGACCTTCTTCCTCGGCGGTCGTCCTAAGTGGAACGAGTACGTCACGGTAGTGTCGGGCGATTTGGTAGGATGCGTGATATGCGGTTTCCGCACCGCGCGCTTCGGATCGGACGTTGACGGCCCGCTCGGCAAGCACGTTGGCCGCTTGCAGATAGGACAATTCCGCCGTGCGCATCCGGGCCTTGCCACTGTCATAGACCGGGATCGCAAATTCCACTTCCACTTGCGGAGTGGTAACGGTTTCCGTTTCGCCGTCCTCTACCTCCCGCTCTGCCTCGAACCCCGCGACGATTTCAAGATCGCTGACAATGCGGGTCTGGTCGGTCAAGCCAAAGGCCCAGGCCTGTGCTTCCAGGCCAAGTTTGGCAACGCGCAGATCAACCCGGTTTTGCAACGCTTTTGCTTCAATGTCAGTCACATGACCGACGGAACCCGGCAGGGCAGGAAGCGCGTCGGGCACATAGAAATCGACTTCGGCGCCCCAGAGTCCCATCAATCGGGTCAGTTGCTCTTTTGCCTTGGCCGCATCAAGCCGCGCCCTTGCAAGTTGCCCGGCAAGCTCTGCGTTGAACGCCTGTTCGCGGGCCTGCCCGGCCTTGTTGAGCGCCCCCGTCTCGCCCAACCTGAGCGCCAGTTCCGAACCAGCGTCCGAAGTCGCCTTGGCGCGGGTCAGGTAGCCAACGGTTTCGAAAGCCGCAACGGCGTTGATCCAGGCCTGACGCGTTTGGTTGGCGAGGGTGAGCGTATCGTTCACGGCGCTCAGTTGCGCTTGACGAAAGCTGGCATCGGCGATCGCCATTCGCTGCTTGCGTGTGGTCGCATCCAGAATGTTGGTGCGGATCAGGCCCTCGACGGCCCGATAGGCACCCAGTTCCGGAGCGCCGATTCCCAGAAGCCCGATGGAGACGACGGGATTTTCCGGCGTCGCTTGCTGCCATGCTTCGGCTGCCGACAGCCCCACATTGGCATAGGACGCCTGTAACCCCTTGTTGTTGAGCAGCGCGACTTGAACGGCGGTATCTGCCGATATTGTCCTGCGATGCACCATGCCGTGCACTTCGCGGCTCAGCGCCTCATTTTCGGCCTGCGTCTGGGCAAAGACCGCGCGTTTGCCAATCGCCGGCGTGATCTGACCGGCCACATTGGCAAAGCCCGCCTTTTGCTCGGTATAGACGCCGGGCACCGCGGTCGCGCAAGCTCCCAGCAGCAGCGGAAAGCCGATTGCGAGCGGAGATTTCGATATCCGCATCAGTTGTCCTCCGACTGTTCTTGATTGACGGACCGCCAGTCGCGTGGGCCAGTGGGGCCACGATAGGTGTAACCAGCGAATGGATCTTGGTAGGACACTGGTGATGAAATGGTCGGGTCGCTGATCGCCAGTTGCCCCGCCACAGCGGGCAACGGCGTAGGCTCGTAGGCGCACGCGCCAAGCAAGAAGGCCGAAGCCCCGATAGGTAGAAGTATTTTCATGAATGGAACCTGACTGATTGACTTCGAACTCACGCACAACCGTGCGCAAGGCAAAGACCCGCTAAGGGTCTTGGGTCAGATCAGGAACCGGGGAGGTCGCAGAAAACCGGCGGGTTTGATCGAGGTCGTCTGCACGAGACGCGCCGCGTATCTGCTGCTGGTCACATGGTCAGAAAAACCGACGCCCGTCTCGATGAGGACGCCCGAAACACATATTCCGCCACAACACTGAGTGGAGAACTGGTCTCCATCATCTGCCGTTGACATTGAGCCGCATGTCTCGTGCAGCGAAGCAGACGGCGTCGTTCCGTGCGAACCGGCACTGTCCGCATGTTCCCGACTGGCGGCAACGGTGTGATGGTTGCCATGCATGCCCGACGCCGCATGGGACACAGAGGGCAGGGAAAACACCAGAGCAATCGCAAAGCAAAGGCAAACAAGCGACTTCAGCCAAGCAAAGATATGTAATTGCAGGTGCATGTACGGGGTGTCCGCAAATTAAGAACATTTGTCAATCCATCCTGTATCGGAAGGAAGCTGACTTTCGCGTGAAATGGCTAGCACTTCGCCGGGAACGCGGCCCCAGCCAACAGGAGAGTGTGTAAGCGGCGGACTGACCGTCCCTTGATCCTCACCTTCTACTCGCGCCACGCTCGTTCGCATACCGAGTAGAGGAACGTAGCGGACCAGGTCAGCACCATGAAGCCGCCGAGCGACTGCATCATGTTGATCATCCGTATCGTCCCCCCGGTCTCGATCTGCGTGTAGCCGAGCGTTGCAAAGTTGATGCCGGAGAAGTAGATCAGCCCGCCCCAGCTCGCGTCGTAGCTGCCCCCGAGGCCTCCAAAGCCGCCCCAGCCTAGCAGTGCCCAGTAGACTACGGCAAAGGCGAGGATCTCGATCGTGTGGAGCGTCAGCAGACCGAGGAACACGACCATGATGGCCGCCTGCGGGCTCTCGTTCGAGTTCGGCTTCATCCCGCGAACCGCCAGGAGGCCATAGTGGTGGCCGATCCCAAGTGCGCCAACCAGCACAAAACCGAGCAGAAGAGCCACCCTTCATCTCCTTCACGAACTTAAGGTGCCGCCGGACGTGACCGGTCAGACGCGAGAGGCGCGCCGCTATCCCAGCCAATACATCCGGATCGGCATCCAGATCGCCATGGCGATCATCATCAGGTTTTCGCTCAGCGAGACGAAGCCGAGCGGCACGTTACTCGATCCGCCAACGCAGGCGCATTTCAGTTCGCGCTTGTCGATGTAGACCGCCTTGAAGACCGAGACCGCGCCGACCGTGCCGATAAAGAGCGCGACCGGCGCTGCGACCCAGATCAGGGCACCCGCGATCATCAGGATGCCGGCTAGGGCCTCACCGAACGGGTAGACGTATCCGTATCGGACCCAGCGGCGCGCCAGCAGGTCGTAGTTCAGGAACATCGTCGAGAAGCTCTCGACGTCTTGCAGCTTCTGGACCGCCAGCAGGCACATGCTGATCGCGATGAACCATTCGAACGCCCGGATGCTGAGCAAGGTCCCGAACGCATACCAGCTGACCGCGAGGGCCATGAGGAAGGCGACCGAAAAGACCGCGATGACCGGCTGATAGCTGGTCTCGCCTTCGTCCTTGACCTCCTGCCCGAAGTGCTCGCGCAGGTCGTCGTAGCCGCCGATGCGCTCGTCGCCGACGAAGATCTGGGGGGTCGTGTCGACGTCGTACTCTCTTTTGAACGCTTCGGTCTCGTCGCGGGTCTTGAGGTGGTGATCCTCGACCGTGAATCCGTGGCGTTCGAGCAGGTCCTTTGACTTGAGCCCGTAGGGGCAGAGGTGATCGGGCATCACCATCCGGTAGAGCGTTGCGGTCTTGCCGCTCTGATCCAGTGCCATGTGGAGCCTCCTTCGAGAAGTTCGATTCTCCTATTTCAATCGGCCTGGCATCCATAGAAGCCGCGATAGCCAACCGTCGGTCCCTGATCGAGCTCGAAGACGAGCTCGGCGTCCGAACGCCAGTCGGCCTCGTCCCCGAGCGGACGGACGGTCATGGTGACGCCCAGTGCAGTGAACTCGAGACCGCCATCGGTCTCAGCGCCCGCCTCGAGGGGCACGAGCACGCCGTTGAGCTTCGTGGCTGCCAGGCCGCCCTCCGACGCCCACAGGATCGGATCGGTCTCGAGGCTGCGGTTGAAGACGCAGCGGGGGCCGAGCGGCGTTTGACGGAACGGTGCATCGTGGTGTCAAGCGTCCACCGGACCGCGTCCGCGTGCTGGTCGGATGCCGCCACGTTGTAGGCGCCCGTGTAGGCGATGGTGAGCCAGACCGCGACAGCCACGAGGAGCGTCCCGATGATGCCGCCGATGATCCCAATGGCCAATGGATGCTTCTGCATGAATGATCTCCCCTGCTGACCGCTGTGACGAACCGGATTCTGTGCACGATCGCCCGAGGTACTCCTCTGGAGTATGCTTCTTAAACAGGAGGCCGCCGCCGTTGTTCCCGGAAACTTTTCAGGTCAGAGGTGGTTCATCCGGCACGAACCGAGGCTTTGAACGATGAAAGATCGCAAGCAGGACGCACTTCAGCGGCTTGCCCGCCTTGGGGGCCAAGTGCGCGGCGTCGCGCGGATGATTGAGCAGGACCACTACTGAATCAACATCCTGAACCAGGCGCTCGCGGTCCGTTCCGCGCTTTCGCAGGTCGAGATGTTGATCCTTCAGGATCATTCGGATGGATGCGTGGAAGACGCAATTCTAGCGTCTGTCCCAGAGGAACAGCGCCAGAAGTTTCGTGAGCTAGTCAACGTGTTCGAAAAGGTCTGTCGGTAGCGGCGGATGGTTCTAATACAGATATTTATAACAATGACTTAGGGTGGAGAGGGTTGGATTTCAGGCCCGTCCCCTCCGGCAGACCGCCTTCGCGACTGAAACCCGGCCTGCGCGCGAAGCGCTGGCTGATACCTTGCCGTTTGCTCTGTCCATTTTACTTCTCATTGATCAGCTTTGTTGCCGTTGCCTTGATAATGTCGAAGCCTTTGCGGACGTCCTCGTTCTCCGGGCTCAGGAAGTGTTGCAGGGCGATGCCGAATGAGGCGGAGAGGATGAAGCGGGTCACCGCAGTGGCCGAGAAGCTGTCCGCGCGCGCGCTGTCGGTCTCGTCGCGCACGATGCGGCTTTGCATGATCTGCGCGACGCCCGAGGTGAAACCGGCCACCTCCGCCTGGAAGTCCGGCGAACTCATCGCGAAGTTGAAGAATTCCAGGAAGTTCCGGTAGGTGTCGGGGCTGTCATTGAGAACCGAGGCGTTGTAATCGACAAGCGCGCCCATCCGTTCCGCCATGGTATCATGCCCGCGAAGCCGGGTGTCGAGGCCCTCCATATAGCCCTGCTGCATGCGCTTGAGAACCGCGGCAAAGAGGCTGTCCTTGTTGCCGTAATAGTAGCTGAGCTGGCTGAGCACGACGCCGGCTTCCTCGGCGATCCCGCGCAGGGTGACCGCGCCGCAGCCGCGCGTCGCGATCGAGCGGAACGCGGCGTCCAGAATGCGTTCCGCCGCAGCCTCGCCCTTGGCGCTCGCGGCGGCGTCCTCAAAGCCAGAGTATCCTGTGGTTTTCACCCTCGGCATCACGCCCCTCCTGTTCCCGTCAGATCGACCTGCCGAGTGAAGAGACCGAGCCGTTCCCACTTCAGCGGCCGCGCAATTTCCTGATGATCGTCACGATAATGGCCGTAGCGATCGCACCGCCCGCGAGGCCGCCACCCGCATCGCCCAGCATCGCGAAAAACGAGTTTTCGTTACCGACGATCATACCGACCACCTGACCGAGAACAAGCCCTCCGGCGCCCCCGGCGGTGATTTTGACCGTCTGCCTGATGTCTTCCCATTTACGATTGGCGCTGATCATTTGGCCGCCAAAGATGCCCATGGCGAGCTGGACGACGAGTGTAACGAACACTTCCATTCAATATGCCTCTTTCATGTCGTGAAAACCGTGTTTGACGCGGGGTTTGACACGGGCGGGGGGCCAGTCACGGGATCGCCGCCCATGCACTGGTCTCTCATCTTTTGTTTTCACCCGGATGCTTGCTGTGTCTGACTGCCTTCAACGCCGTGTCGAAATGGGCGGCCGAAATCGGGAACGGCGCGAAATCCTGGCCGTGCTGAGCCTCGATCGACGCCGCTATCGCCTGCATCTTGGCCCTCTGGCAGAGCGCCGCCAGATCCGCGCCGTTGAGGCCCTGGGCCGCCTCGGCGATGCGGGCGAGATCGACATCCCCGTCAAGGGGAGCGTTTTGGCAGTG
Source organism: Actibacterium sp. EMB200-NS6 (assembly GCF_001305615.1). GTDB lineage: Bacteria > Pseudomonadota > Alphaproteobacteria > Rhodobacterales > Rhodobacteraceae > Actibacterium_A > Actibacterium_A naphthalenivorans. The sequence continues at coordinate 2,922,674 of NZ_CP010869.1, forward strand.
CACCTTGAGAATGGCAAGACGTGCGTCCCGGTCAGGCTCCGGCAGGTCGATGACAAGATCGAACCGGCCCGGCCTCAGCAACGCCTGGTCGATGATATCGGGCCGGTTGGTGGCGGCCAGGACGACGACCCCGGAGCTGCCATCAATCGCGTCGAGTTCAAGCAGGAACTGACCGACCATACGATCGCCGATCTGGCCATCGCCGGTGCTCTTGCCACGGGTCGGCGCAATCGCGTCAAGCTCGTCGAAAAAGAGGATCGAGGGCGCCGACTGACGGGCGCGGCGGAACACGTCGCGGATGCCGCGTTCGGATTCGCCCACCCATTTGGACAGGAGCTCGGGGCCGCGCGCGACAATGAAATTCACCTCCGTCGTCGTGCCGACCGCCTGCGCCAGCAACGTCTTGCCCGTGCCCGATCCGCCGGTCAGCAGAATGCCCTTGGGCGCATGGGCGCCAGCATGCCGGAACCGGGCGCCGTAGAGCAGCGGCCAGTCGATCGCCTGTTGCAGCAGGCGCTTTTCCTTCGCCAGTCCCCCGATGTCGTCCCATTGGGTCTCCGCGATATCCGTCGAGAGTTCGCGGATGGTGGACAGGCGAAAACTTGCCAGCGCGTCCTGAAAATGCGCCATCGTGACAAAAAGCGGCGCGCGCGTATCGCCGCTCTGATCGCCTCTTTGACTGTCGCGCGCGCTGGCCATGCCCGCCTCCCGGCAAAGCGCGGCCAGATCGGCCCCCAGAAAGCCATGCGTCACGGCGGCCACCCGCTCCAGATCCACATCGGCAGACAGGGGCATGAACCGCGTGTGGATGTCGAGGATTTCACGCCGTCCCGCCTTGGTCGGCGGGTTGATCGAAATCTCGCGGTCAAAGCGGCCCGGCCGCCGCAGCGCCGGGTCAACGGCATTGGGCAGGTTGGTCGCGGCCATGACCACCACCTTGCCGCGCGAGGTCACGCCATCCATCAGCGCGAGAAGCTGGCCCACGACCCGCTTTTCGACCTCGCCCAGCACCGTTTCCCGGTTCGGGACAAGGGCATCGATCTCGTCGATGAACAGGATGGTGGCCGGGTGTTTCTGTGCCTCTTCAAAGACTTTTCGCAAGACCTCCTCGGACTCGCCATAATGTTTCTGGATGACTTCGGGGCCGTTAATCGACAGGAAGAAGGCATCGGTCTGTTGGGCGATGGCGCGGGCGATCAGGGTCTTGCCGCAGCCCGGGGGGCCATAGAGCAGCAACCCGCGCGGCGCCTCGACGCCAAGCTGCGCGAAGATTTCGGGGCGCCGCAAGGGCAGTTCGACCATCTCGCGGATACGGGCGATCTCGGTGGAGAGGCCGCCGACATCCTGATAGGACACCCGTCTGTTGCGGGGATCGACGACGGAAATCGACGTCTCCCGATCAACCAGGACCGGCCCGGGGGGCACGGTTTCGACCACACGCAGACACGCGCCGTCCTGCTCGATCAGGGTGCCGCGCATCAGCACGCGCTCATTGAGCGTCTGCATGTCGGGAACAGGTATGGGCCGGGGTGTGGCGCTGTCTTCGGCACCGAAGAAGCGCGCCAAAGCGCCGCCCTTTGCCGGGGGTTCGCGGTCCACGACGCCAAACACGATGCGCGTGGCAGGTGTCGGCTGCACCGCTTCGATAGTTACTGCGCCCGTTCCTGCGCCAGTCGCCGCGCCAAGCATCGGAGCGAGGGCAAGATGTCCCCGCGCGATGTCCTTATGCGCCACAAGGCGGCCAGCCGCCCGCGCCACCGCCGTGACCATCACGCAATCGCCGTCCCTCCAGCCCCGCGCCGCCATATCGTCAGGGTTCAGCGCAACGTGATCGCCCCTCCCGCCGGATGTGGCGGGAGGGGCGGAAAGCGTGAACGCCGCAAAGGCGTCGTCAGTCATCGTCATCCCTGACTGCGGCTGATGGCCTGGCCTATGCCCGGCACCGCAGGGATGCGCACGCGCTTGATGTCCTTCACCATGTACGGACCGAAGGCGAAGGTGAACAGGCCATAGCTGATAAAGGCGACATGGAAGGACCAGTAACCGTTCAGTGCGAAGATGCCTGTCTTGAAGTAGGGCAGGAAGGTCAGCGGCAGGAACGACAGACCCGAGAACATCGCAAGCGACGCCACCCATTTCGGCACCAGTCCGGGTTTTTCCTTGTCGGTCATGACCATGATGAAGATGGCGGCCACCTCGATGGTGGTGATCCAGTAGGTCATGTCAAAGAAATACCAGGCAATGAAATGAACCATCTTGATTGTTTCAGGATCGGCAACCCCGGCCACTTCGGCGCACCAGGCCCACATCGCGGGGACGAACATCAGCACCCAGCCGGTCAGAAGGCCGCCGCACAGCTGAATAAGAGACAGGATCGGGACCGTCTCGCGCCGCCACATCTGAACGCTTACCTGACAGGCCCAGACCAGATAGAGAATGCCGAAAGCGGTTGAGAGGCTTTGCCCGAGCAGGATACGATCCTGATATTTCAGGTAGAAATTATCGACGAGTTCCTGCGCCGTGAACGACGGATCGGGCGGCGGATAGTTATGCGCCATGACCACCCAGGCCAGGCCATAAAGCACGACAAACGCCGGGCCGCACCATGCCGCCAGTATTTGAATTTGACGCGTTAATTTTTCATCCATGACGGACCTCCGAGGGGTAAGGTTCAAGCGCCGGCGCTGGCGAGCCCGCAGAACGGACTCCCGACAACTCACCCTCAAATATCAGACGGACGTCCGATTGTCCACGCAAATGCCGAAATGGACGCCGCAGCGCCACGGCAGAGAAAAAGCACAATGAACTGAAGGCGTTGCCCACCTCAACCAGAACCTGTTTCCGCCCCTGTGCCATGCTCACCTCTGATCGCGGCATGGCGCGATGACTTCAACCATCACCGCCCGCGTTCAAGCCTCGCCGGCCGGACACCGGTGGAATATGTTAACCGCTCAAAGAAAGACCAACCCCTGAACAGAGCTAACTTGTTGACGCTGGCTTCAGGGGGAGAAGGTCACGATGACCTGGAGGGCATGCCGGATTGAGCGGACAAGAGTGGTTCTTCGGTACGCGCAGAGCCACGACCATACAACGCTTGAAATGAGGCAAAACCCCGGAACTCTGGCATCCGATCCAAATTCGCACCCAGCAGAAACGAAAACCGCAGGCCACAGCCGCCGGCATTTCACCGGGATGTCATCAGGTGCCTGCGATTGACCGGCACGCCTTGCTCATCTTCAACAAACAGCAGAACTCTGATCAAGCTGCGGGGTTGCAGGGCTATCTGCCCCGCCTCAGCCGCTGAACAGAAAGTGCAGAACGTCGCCGTCCTTCACCACATAGCCCTTGCCCTCTGCCCGCATCTTGCCCGCGTCCTTGGCGCCCTGTTCGCCGCCACAGGCAACGAAATCGTCATAGGCGATGGTTTCGGCGCGGATGAAGCCGCGTTCGAAATCACCGTGGATCACCCCCGCCGCCTGCGGTGCGCGCGTGCCTTTGGCAATGGTCCAGGCGCGGGCCTCTTTCGGGCCTACGGTGAAATAGGTCTGCAGGTCGAGCAGTTCATAACCCGCGCGGATCAGCCGATCGAGGCCCGCCTCGGTCAGCCCCAGTTCGTCGAGGAACATCGCCGCCTCTTCGGCGTCGAGCTGGCTGATCTCCTCTTCGATCCGGGCCGAGATGACAACCGAAGCGGCCCCCTGCGCGGCCGCCATTTCCTCTACCCGCTGCGAATGGGCGTTGCCGGCGGCGGCTTCATCCTCGGCCACATTACAGACATAGAGGATGGGTTTGGAGGTCAGCAGTTGCAGCATGTCCCACGCCTTGCGGTCATCCTCGGCCACCTCGACGGTGCGGGCGGGTTTGCCGTCTTCCAGCGCGGCCAGCGCGGCTTTCAGCAGGCGTTCCTGCTGCACCGCGTCCTTGTCGCCGCCGCGGATCTTGCGCACGATGTTTTGCAGCCGCTTCTCGATCGATTCCATATCAGCCAGCATCAGCTCGGTCTCGATGGTCTGGGCATCTTCCACCGGGTCCACCCGGCCTTCGACATGGGTCACGTCGCCGTCTTCGAAACAGCGCAGCACATGGGCGATGGCATCGCATTCGCGGATATTGGCCAGAAACTGGTTGCCCAGCCCCTCGCCCTTGCTGGCGCCTTTCACCAGACCGGCAATATCGACAAAGGTCATCCGCGTGGGGATGATCTGCTTTGATGCCGCGATCTCGGCCAGCCTGTCGAGCCGCGCATCGGGCACCGCCACCTCCCCCACATTGGGCTCGATCGTGCAGAAGGGGAAATTGGCGGCCTGCGCCGCAGCCGTTTTCGTCAGCGCGTTGAACAGCGTCGACTTGCCCACATTGGGCAGCCCTACGATCCCGGTCTTGAAGCCCATGGCCCTCTCCTTGGCGTGCAATCGCGCGCATGTAGGGGCGCCGGGGTGCAGAGGTCAAGCCGGGCATTGATTTTCCGCCCCTTATACCGCAAACCGCCATGGATCAGACAATGAGGACACCATGACCCGCATCGACCGCAAATTCGCCGCCCTGAAGGCCGAAGGGAAGAAGGCGTTCGTCGCCTATGTGATGGCGGGCGATCCAGATTACGATACCTCGCTGGAGATCATCAAGGGCCTGCCGGGCGCGGGTGTGGACATCATCGAGATGGGCATGCCCTTTACCGATCCGATGGCAGACGGCCCGACCATTCAGCTTGCCGGCCAGCGGGCGTTGGACGGTGGGCAGACACTGGAAAAGACGCTGGCGATGGCGCGCGAATTCCGCAAGGGCAATGATGAAACGCCGATCGTGATGATGGGATATTACAACCCGATCTACAATCGCGGCGTGCCGAAGTTTCTTGAAGATGCGAAAGCGGCGGGGATCGACGGGCTGATCGTGGTGGACCTGCCGCCCGAAGAAGACGCGGAACTGTGCATTCCGGCAGCGAAGGCCGGGCTGAATTTCATCCGCCTGGCCACCCCCACCACCGATGACAAGCGCCTGCCCAAGGTGCTGCAGAACACCAGCGGCTTTCTCTACTACGTCTCGATCACCGGGATCACCGGCGCGGCTGCGCCGCAGGCCATCGACGTGGCACCGGAAGTGGCCCGGATCAAGGCGCAGACCGATCTGCCGGTCGTGGTGGGCTTCGGCATCCGCACGCCGGAGGCCGCCGAACAGATCGCGGGCATTGCGGATGGCGCGGTGGTCGGGTCTGCGATCGTCAAACTGATCGAAGAGCAACGCCCGCTGGACGAGATTCTGGCCTATGTCAAAAGCCTGGCGGATGGGGCGCACCGGGCCTGAGCCACCGGGAACGCCGCATCACGCAATGAAAAACCCGCGCACCAGGCGCGGGTTTTGTTCTTTCCGCATGAGTGGGGCAGTCAGCCCCGCGCTTCGCGGATCAGCTTCAGCACGCCCTGCGCGGCATCGGGAATATTGGTGCCCGGCCCGAAGATCGCCTTGACGCCCGCGTCATAGAGGAATTGATAATCCTGCTGCGGGATCACGCCGCCGCAGACCACGATGATATCCTCGGCGCCCGCCGCCTTCAGCGCCTCGACCAGCTTGGGCGCCAGCGTCTTGTGACCGGCGGCCTGAGAGCTGATGCCCACCACGTGCACGTCATTGTCCACCGCATCCTGCGCCGCCTCTTCGGGTGTCTGGAACAGCGGGCCCACATCCACGTCGAAGCCGATATCGGCAAAGGCGGTGGCGATCACCTTGGCGCCGCGGTCGTGGCCATCCTGGCCCATCTTGACCACCAGCATGCGCGGGCGGCGGCCTTCGGCCTCGGCGAAATCCTCGACTGATTTCTGGATCGCGGCGAAACCTTCGTCGCCCGCATAGGCCGCGCCGTAAACGCCGGCCAGCGTCTTGACCTCGGCCCGGTGCCGCCCGAATGCCTTTTCCATCGCCATGCTGATCTCCCCGACGGTTGCGCGTGCGCGGGCAGCCTCGACCGCCAGCCGCAAAAGATTGCCCTCGCCGCTTTTGGCGGCCTCTTCCAGCGCCGCGAGCGCGGCATCGCAAGCGGCGGCATCGCGGTTGGCGCGGGTCTGGGCCAGCCGTGCGACCTGACTTTCACGCACCGCCACGTTGTCGACATCCAGAATGTCGATCGGATCTTCCTTTTCGAGCCGGAACTTGTTGACGCCGACGATCACCTCGTCGCCTCGGTCAACAGCGGCCTGATAGCGCGCGGCGGCCTCTTCGATGCGCAGCTTGGGCATGCCTGTGGCCACGGCCTTGGTCATGCCGCCCATCTCGTCGACTTCCTGGATCAGCTTCCAGGCTTCTTCGGCCAGATCGTTGGTCAGCTTCTCGACGTAGTAGGAGCCAGCCAGCGGATCGACGACCTTGGTCACCTTGGTCTCGTTCTGCAGGATCAGCTGGGTGTTGCGCGCGATGCGGGCCGAGAATTCGGTGGGCAGCGCGATGGCCTCGTCAAACGCGTTGGTGTGCAGCGACTGGGTGCCGCCCAGAACCGCGCTCATCGCCTCATAGGCCGTGCGCACCACGTTGTTGTAAGGATCCTGTTCCTGCAGCGACACGCCCGAAGTCTGGCAGTGGGTGCGCAGCATCAGCGATTTGGGGTTCTTCGGCTCGAACTCGCTCATGATCCGGTGCCACAGGAACCGCGCGGCGCGCAGCTTGGCGATTTCCATGAAGAAGTTGGTGCCGATGGCGAAAAAGAAGCTGAGGCGCCCGGCAAAGGCATCGACATCCAGCCCGCGCTCCAGCGCCGCCTTCACGTATTCCTTGCCGTCGGCCAGGGTGAAGGCCAGCTCCTGCACGAGGTTCGCGCCGGCCTCCTGCATGTGGTAGCCGGAAATCGAGATCGAGTTGAACTTCGGCATATCGGTCGAGGTATATTCGATGATGTCCGAAATGATCCGCATCGAGGGTTCGGGCGGGTAGATATAGGTGTTGCGCACCATGAACTCTTTCAGAATGTCATTCTGAATGGTGCCCGACAGCACGGCGCGGTCATGGCCCTGTTCTTCGCCAACCACGATGAAATTCGCCAGAATCGGGATCACCGCGCCGTTCATCGTCATCGACACGCTGACCTTGTCCAGCGGGATGCCGTCGAACAGGATCTTCATGTCCTCGACGCTGTCGATCGCCACACCGGCCTTGCCCACGTCGCCGACCACGCGCGGGTGGTCGCTGTCATAGCCGCGGTGGGTGGCCAGATCGAAGGCCACCGACACGCCCTGCTGCCCGGCGGCCAGTGCCTTGCGGTAGAAGGCGTTCGAAGCCTCTGCGGTGGAAAAACCCGCATATTGCCGGATCGTCCAGGGGCGACCGGCATACATCGTGGCTTTGGGGCCGCGGGTAAACGGTGCCGCGCCGGGGACCGATCCCATATGCGGCAGCCCTTCGGTATCCTCTTCGGTATAAAGCGGCTTGACGGCGATCCCTTCCGGCGTCTGCCATGTCAGATCGTCAAGCGGGCGGCCCCGCAATTCCTTCTCGGCCATCTTGGCCCAGGCTTTTGTTTTCTCCGTCATCGGATCATCCCTTTCCTTGCGGCGACACTGTGTCCCGTTCGGACGGGATCAGCCTTCGCATTTCCCCGTTCACCGCCTATATGAAGCGGGATTGGAGACGTTATGAAAATTCTTCTGCTTTGCGCGTTTGCCGGGTTGATGCCCCTTGCGGCCACCGCGACCGAGGCCCCGACCCTATCACCGCTGGCACGCTGGCAAGCGGATGCGGCCGTGGTGCTGGACGCGCGCGAGGTTGATCTGGCCGATTTCCAGTGGCTGGCGCGGGCTGTGATCGTCTTTGCCGACACTTCCGCCGACCCGCGCTTCCAACAGCAGATGGCCCTTCTCGCGGAGCGGCCGGGCGAGCTGGTACAGCGCGACGTGGTGGTCATCGTCGATACCGATCCCGCCGCCAGATCCCAGCCCCGGCAAAAGCTGCGGCCGCGCGGGTTCATGCTGGCGCTTGTCGCCAAGGACGGCACGGTCAGCCTGCGCAAACCCTTTCCCTGGGATGTGCGCGAACTGTCCCGCGCGATCGACAAGATGCCGCTGCGCCAGCAGGAAATCCGGGACCGGCGCGAACAGCAATAGCCGATCGGGCAAGGGCGTGCGCGGTCAGACATTGAACAACGCCCTCGCTTCGGCCGCATCGCGGATCAACCCGCGATCCTGCCAGAACCCGAACAGCGCCGATCTCAGATCCTCCGCCGTGCTGGTGATCCGGCGCCGGTGAACCCCCATCAGAGGCGAGCGCCCGTCGCGCGCGGCCTGCAGAAGTTCGCCGAGATAGGCATCGTCGCTGCTTGAAAACGCCGTCAGAGACACGGGCAGGCCATCGCCGAACTCCTGCGCCCACAGGCCCTGCCCCTTGTCGATTTCGGCGAAAAGAAGCATGAATTCCGTGGTCTCGCCGCGCTTGTGGGCAAAGAACAGATCCAGCGGCCCTATCTTTTGCTCCATCGCCGCGACGGCGCCCAAAAGCCGCCGCCGCCCCAGCACAACCGGCGTCACCGAAGGCGGCACCGGGCGGTCGCTCGGGGGCGACGGATAGCCGAGGCACCCGAAAGACGCTTCGATCCAACGCCCCTGCATCGGCACCTGTGCCACGGCGCGGCTGCGCGGGCGCCCCATATCGTCGATGAAATTCGCCGCGCCCGCCTGGCCGATGAAATGGTTCTTGGCGTCAAGGATCAGCACATTGGGCGCGCTGAGCACCCGCGCCGACATCAGCTTGAACGCCTGCTGCATCGCCCAGCCACTGTTGCCGCGCCAGCCGCTGGCGAGGCGTTCGCGCTGCGGCAGCAAGTTGCGGATGCGCCCGCGAACATTGTTCACGACCCACCGTTCCACACGTTGCCCGGCGCTTTCGCGCCGCTTGGGATCGCGCAATTCGGCCGGGCGAACAACCCGCAGCAGCGGCGCCAGCGCGCCATATTCGCCGCGCAGCGCCTCGACCGCGCGGACGCAATCGGCCTCGGCCCGGTCATTGACGATGACATGGATCCCGCCAATCGCATCGGCATCGAAAAACCGGGCGAGCGAGCGCGCCTGCAATACCAGCAGGGGCAGCTCGCCGCGAAACACCACGGTCACGATATCCAGCTTTTGGCGGGGGCCGGTCATCTGCGCCTCACTCGAACTCCATGATCACTTCGTCCACCGCCAGGCTGTCGCCCGGGGCCGCATTGATCTTCGACACGATGGCCTTCTTCTCGGCCCGCAGGATGTTTTCCATCTTCATCGCCTCGACAGTACACAGCGCCTGGCCTTCCTGCACCTCCTGCCCCACTTCCACGTCGATCTTCACGATCAGGCCCGGCATCGGGCAAAGCAGCAGCTTGGAAGTGTCGGGCGGCAGTTTCTCGGGCATCAGCGCCGCCAGTTCCGCCTGACGCGGGCTGTAGACATTGACCTTGAGGTCGGCGCCGCGGGTGCGGATGCGGAAGCCGCTTGTCGCCTTGCCCACCTTCAGCACGAGCGGCGCACCGTCGATGTCGAGCCGGGCCAGGCTTTGGCCCGGCGTCCAGTCCGACGTCACGCGGTGGCTGTCGCCGTCGCTGAAGGTCACGGTGGCGCCCTGCGGGTCGGCGTCGATCGTCACCACGAACCTCTGGCCCTGGGCGACCACGGTCCAGTCGCGGCCCACCTTGCGCTCATGGTTGTCCATGGTGCCGGAAATGCGCGTGCGCCGGATCTCGGCCACGCGGTACATCGCCGCCGCCGCCGCCGCCACGCGGCGCAGATCTTCGGCATGCAGTTCCACGCCTTCGAACCCGTCGGGATATTCCTCGGCGATGAAGGCGGTGGTGATGTTCCCTTCCTCGAATTTCGGATGGTCCATCACCGCGCTGAGGAACGGCAGGTTGTGGCCGATCCCTTCCACCTCGAACGTGTCGAGCGCGATGCGCATTTCCTCGATCGCCTCGCTGCGGGTCGGCGCCCAGGTGCACAGCTTGGCGATCATCGGGTCGTAGTACATGCTGATCTCGCCGCCCTCATAGACACCGGTATCGTTGCGCACAACCGCGCCGGGGCGCACCTCTTCGACCGGGGGGCGATAGCGCGACAGCCGCCCGATCGAGGGCAGGAAGTTGCGATAGGGGTCTTCGGCATAAAGGCGGCATTCCATCGCCCAGCCGTTCAGCACCACATCCTTCTGGGCCAGGCTCAGCTTTTCGCTATACGCCACCCGGATCATCTGCTCCACGAGATCGACACCGGTGATCAGCTCGGTCACCGGGTGCTCCACCTGCAGACGCGTGTTCATTTCGAGGAAGTAGAAATTGCGCTCGCCATCGACGATGAATTCCACCGTGCCCGCACTGGTGTAATCCACCGCCTGGGCCAGGGCCACGGCCTGCTCGCCCATCGCGCGGCGGGTCGCTTCATCGAGGAATGGGCTGGGCGCCTCTTCGATGACCTTCTGGTTGCGGCGCTGGATCGAACATTCGCGCTCGCCCAGATAGATGCCGTTGCCGTGGCTGTCGCACAGCACCTGAATTTCGATGTGGCGCGGCTGGGTCACGAATTTCTCGATGAAAATCCGGTCGTCGCCAAAGCTGTTGGCCGCCTCGTTCTTCGAGCTCTGAAAGCCTTCGCGCGCCTCCTCGTCGTTCCAGGCGATGCGCATGCCCTTGCCGCCGCCGCCGGCGGAGGCCTTGATCATCACCGGATAGCCGACTTCATTGGAGATCGTCACCGCATGTTCGGCGTCGTCGATCAGCCCCATGAAGCCGGGCACCGTGGAAACGCCGGCCTCCTGCGCGAGCTTCTTGGAGGTGATCTTGTCGCCCATCGCCTCGATCGCGCCGGCGGGCGGGCCGATGAAGGCCACGCCTTCCTTGGCCAGCGCCTCGGCGAACAGCTTGTTTTCCGACAGAAAGCCATAGCCGGGATGCACCGCTTCGGCCCCGGTCTGGCGGATCGCGTCCATCACCTTGTCGATCACGATATAGGATTGGTTGGCCGGCGGCGGGCCGATATGCACCGCCTCATCGGCCATCTCGACGTGCAGCGCGTTCTTGTCGGCATCCGAATAGATTGCGACGGTCTTGATCCCCATCTTCCGCGCGGTCTTGATGACGCGGCAGGCGATTTCCCCACGGTTTGCAATCAGGATTTTCTTGAACATTAAACAGTCCTTTTCTCTCGCTTCGCCGTGACGGCGTTCGGCAGATGGCGTCGGTTCCGACGGCATGGTTGCGGTTCGGCCTTTTCGGGCGGGGCAATGGCGGGCGCTTGCGCCCGGATCTCGGGGTGTCGGGGATCGCAGGGCGCAACGCGGAACGGGCGGCCGCATGAAGATGCGCCGCCTCGGATACCGGGCAGGTGGTTTTCGGAAAAGCGGGCCGGGCAGGCCCGCGCGGCCCCGGAAAAGGTCGGCACACAGCGCCCGCCGTCAGCCAAGACGGCGGCGCGCGGCCCTATACCGGCGGCGAGGCCGTTGGCGTCAGTCGCAGACGCCCACGTCGTCGCACAGCGCGCCGGCGGCAGCGCCGATCGCAGTCGTCGCGGCGACATTACCGTCGGTCGCGACGCCAACCGCGGCGCCGGTCGCGGCACCCGCAACGGCACGCTCGGTGTCATTTTCCAGACATCCGGCAAGCACCAGAACGATTGCCGGTGCGACGAGGAGTTTGAGAGTACGCATGCTGCTCTGCCCTTCATATGTATTTTGGCAAGGGAAAGATGGCCCCGGACCGGAACAGTTTCAACTGCGAACCGGTTTGCGGATCGGCGATCGGCGGGCTCTTGCCGGGCAAGGCGGGGGGCGCCGAAAAGGGGTGGTCTGACCCACGAGGGGCCAGACCGTAGGGAAGTGGAAGGGTAACGGTAAACTTGGGCCGGGGCAGCGCGATGCTTGCGCGGTCTCGTCCCACCGATGAGCCTGACGCAGAAATCATGGCCGGGAAAGGCCACTTTCGGAAGCCCTGCGGCTTGGGCCATTTTTTGCCTAAGTTTTGTGACAACGCGCGGTTTCACGCCGAATCCCCCCCTTCGAAGACATCGGGAAAGGATGCGCGGGCGCGGGCCGCGTCGATACGCAGCAGCGCCTCATAGCTCGCCGGATCAAAGGGATCTTCGGCCGCGACCACCTCGCGCCCGAACAACCACGAAAGCCGACCGGCATCGAGATTGCCCCGCTCGAACGGCGCGTCGCCGAAATGCTCCCACAGGGCTGCAAGGAAACCGGCGTCGGCGCGGCGATCGGCTGGGCGGCGATCGGCAAAACGTTCGCGCGCGACGATCGGCGTTATGCCCTTCTTGTTCTCACGGCGAATCGTGAACTGGAAATCAGTGCCGGGAAGACGGCCGGGAAATCCCTTGTGCTTCAGCATGCCCGGCCCCTGATTCTGTCGCCGTGGGCCGGCGGGAGGCCAGCGAAACAAGGGGCGCTGGCGGTATCATGCGCGCGCCGGACGATCATGCCGCACCCGCCTGAAAACAAAAGATGCCCGCCCCGGTATCTCCGGGGCGCGCATCAAAATCTGTCATGCTGTATGGGGCCGGGCCCGAAGGCCGCCCCGCCAGAATGTCAGTATTTGCTGTATACGGGCTCTGCCGCGATGGGCTCGGGCTCAACGTAAACAACTTCCTCTTCCGCAGCGCAGGCCGCGGTGAAAGCCACAAGGCACACTGCCACGAGGGTCTTGACGCTCTTCGACATGTCTCACTCCAATTTCTCTTTGAGGCTGATATGCGGAGCTCTCGCCCCCTCTCGCCCGTACCATTGATCACGGCCGCGTGACAGCGGCCAATTTCAAGTATAGCCGATTGTTTTGCGGTTGCATCAAAAACGGTGGCCTCACCCGCACGCTGTGACGCGAAAGCCTCATTTTTCCGGTCGGTTGAGCGAAATATCCGCGAGGGTCTTAGCAATTTCACATTCCTTCCCCGACGTCAGGACGGCGGGCGATGCAATCAATCTCGACCAGTGCGCCAACGGCCAGCGCGGTCACCCCGACAGTGGTTCGCGCCGGGCGGCGATCGGGGGCGAAATAGCCCTGATAGACCTCATTGAAGGCGGCGTAGTCGCGCTCGAACTCCATCAGGAAACAGCGGCATTGCACGACATGCGACATATCGAGCCCCAGCTCGGCCAGGATCAGCCCCAGATTGTCCATCACCCGCCGCGTCTGCGCCGCGACGCCATCGGGCAGCGGTGCGTCGGGGGCGGCGGGGTCGGTCGGCATCTGGCCGGTCAGGATGACCCAGCCATCGGCCTCGACCGCATGGGAGAACGGCGCGACAGGGCGCGGACCCTTGGCGAAGAGGTGGAAATCAGGCATCGGCGGCCGCCTCCCGCCTTGCATTGGCCAGCCAGCGCGCGCGATTCGCCGGACAATTCAGCACGGCTTCGATCGTCGCCTGCGTCTGGGCCCTGGGGAAGGTCCGGGCGCGGATCTCTCCGCCTGCCCGGACCAACAGGTGCGCTCCGTCCTCCTCGACCCGCACCACCGGCGTGAACCCGCGCAAGCGCCGCAGCGCGCGCCAGAGGTCCTGCCGTATCTGTTGCGCCAACCGCCCCTTGCGGGCCAAGGGCATCGCCGTTTGGGCCATCACGTCGAAACGCGGCGGCAGATGGCGCGCCAGGGTCAGCGCGCCGTCTTCACGGATGATATGCCAGCGGTCTTGCATCGGATAGCCCCCAACATCCCGCTTACAGCGGAATATTGTCGTGCTTCTTCCAGGGGTTTTCCAGCTTTTTGCCGCGCAGCGAGGCGAAGGCGCGGGCCACCCGCCGGCGCGTCGAGCGGGGCTGGATCACCTCGTCGATAAAGCCCTTTTCGGCGGCGACGAACGGATTGGCGAAGCGATCCTCGTAATCGGCCGTGCGCTGCGCGATCTTCTCGGGATCCCCCAGTTCGGAGCGGTACAGGATCTCGGTCGCGCCCTTGGCGCCCATCACCGCGATCTGCGCCGTGGGCCAGGCATAGTTGAAATCACCGCGCAGGTGTTTCGAGGCCATAACGTCATAGGCGCCGCCATAGGCCTTGCGGGTGATCACGGTCACTTTCGGCACCGTCGCCTCGCCGTAGGCGAACAGCAGCTTGGCGCCGTGCTTGATGACGCCGCCATATTCCTGACTGGTGCCCGGCAGAAAGCCCGGAACGTCGACGAATGTCAGGATCGGAATTTCGAAAGCGTCGCAGAACCGCACGAAGCGCGCGGCCTTGCGCGAGCTGTCGATGTCGAGACAGCCGGCCAGCACCATCGGCTGGTTGGCAACCACGCCCACGGTCTGGCCTTCCATCCGAATGAAGCCAGTGATGATGTTCTTGGCGAAATCTTCCTGGATTTCATAGAAATCGCCTTCGTCGCCCACCTTCAGGATCAGTTCCTTCATGTCATAGGGCTGGTTCGGGTTATCGGGGATCAGCGTATCGAGACTGTCTTCCACCCGCGCCGGATTATCGAAGAACGGGCGCACCGGGGGTTTTTCGCGGTTGTTCAGCGGCAGGAAATCGACAAGCCGCCGCACCTCTGCCATCGCCTCCACGTCATTCTCGAACGCGCCATCGGCGACCGAGGATTTCTTGGTATGGGTCGAGGCGCCGCCGAGTTCTTCCGCCGTCACCTGCTCGTTGGTGACGGTTTTCACAACGTCGGGGCCGGTGACGAACATATAGGAACTGTCTTTGACCATGAAGATGAAATCGGTCATCGCCGGGGAATAGACCGCGCCGCCCGCGCAGGGCCCCATGATCACGCTGATCTGCGGCACCACGCCAGAGGCCATGATGTTGCGCTGAAACACATCGGCATAACCCGCGAGGCTGGCCACGCCTTCCTGAATCCGCGCGCCGCCCGAATCGTTCAACCCGATGACGGGGGCGCCGTTCTGCACCGCCATATCCATGATCTTGCAGATCTTCTGCGCATGGGTTTCCGAAAGCGAGCCGCCGAACACCGTGAAATCCTGCGAAAAGACATAGACCATGCGGCCGTTGATCGTGCCCCAGCCGGTGACCACACCGTCGCCATAAGGCCGCTCCTGCTCCATGCCGAAATCGGTGCAGCGGTGGGCGACGAACATGTCAAACTCTTCGAAAGAGCCTTCGTCCAGCAGAAGATCGATCCGCTCGCGCGCCGTCAGCTTGCCCTTGGCGTGCTGGCTGTCGATGCGGCGCTGCCCGCCCCCGAGCCGCGCAGAGGCACGACGGTCGTCAAGTTCCTGCAGGATGTCTTTCATGATCTTGGCTCCCCCATGGCGGTTTCGGCGCACCCTATAGCGCGCACCACGCAAGACAAAGCGAATTTCAGTATATTTGCAAACAGTTGACAACCACATATCTGCAAATTGCAAATTCGAAAATATTCAGACATCGCGCGCGCAATTGTGGACAGGTGCCAGGCATCGGCCTAAGTCACAAGTCATGAACCCCAGACTCCGCGCGCGCTTTCTCGATCGCAGCACCCCACCACATCTCGTGACGCTTGTCCTGCTTGCGGGATTGTCTGCGATGTCGATGAATATCTTCCTGCCGTCACTCCCCAAGATGACGGCCTATTTCGACACGGAATACCGGCTGATGCAGCTTTCCGTGGCACTCTATCTTGGCGTCAGCGCCGGGCTGCAACTGCTGATCGGCCCGATCTCCGACAAATATGGCCGCCGGCCCGTCATCCTGGGCTCGGTCGTCATCTTCCTTGTGGCCACGCTTGGCTGCCTGCTGGCGCCGAGCGCGCATGTTTTCCTTGGCTTTCGGATGTTGCAGGCCGCAATCGTGGCCGGGATCGTGCTCAGCCGCGCGGTTGTCCGCGATATGGTTCCGGCCGAGGAATCGGCGTCGATGATCGGCTATGTGACCATGGGCATGGCCGTTGTGCCGATGCTGGCCCCGGCGCTTGGCGGGGTTCTGGATCAGTTGTTTGGCTGGAAGGCGAATTTCGAGGCGCTGCTGGTGGCCGGCATCGCGCTTTTCCTGCTGTTGTGGGCGGATCTGGGCGAAACCGCGCGGCCCAGCGAAAACAGCCTCCTGGCACAGTTCCGTGAATACCCCGAGCTGCTCCGCTCGCGCCGGTTCTGGGGCTATGCGCTGACAACCGCCTTCGCCTCCGGCGCCTTTTTCGCCTATCTCGGAGGCGCCCCCTATGTGGGCAGCGCGGTGTTCGGGCTTTCGCCGGCGACGCTGGGGATGTATTTCGGCCTGCTGGCGCTCGGCTATATGGCCGGCAATTTCCTGACCGGGCGATATGCGACGCGCCTGGGCATCAACCGGATGATCATGATCGGCACGATGCTTCCGACCGTCGGGCTGATCCTGTCAATACTCGCATTCCTTCTGGGCGCCACGCATCCGCTGGCATTCTTCGGCCTGATGACTTCCGTGGGCGTCGGCAACGGCATGGTCATCTCGAACGCCACCTCGGGCATGATGTCGGTGCGGCCGGCGCTGTCCGGCACCGCCAGCGGGCTGGGCGGCACCATCATGATCGGAGGCGGCGCCGCGCTGTCGGCGCTTGCCGGCGCGCTGCTCGTTCCCGGCACGGGCGTGTTCACCTTGCTGATCATCATGCTGTGCAGCTCCGTCGCTGCCGTTCTGGCGATGCTTTATGTACTGCATGTCACGCGGATCGCGGGCGAGCTGGATATCCCCCTGCCCGACTGACGCTTGCGCCGCGCCTTTGCAAAAGCCTATGCTGGCATCTGCAAAACTGCGAAGGCGCGGACGATGACCAATCAGAAACTCTACGCGGGCGTCAAGCTGCGCGAGACCCGCACCCGGCTGGGACTGACCCAGAAGAAATTCGCCGCAAAGCTGGGCATATCCTTGCCCTATCTGAACCAGATGGAGAACAACAACCGCCCGGTGTCGACCGGGGTGGTGCTGGCGCTGGCGCAGGAATTCGGCTTTGACGTCACCGAGCTTTCGGTCGGGGATGCGTCGCGCATCGTCAGTGACATGCGTGAGGCGCTGGCCGATCCGGTCTTCGGTGAAACCGCTCCGCCGCTGGCCGACCTGCGGCTGGCCGCGTCGAACGCCCCTGCCCTGGCGCGCGCGTTTCTCGATCTGCACCGCGCCTATCGGCAGACGCATGAACGGCTGGCCTCGCTGGACGAGGCGCTGGGGCGCGAAGACGGGCGCGCGCAATCCTCGCCCTGGGAAGAGGTGCGCGACTTCTTCCACTACTGCGACAACTATATCGACGCGGTGGACCGTGCCGCCGAACGGTTCGCCTGCCCCCGGGGCGAGCCGGGGGATCCGGTCGCGCTGGCCGCCGTGGCGCTTGATGCGGCAGGCATTACCGTCAGGCTGGATGAAAAGATCGCGCTGCGCGATTTCGATGCGGCGCGGCGCGTCTTGACCATCTCCTCGCATGCAGAGCCTGCGTCGCGGAATTTCCAACTGCTGCATCAGGTGGCGCTGCTGACCCAGGCGCAGCTTCTGGATGCAACGCTGGATTTCGCTCGGTTCCAGAGCGACGAGGCCCGCGCCATCGCCCGCATCGGCCTTGCCAATTATTTCGCCGGCGCGGCGCTGCTGCCCTACGGCCCCTTTCTCGCCGCCGCGCAGGAAACGCGGCATGACCTGGAGCGGCTGGCCGACCGGTTCGGCGCCTCGATCGAGCAGGTTGCGCACCGGCTTTCAACGCTGCAGCGGCCGGGCGCGAAGGGCGTGCCGTTTTTCTTTGTGCGGGTCGATCAGGCGGGCACGATCACCAAGCGCCATTCGGCCACCCGACTGCAATTCGCCCGGTTCGGCGGGGCCTGCCCGCTGTGGAACATGCACCGTGCCTTCGAAACACCGGGGCGGTTTCTGCGGCAACTGGCGGAAACGCCCGACGGGGTGCGCTATTTCTGCCTGGCCCGCGACGTGACGAAACCCGGCGGTGCCTGGGGCGCGCCGGTGCGCCGCTTTGCGATCGGTCTGGGTTGCGAGATTCAACATGCGGCGCAGCTTGTCTATACCGATGATCTGGATATGGCCCGTGCCGCCGCGTTCGAACCGATCGGGATTTCCTGCCGCATCTGCGACCGGAAGAACTGCCACCAGCGCTCGGTTCCGCCGCTGGAACGCCGCCTGACCGTTGATCCCGATCACCGCGGTGTGCTGCCCTATGAGATTGCCGAATGAACGGCGCGCGGCAGGGCGATTGCCCCCTGCCGCGCCTTTGTTTCAGCCCTCGGCCGGGGCGGCCAGAAGCCGCGCGATCTGATCTTTCAGGGTCAGGCGCGTCTTGCGCATCTCGGCGTCGTGAAAATCGTCGGTCGGCTCGACATTGGTTTCCGCGCGATGGATGGCGCGGTTCACCTCGTGATACTCGTCCACCAGCTTGGCGAAATGCGGATTGCTGAGTTTCAGCGCGTGGATCGCATCGGCTTTTTCGGGAAATTCATCGGCCAGCTCATGCGGGGTGTGGGACATTTGCGGTCTCCTTCCTTTGTGTTTCGATCGAGATTAGGGGCCTGCCCCACCCCTAACCTTGACGCCGATCAAGTTCCACCCGGCGTTTGCGCAAAAGCGGCGTGACCAGCCGGCGCCAGGCCAGCGCAAGCCCGGTATAGGCCAGAATGACCGAGGCGAGCGAGGCAAGCCCGGCAATCGTCTGGCCGATGATCCCCAGCGCCTCGCCCGTATGCAGGAACCGGATCAGCATGCGCGCGCGCGTCGCCGGGCTTTCGTCGACAAAGCCGCGTTCCGACACCAACTGCGCATTGTCGGCGGCATAGGTCAGGGTCGTCTGCCTTGTCGGCTGTCCGCCCGTGCCGCTATCCACGCGAAGCTCTACGGGCGCGGCGGCGTCGGGCAGGGAAAGGGTGATGCTGCGCCACTCGGGCAGCCGAAGCTTCGCGTCATCAACGATCGCCTGCAACTGCTGGCCTGCCGGGTCTCCATCCATCCGGGCGTTGCCTTGAGACTGGTTCGCCAGGGGTGCGGCGCCCGGCGGGCCGCTGCGGGCAGGCACCTCTTCGCCAAAGGCGGCATAAACGGCGCGATTGGCCCAGGGATAGGAAAACACCACCGCTGTGGCGACCACCACGATCAGCGGGATCAGCGCCCAGATGCCGAACACATGATGCCAGTTGTAGTCCCGCGCCTTGGCGTTGGGCAGGCCGCGCCGGAACACGAGGTTCATGCGCACCAGCCGCCACTTCCATTTCTTCGGCCACCACAGAACGATGCCCGAGCCCAGAATGAACAGGAAGACAAGGTTGGCCGCCCCGGTGATCGCCGCTGCGGTCTCCCGCGCCACGCCTTCCATCGCGAACCAGCGGTGGAGCCGGGTAACATAGTCGAAAAACGCCCGGACGCCGGCCGCCCCGTCTTCGAGAACCACGCCCGAATAAGGGTCAACCAGCGTGGTGTTGGATCTGCCAGTACGCACCGTCACCGGCGCCGCGGGGTCATCGCGCAAAACAAGCGACGTGGCCGCGCCCTTGCCGATTTGTTCCGCGACCGTCGCCAGCGCATCAGCGCTGAGCGGCGCGCCCGCTTCTGCCGGCAGCGCGAGGCTGCCTTTCTCGGCCCAGGCGATGATCTGTCGCTCGTAGGTCAGCAAGGCCCCTGTGACCGAAAGAAAGACGATGACAAGGCCCGCAGCCACGCCCGCCACAAGGTGGGCCCAAAAGAATACCCGTCTGATCGACATCCCACATCACTCCATCGTTTGGACCCATCCACAGGTAAACGCTCAGCTGCGCATTTTCCGGCGGAAAATTTCCGCCCTTTCGAGGATCAGCCGTGCAGGAGCGGGCCGTGTTTGAGGATCACCGGCACGACCAGTTCCTCCTCGTCCAGAAGATGGCGATTCAGAAAGGGCGCGATCCGTTCATAAGTGTGCTTCAGCGCTCCGACTACATCGGTCAGGGGCGACAGGGGATCGGCCCGCAGCATCGCATTTGCCGTGTCAGCCAGCCGGGTCAGATGACCGTCGATCAGATGATGATCGGCATCCAGAATCTCGAACCCGCGTGCAAGCGGGGGCTCGAGAGCGGCCAGTTGCGGAAAATAGTGCTGATCCTCGACCTGGTGATGACTGTCGAGCTGGTTCAGAAAAAGCCCCGCCAGGCGCGCGGTCTGTTGCTGATAGCGCCGTGCCTCCATCTTGCCGTCGAGCATCGCCTCGGCCTCCTGCTCCAGCCGTGCCAGCACCTGCCGGAACATGACGTGACGCTCCAGCCAGAAGCGGGTCAGGCCTTCGAAATTCCGGTGGCCGCTCCAGATGTCACGCGGGTATTCGGCCACCAGATACCGCAGGGCTTCGGGCAGACCCTGGCGCAGGTCCGGGGTAATGTTTTCTGTCATGCTAAAAATCAGCCTCTCTGCCGCCGTGGGCAAGCGGAGCGCGCCCACGCGCATTCAATATCTTTTCACGTCTTCAATAGTTCGAACCCTAGTCGGTTCGACGCGCAGTGTCACGGCGCGGCAGGTCAGAAGTGCCGTGCCGCCCAAGGAAGAATGCGGAGCCCGGAGCGCGCCGCCGGATCACATCACCAGGTGCGGCGTCAAAACCGGGAACAAAATCAACCCGGCTTCGCCCGTGCCGCCCTTAAAGCTGCGCCATCACCTCGTCCGAGATCTCGAAATTCGCGGTGACCGATTGCACGTCGTCGTCATCCTCCAGCGCCTCGATCAGCTTCATCAGCTTCTGGGCACCTTCAAGATCCAGCTCGGTGGTGGTCTGCGGCTGCCACACAAGCTTGGTCGAGACCGATTCCCCAAGCGCCGCCTCGAGCGCGGTCGAAACCTCGTTGAGGTCGGTATCGGCGCACCAGATGACGTGGCCCTCTTCCGAACTCTCCACATCCTCCGCGCCCGCCTCGATCGCGGCCATCATCACCGTGTCGGCATCCCCGACATCGGCGGCATAGGTTACCTGCCCCTTGCGTTCGAACATGAACCCCACTGAACCCGTCTCGCCCAGATTGCCCCCGCTTTTGGTAAAGGTGGAGCGGACGTTCGAGGCGGTGCGGTTGCGATTGTCTGTCATCGCCTCGACGATCACGGCAACGCCGCCGGGCCCGTAGCCTTCGTAGCGGATCTCATCGTAACTCTCGGCATCGCCGCCGGTCGCCTTCTTGATGGCGCGGTCGATCACATCCTTGGGCACCGAGTTGGATTTGGCCTCTTTCACGGCCAGCCGCAGGCGCGGGTTCTTGTCGGGGTCGGGATCGCCCATCTTGGCCGCGACGGTGATTTCCTTGGACAGCTTGGAAAACAGCTTTGACCGCGCGGCGTCCTGCCGCCCCTTGCGATGCTGGATATTCGCCCATTTGGAATGGCCTGCCATGAAACTCTCCGAACCTGATCCCGTGCCTGCGGCACTCTATAATTCAGGGGCGGCGCGGCCTGCAAGGGCAGCGGTGAAATGAGCCGCAGGGGAAATGCTGAATTCCGATTGCCAACCATGCCTTCCATGTGAAACGCTGTCATCGGGGCGCGCACCCCTTTTTCAATTGATTTCACCATGCGACACCCGAAAATCCTCACGACCCTCAGGACTTACAGCTGGCCCCTTTTCGCCGCCGATGCGATGGCGGGCGTTACCGTCGCGATGGTCGCCATACCGCTGAGCCTGGCAATCGCCATCGCTTCGGGCGCCACGCCGGCGCAGGGGCTGGTCACGGCGATCATCGGCGGGTTCTTCGTTTCGCTGCTCGGTGGCAGCCGGGTGCAGATCGGCGGGCCTACCGGGGCGTTCATCGTGGTCGTCTACGGGGTGATCGCCCGGCATGGGTATGACGGGCTGGTGCTGGCGACGTTCATGGCGGGGATCATCCTGCTGATCGCGGGGTATTTCAGGATAGGCAACCTGATCGCCTTCATCCCCGAGGCGGTCGTGAACGGGTTCACCATCGGCATCGCCATCATCATCGGCACCAGCCAGCTGAAGGATTTCCTTGGCCTGTCCACCGGCGCCCTGCCCGCCGATTTCTTCGGCAAGCTGGCGGGGCTGTTCGCGGCGCGCGGCACGCTCAACCCGTGGGCCGTCGGGGTGGGGCTGGTCACGATCGTGCTGATCGTGGTGTTCCGGCGCGCCTGGCCCAAACTGCCCGGCCTGATCGTAGCGGTGGCCATAGGCTCGGCCCTGGTGGCGCTGGCCCATCTGCCGGTCGATACGATCAACGGCCGGTTCGGGGCGCTGCCAAACCGCCTGCCCGCCCCGCACCTGCCGGTATTCACCCTCGCGCGGGTGACCGAGCTTTTGCCATCGGCGCTGATCATCGCCTTTCTGGCGGGGGTCGAGTCGCTGTTGTCGGCCATGGTGGCCGACCGGATGATCGAGGGGCACCACCGCCCCAATGCCGAAGTGCTGGCGCAGGGCGTTGCCAATATCGCTTCGTCGCTGTTCGGCGGCCTGCCCGCCACCGGCGCCATCGCCCGCACCGCGACCAATATCCGGGCCGGCGGGAAAACCCCCGTGGCCGGAATCGTGCACGCGCTGGTTATCCTGGGGCTGATGATGCTTGCCGCGCCGCTGGCGGGATACCTGGCCATGCCGGCGATGGCCGCGCTGCTGATCCTGACGGCCTGGAACATGAGCGAGCCGCACAAGTGGCGCGGCTACATGGCGGCCCGGCCGTCCGACCGGCTCTTGCTGCTGCTGACGCTGGTTCTGACGGTCACGGTTGATCTGACCGTCGCCATCGGTGTCGGCGTGTCGGTGGGCATGGCGCTGCGGCTGCGCGACCGGGGCGCGCCGCGGGCCGACTGGAAAACGCCGGATCGCTAGGGCCCTGGCGGATCAATCATCCTTGCGCGGATCGGGCGAGCGGAAGCGATAGACATGGCCGGTATCCGTCGTGATCTCGACCAGCGCGGCCGGCGCGATCAGGTCTTCGGCGCCGATGGCCTCGAACACCTCGACGAGCAGCGTCCGCAGCGGATTCGACATGCCGTAGAGCGAGACCCGGTAGGGATACGCGTCGGGGCAGCCTTCCAGCCGCCCGGCCCAGCCATCGGCCGTGCGCGTTTCATCAGTGCGAAAGCCCATACAGGGCCAGCCGCTGCTCATGCTGACGGTGATCCGGTCACGCTCGACAAGCACCGCTTCGGGGCGGCTGGAGGTTTGCACGCCGCAGGCGGCAACGAACAGCAAAACGGGCAGCAGGGCGCGGAACATGCGGGTTTCTCCTTGGGCGGACGCAATAGCGGCTCAGAGCGGCCAGAGCAACGGTATGATCGCAGAGGCGAGCAGACCGATGGACAGGTTCAGCGGAATGCCCACCCGCATGAAATCGGTGAACTTGTAGCCGCCGGGGCCGTAGACCAGCATGTTCGTCTGATAGCCGATGGGCGTGGCGAAACTGGCCGATGCGGCGATCATCACCGCAACC
Source organism: Actibacterium sp. EMB200-NS6 (assembly GCF_001305615.1). Lineage (GTDB taxonomy): Bacteria > Pseudomonadota > Alphaproteobacteria > Rhodobacterales > Rhodobacteraceae > Actibacterium_A > Actibacterium_A naphthalenivorans. The sequence continues at coordinate 2,945,954 of NZ_CP010869.1, forward strand.
ACCAGCGGCCGCGGGTCGAAGCCGAGCGCCTGCGCCAGCCCGATGGCGATGGGGGTTACCACCACGGCGACCGCATTGTTCGACACAAGCTCTGTCAGGAACGAGGTCAGCAGGTAGATCGCCCAGACGATCAGGAACGGCGGCAGGCCCATCAGCGCAGGCGAGGCCGCATCGACGATAAGCTGTACGGCGCCCGATTCCTCCAGCGCCGCGCCGATCGCCAGCATCGAGAAGATCAGCGCCAGCAACCGACCGTCGATAAAGGAAAACGCCTCTTCGGCGTCAATGCAGCGCGTCAGCAGAACCACCGCCACCGCAAGCACCGACAGAAGGAAGATCGGCGCCACGCCAAAGGCGGCCAGCGCGACGATCCCCACAAGCGACGCGATGGCGACAGGCGCATGGCCCCGGCGATAAGCGCGCGCCGAGGGCTGGGTGATATCGACCAGTTCCATATCCACGGCCAGCCGCTGAATGTCTTCGGGCGAGCCTTCCAGCAGCAGCGTGTCGCCCACGCGCACCACAAGGTCGTCAAGCTGACGCCCGATGTTCTGGTTCCGCCGGTGCGCCGCCAGCGGATAGACGCCGTAACGGCGGCGCAGACGCAACGAGCCGAGGCTGCGGCCCACCATGCGGCAGCCCGGCGTGATCAGCACCTCGACCGTCGAGGTGGCGACCGAGCTGAGCTTGTCGATCATCCGCACGCTCTTGTTCTGCTGCATGCCCAGAAGCTCTGACATCTCGGTGCGCAGCACGATGCGGTCGCCCGGTTCGATCAGCACCGATTTCAGGTCGCGCCGCAGCGATGCATCGCCGCGCAGCACGTCGATCAGCCGCACGCCTTCGCGCCGGAACAGATCGACCGTCATCACCGGCATGCCCACCAGTTCGCTGTCTTCGGGTATGGCGACTTCGGTGAAGAATTTCATCTTCGACTTGTTGGACATCAGCGTGGCCATGCTCGCCCGTTCCGGCAACAGCCGCGGCGCGAAGACCCGCAGGTAGATCATGCCCCAGACCACAAGGACCAGCCCGAGCGGCGTGACCTCGAAAATCGTGAAGGGCTTGAGCCCCTGCGCCCGCGCCACGCCATCCACCAGCAGGTTGGTCGAGGTGCCGATCAGCGTCAGCGTGCCGCCCAGGATCGCCGCATAGCTGAGCGGGATCAGGAATTTCGAGGCCGGCCGGTTCAGCGTCCGCGAAAGCTGGACGAACACCGGGATCATCACCACCACCACCGGCGTATTGGACACCACCGCCGAGGCCCCGACCACGAACAGCATCAGACCGCCCACCGCCAGCCTGGGGCGGCTTTGCGCGTTGCGCTCCGCGGCCTGGGTGAACCCGTCGAGCGCGCCGGTGCGCACCAGCGCCCCCATCACGATGAACATCGCCGCGATGGTCCAGGGGGCGGGGTTCGACAACACGCTCAGCGCCCTGTCATAGGGCAGTATGCCCAGCACCAGCATCACCGCCGCACCGGAGATCGCCACAACCTCGGCCGGGTATTGTTCCCGGACGAAAAGCACGAACATCACGAACACAACAGACAGCGCCAGAATGGCATCGCCTGTGGGAGAAAGGGAGAGTGCGATCATTCAGCCTGGGCCTGTTGTCCGGTCAGCCCGTATCATTAGCCACAGGCGGCGGCGGCACAAGCACCTTGTTCGGGCGGGGCTGTACAAGGAACAGACCGGCGAACATCAGCGCCATCGCCGCCCAGACCCAGCCCGAATAGGCCTCGTCCAGCAGCAGCATGGACCACAGAACCCCGAAACCGGTGACCAGGTAGGAAACCTGCACCGCGAAAACCACCCCCGCCCGTCCCAGCAGCCAGACATAGCCGGCATAGACAAGCGCATGGATCACCGCGTTCAGAGTCAGCGCCAGATCCGCCACGCCCCAGGGCGGCAGCGGCGAAATCCACTGCCCCAGCAGCAGCGCGGCGGGCAGCGCCAGCACCGCCCCCACCAGCGAGGCCCCGAACAAGAGCTGGATCGGGTCCAGCCCGGCGGTGCCCCATTTGGCCACCGCGTTGCCCTCGACCCCGTAGAACACCGGCGCGATCAGGGCCAGCGGGACGAAAACCAGCATGCCGGGGTCGGGCAGCCCCGCGTCGGGGCCGACGATCAGAACCACCCCGGCCAACCCGCAGCCCAGCCCGGCCATGCGCGGCCAGCTGAACCGGTCAACGCCAAGCGCCAGCGCCATGGGGAAAGAGACCATCGGCACCAGCGACAGCAGGATAGAGACGATGCCGGCCGGCAGATGCACCGCCGCCTGCAGCGACGCTGCGTTGGGCAGCAGCGTGCCGACCAGCGCGATGAAGACATAAAGCCGAAGGTGGCGCGCCGTCATCGGCAGCGGCCTGCCGCGCAGCCAGGTGATCGCGCCCAGCAGCAGCGCGCCGATGACCAGTTGCCAGAAGATGATCCCGAACTGGCGATACGCGCCCGAGACAGAGAGTTTCGCAAGCGGCTGTGTCATCCCCCAGCCCGCGCCCAGAAGCGCCAGAAACGCGACCAGAGCCGGGCGCCCGGTCATGGCGCGGCCGCCTCCAGACGCCCGCCTTCACGGATCATCCGCACGCGGGTGGCCTTGCCCGTCCGGTCGTCGGTTTCGATATACAGGCCGGAAAGCGTGGCCTCGCCCCCCGCCGGGGTAAAACGCCCCTTGCCCATACCGGTGATGAACCGGCGCAGCGGCTCCGCCTTGTCCATGCCGATGACCGAATTGTAATCGCCGCACATGCCCGCGTCCGACTGGAACGCGGTGCCGCCCGGCAGGATCTGGGCATCGCCGGTCGGCACGTGGGTATGGGTGCCGACCACCATGCTGGCGCGCCCGTCGCACCAATGGCCCATCGCCATCTTCTCTGATGTCGCCTCGCAATGCATATCAACCAGAATGGCCTGCGCCTGCCCGCCCAGCGGGTGCGCCTTCAGCACCAGATCGATCGCAGAGAAGGGATCGTCGAAGGGCCGCTTCATGAAGACCTGGCCCAGCACCTGGGTCACCAGCACCTTGCGCCCGCCCGCAGCCGAACACAGCCGGTAGCCCTTGCCCGGCGCGCCCTTGGCGAAATTCAGCGGCCGCAGGATACGCGGCTCCTGCTCGATGAAGCTGAGCATCTCTTTCTGGTCGAAGGCGTGATCGCCCAGCGTCAGGCAATCGGCGCCGGCCTCCAGCAGAGCCTTCGCATGGGCCGCGGTCAGCCCCGCGCCAGAGGTGGCATTCTCACCGTTGACCACAACGAAATCGAGGCCCCAGTCGGCGCGCAGCTTCGGCAGGCGCTCGGTGATCGCGGCACGGCCGGCACGGCCCATCACATCGCCAAGGAAGAGGATTTTCATGGCGTAATGCCTAGGACGCCCGGTCGGTCAGGGCAAGCCCCCGCGATGCGCGGCGCGATTTTTGGGCGCGATCATCCGGCAAGGGCCAGCGCGCCCGCCTCTGTCACCACCATGTCCAGCGGCTGGTCGGTGTCCTCCGTCGGCACCTCGGCCATTTCCTGCGCCGCATAGGCAAAGCCGATGGCCAGCACAGGCCCGCTTGCGCGCAGGGCCTGAAGCGTCCGGTCGTAATACCCGCCGCCATAGCCAAGCCGGTAGCCGCGCCGGTCAAACGCCAGCAAGGGCACGATCAGCACCTGCGGCGCCAGAAAATCGCCGTCGGCCGGCACCAACGCGCCGAACGGCCCATCGATCATCGCGCTGTCGGGGCGCCATTCGCGGAAGATCAGCGGCAGGCCCTCGCCCTGGATGACAGGCACGGTCACGGATGACAGGCCGATCATCCCCAGCATCGCGGGCAGCGGGCTGGCCTCGGTGCGGATCGGCATGTAGCCAGAGACCACCCTGCCCGCCTGCGGCCTCAGCACCTCCAGCAGCACCTGCGCCGCCCTTGCCCCGCGCAGCTCGTCATGCACGTCTTTGCGGCGCGCGAAGGCCGCCTTGCGCGCCGCGGCCTTCTGCTCGGCGATCCCGCTCACAGCAGCAGAACCGCGGCCAGCCCGAGAAAGGCGAAAAAGCCGACCACGTCGGTCACTGTCGTCACGAAGGCGCCCGAGGCCAGCGCCGGATCCACGCCGAACCTGTCCAGCGCCACGGGCACCAGGATCCCGGCCAGACCGGCGATCACCAGGTTCACCACCATGGCCACCCCGATCACCACGCCCAGCATCGGCGTGCCGAACCACAGGATGCCGATGACGCCCATGACCAGCGCGAAGATGCTGCCGTTCACAAGCCCCACCAGCGCCTCGCGGCGGACAACGCGCCAGACGTTCGATCCGGTAAGGTCCTTGGTGGCGATGGCCCGCACGGCCACGGTCAGCGACTGGGTGCCCGCGTTGCCCCCCATCGAGGCGACGATGGGCATCAGCACCGCCAGCGCCACGAACTGCGCGATCGTCGCCTCGAACTGCGCGATCACCAGCGAGGCCAGAATGGCCGTGATCAGGTTCACGAACAGCCACGGGAAGCGGCGCTTGGTGGTTTCGATCACCCTGTCCGACAGGCTGCCCTCACCAACACCGGCCAGGCGCATGATGTCTTCCTCATGCTCTTCATCCAGCACGATCATCGCGTCATCGATGGTGATCATGCCCACCAGCCGCCCTTCGTCATCGACCACGGGGGCAGAGATCAGGTGATACTGGTTGAAGGCATAGGCGACCTCGGATTCCGGCTGGGTCACGGGGATGGCGCGGAAGCTGTCTTCCAGAATACCGGTCAGGGGCACGCTGCGCTTGGTCGACAGGAGCTTGCCAAGGGTGACATAGCCCACCGGCTTCATCCGCGGATCGACCACGATGATATGATAGAATTCCTCGGGCAGTTTCTTCTTGTTGGAGCGCAGATAGTCGATCGCATCGCCCACGTTCCAATGCTCGGGCGCGGCCACGACTTCGCGCTGCATCAGGCGGCCGGCGGAATATTCCGGATAGCTCAGCGCCTGTTCGACGGCGACCCTGTCGGCATCTTCCAGCGCATCCAGAATCGCCGCCTGCTGCGGCTCTTCCAGATCCTCGACCAGATCGACGACATCGTCGGATTCCAGATCGCGCACCGCGTCGGCCAGAACATTCCTGGGCAGGAATTCGATGACCTCCTCGCGGATGCTGTCATCAAGCTCCGAGAGCACCTCGCCATCCACATGGCTCGGGTCCAGCAGCAGGATCTCGCGCCGGTGGCCGCTGTCCATCTGCTCCAGAAGGTCGGCGATGTCGGCGGCATGCAGCGGCTCCAGCAGCGCGCCCAGCCGGGGGCCATCGCCTGCCGCCACGGCAAGCCGGACCGCCGCAACGGTGCGGTTGTCCAGCCCGTATCCGTCGTCTTCGCGTTCCACCTGCTCGGTGATCTCTTCCGCCATGGCCTGCCCCCTGCGCTTTGGCCCGACCATAGCCAAAGCCCGGATCGAGCAACAGGGCAAGATGCGTGATTTACGCCGCGGCGCGCGCCCCTTACGCTGCGCCGGAAACACGAGGGACACGCATGGCCGACACCACGCTTCTTCTGGGGCAGACCCTGAGCTTTCGCGCCGATCCCTTCGCCGCGGGCGTGGCGGAATCGGCCGTTCATGTGCGCCACGGCGGCGTTGCGTTGCGCGACGGCCTGATCCAAGAGACCGGCACGGCGGATGAGCTGCGCGCGCGGCACCCGGGTGCCACGGTGCGGGATTACGGCGACGGGCTGATCACCGCAGGATTCATCGACGCCCATGCGCATTTCCCGCAAACGGCGATGATCGCAAGCTGGGGCAAACGGCTGATCGACTGGCTCAACACCTATACCTTCCCCGAAGAGATGCGCTTCGCCGACGCCACCTATGCCGCCGAAATCGCCGCGCGGTATTTCGATCTGGTGCTCGCCAACGGCACCACCACTGTCTGTTCCTTCTGCACGATCCACCCCGAAAGCGTGGATGCCTATTTCTCCGAGGCACAGGCGCGCGGCCTTCGGATGCTGGGCGGCAAGACCTGCATGGATCGCAATGCGCCCGAAGGCCTGCGCGACACGCCGCAATCGGCCTATGACGACAGCAAGGCGCTGCTGGAGAAATGGCATGGGGCGGGCCGGCTGTCCTATGTGATCACGCCGCGATTTTCGCCCACCTCGACCCCCGAACAGCTTGCCGCCATGGGCGCGCTCTGGGCCGAACATCCAGATTGCCTGATGCAGACCCATCTGAGCGAACAGGTTGATGAGGTGGCCTGGGCCCGGTCCCTCTTCCCGGAGGCGCGCGACTATCTGGATACCTACGAATGCCACGGCCTTCTGGGCGCCGGCGCGGTGTTCGGCCATGCCATCCATCTGGAACCGCGCGAACGGGCGCGGCTGAAAGAGGCGGATGCCAGCCTTGTGCATTGCCCGACGTCGAACACCTTCATCGGATCGGGCCTGTTCGACATGGACGGGCTGATGCGAGAAGGCCAGCGCATCGGCCTGGCCACCGACACCGGCGGCGGGTCATCCTTTTCGATGCTGCGCACCATGGCCGCCGCCTATGAGGTGGCACAGCTGCGCGGGCGTGCCCTGCATCCGGC